>JBDTSD010000013.1:0-49616 GCA_039931355.1 Ginsengibacter sp.
TAATGAAAAGATTAATGATTGCTGTTCGTGAAGTTTCAGGCAGCGCATTATTTTCCCGCAGCCATTTCGCCGACCAAGCTAATGCTACAATTAACAATACAAAGTGAAGCCTCACAGGTATGAATATGCCGATACGCCTTATTTTTTCTTTTATAGCTACAATGTACATTCGCCGGTAAAATTCATTCAAATTAATATAAATAAAAACTAAAAATCTGGTGGCCGTGTAGGGACAGGTCGCGACCTGTCCCTACTATGCGATTATTCACCGGGGCTGATAGAAACAGTTTGTCATTGGACAGGTCACGACCTGTCCCTACAAGTTCGCATGACAATTTGCAACGCATTCATTCAGACTGCGCGATAAATTAATTGAAGATTTTACATTTTCTTTGCACGAAGCCGCTAACAATGATCTTATACGATTCATGCCCGATATGCCGCAGCAAAAATATCTTGCCAGTATTTACGGTAAAGGATTACACGGTTTCATTGGAAGATTTTGAAATTTGGGAATGCAAACATTGCACACTTCGCTTCACGCAAAATATTCCAGAAGTGGAAGAGATAGCACGTTATTATCAATCGGAAAATTATATTTCGCACAGCGATACCCAGGAAGGATTTATAAATAAACTGTACCACCAGGTGCGGAAGAAAACGCTTCTTAAAAAGAAAAACCTGGTAAAAAAACTTACTGGTAAAAAAAATGGAAGCATTCTTGATATTGGAAGTGGTACCGGCGCTTTTTTAAATACAATGCAGCTTGCCAACTGGCAGGTGAAGGGCATCGAACCTGATGAAATGGCGAGAAAAAAATCACTTGAGCTTTATGGTGTGCAATTAAACGCGGCTGAAGATCTTTACACACTTCCCGCCAATAGCTTTGACGCTATTACGATGTGGCATGTGCTTGAGCATGTTCATGATTTACACGGATACATTAACCAGGTAAATGATTTACTAAGGCCAGGTGGTAAAATTTTCATAGCGGTTCCCAACTATACTTGTTACGATGAAGAAGTTTATAAAGAATATTGGGCGGCTTATGACGTTCCCCGGCACCTATATCACTTTTCTCCGAAAGCAATGAAGGAACTTTTAGAATTGCATGGCCTTTCTATTGATTCGGTAAGACCCATGTGGTATGACAGCTTTTACGTGAGCTTACTAAGTGAAAAATATAAGACAGGAAAATCTAATCCCGCCAGGGCATTTTTGAATGGAATGATTTCCAACAGCAAAGCAATGTTGAATATTAAAAAATGCAGCTCGGTGATTTATGTTGCGTCCAACCCCTCCACATCAATTGAACTTTAAAAGTCAATATTGCGGCTCCTCGTGATAAAAAATAAGCAATGCATGCGTTCCCCTTCAGGGGCTAGGGGTTTACTGGTTCAGCTTTATCTTAAACATTTTTGGCCAGTTCTTACCGGTAATATACAGGCGATTTTCTGCGCTATCATAAGCAATGCCGTTGAGCACTGCATCTTCTTTTATTTGATCGTTGGGGTCGTATTGTTGTAACAAACCTGTGAAGTTTAAAACGCCCACGGCATGGCCGTTTGCTGTATCAATTTTAATGATGTTATTATTATACCACCTGTTGGCAAATACATAACCGTTTATATATTCTAACTCGTTGAGACTGTCCAGTTCTCCATGATTATCTGCTACCGAAAGCACTTTGATGGTTTTCATTTCTCTTCTTGCTTCGTCTGGCTGCACAAAATATAGTTTCGAAGATCCATCACTTATGATTAAATCCGTGCCATCGTTGGTAATGCCCCAGCCTTCAACGCTCCAGTTATAAGTATTTATCGGGTGCATAATGTCTTTAAAGTTGTAGACGAATATCTTGTGATTTTGCCACGTGAGCTGGTAAATCTTGTTTTTAAAAACCGTAATCCCTTCACCAAAAATAAGCGGGTCTGGAATAAGATATTCCTTTTCAGGCTTTCCTGTTTCAATATTAACTATGCGCAAACGCGACTCCCCTGGCTCCCCGGTACCTTCGTAAAGCTTGCCGTTGTGAAACTCCAGCCCCTGTGTAAAGGCATGCGGATCGTGCGGGAAAACTTTTTCTACACTAAAAGTAATAGGTTGCGGTGGCGGAATATTATTCACCACCGGAAGCGGCAAAGATGGATCATATTCGGGGGTAGAATTGCCATTGCAGGAGAAAAATATAGCAACAAGGAAAGCCAGGTATATTTTATTCAAAATAGATATTTTTTTAAAAAATGTAAATGTAGCAAACGCCGTCTGCTTGCTTGTTAACTCCTTTATAAATTTTTTATTGGAAGATACTTTGATCTTAATGTATTTATAGCTTTATTTGCCCCCTGAACCCCTGTTACCTGTAATAATTTAACCTATTTCCCGGCGCCAGTCTGTTCGCAAATCAAACACCTCTTCCACTTATCCCATGAATTAATTAAATCGGTAGTCTTCCTATGTAATCCATTCATACTTCTTATAAAACGAAGTAGATACAAACACCCGGGAAATACATGAAAATTAATTTTATAATACTCATCTTATTCTTTGCGTTCCAAACATCAGCACAGAAATGCGGCACTGTTAATTACCTAAAACAAAGTTCTTCAAGGTCTTTATCTCCACTTACAACCCCTGCGACCACATCCGGCACGCGGGATACGTTACCGAATGAAATTATTATAGTGCCGGTGGTTGTACATGTATTGTATAATAATGAAGCTCAGAATATAAGTAATGATCAAATATTATCACAAATAGCAGCGCTGAATGCAGACTACAGAAGGCTTAATGAGGACCGGGTAAACACACCTGCACCGTTTGCAAAGGTAGCTGCCGACACAAAAATTGTGTTCTGCCTTTCTAAAACCGACCCCGATGGGCGCAATACTTCCGGCATTATCCGGAAATTTACGCAGGAGCAATTTTGGTTATCTGACGATCAAATGAAATTTTCATCAAAGGGCGGAGACGATGCATGGGATTCAAAAAGATACCTGAACATTTGGGTGTGTAATCTATTTGGAAGTACGCTCGGTTACTCTGTTATGCCTGGCGGCCCGTCAGAAAAGGATGGTGTGGTGATTCAATACAATGTATTTGGTACAACTGGCGAGTTGAATTCCGAATTTAATAAAGGTAGAACTGCAACGCATGAGATAGGCCACTGGCTTGGCCTAAAGCATTTATGGAATGATGCATCGTGCGGTGATGACGGTATAGACGATACACCAACACAGCAATCGAATAACAGCTATTGCCCTTCGTTTCCACGTACCTCGTCTTGCTCACCAAATTCTTTCGGCGATATGTTTATGGACTATATGGACTTTACTGATGACGAGTGTATGAACATGTTTACTATTGGTCAGAGAAATGCGATGAGGGGACAATTTGCTATGGGCCACGCAAGGAACTCAATTTTGAATTCAGCCGCATGTGATAGTGTACTTGCACAGGGTGGCCCCCTTCCTGCAGATACGGCTGCTATTGAATTTAAGATATCAATTTTCCCAAATCCGTTTGTCTCCCAGGTAACAATCAGCAGCGACAATGCTACTGATATTATTGGGAAGGAAATCAAATTATATGATGCAACCGGGAAAATATACCTGGTGAAAACGTTGCAATCACAAAGGACGGTAATTCCTTTATACAGCATTCCCACTGGTGTTTATTTTCTGAAAGTTGATGGGATAAAGAATTCCTCAGTATATAAGATAGTAAAGCAAAATAATTAGATTAGTTAAACGGCGGCTACATCGAATAGGCAATTTCAGACATCATTTTTATCATTCTTAACAAGTCTTAAAGAACTTACTGCTAATTTTGTTTCGTATATCAGGGCACTAATAAAATAAAACGAAATGAAAAAAGTAATTTATCTATCCGGGTTAGTATTTTCTTTATTACTTGCCAATTGCACACAATCGCAGACGAATAATACGAAATATCCGGAACCGGAAAAAGTCTCTCAAAATGCCAGCTTTCCGATAAAATATTCTGAGGCGGAATGGAAACAAAAACTAACGCCGGAACAATACTATATTTTACGAGAACAGGGTACTGAAAGGCCTTTCAGTGGAAAGCTTAATCATTTTTACAAAAAAGGAACTTACTATTCTGCAGCAACCCTACAGCCGGTGTTTAGCTCAGACACAAAATTTGATTCAGGCACAGGCTGGCCAAGTTTTTATGCACCCATTAGTAAAGACGCGGTTAAACTGGTGAAGGATGAAAGCATGGGTTCGCTTCGCTGGGAAGTTGTTGATTCTAAATCAGGCTCACATTTAGGACATGTATTTGATGACGGCCCTGCTCCTACAGGTAAGCGTTATTGCCTCGATTCTGATGCACTTATATTTGTACCGGAAGGTGGAAAGCCGCCGGTGAGTGCAAAGTAGCTTTGGTGATTGGTTAATTAGTTTATACGTTAATAAGTCAATAAGTCAATAGCTTAATGGCTAATAAATAACCGGTCGATAATTCAATTGAAAGTGCAAGGGGTCAAATAAATATAGACAATTGACTCAATGCCAGATTGACTAATTCCTCAGTGACGATTTTCTGAATTATCTTGCTGCTATGACTCCTGAACGGCATAATCGTCTTACATCGGTTCTTAACAAGCGGCAACCAGATCTCACTGTTGTATTGGAAAATGTTTTTGACCCGCATAACGTTTCTGCCGTAATGCGCACATGCGATGCTGTTGGCATACAGGATGTGTACATTTTAAATAATCGTATTCCCCCTCACAAAAAATGGGGTTATCGTAGTTCCTCTACTGCGAATAAATGGTTAAATATTCACCAGTTTACGGAAGCTGAGAGTTGCTTTAAAGAGATCAGAAAGAAATATGAACACATTTATACAACCCATTTAAGTGAAGACTCAGTAGAGATTTTTGACCTGGATTTTACGGAGTCGATAGCACTTGTATTCGGAAATGAAACATTTGGCGTTAGCGAAGAAATCCTGAAATTTTCTGACGGAAATTTTATTATACCCCAGGTCGGGATAATCAAGTCCCTAAACATTTCTGTGGCTTGTGCCGTTACTTTATATGAGGCATTCAGGCAAAAAAAAGCAAAAGGCCACTATCTAAAATCCCGCATGTCCGAACCTCGAATGAAGGCTATTAAAGGTGACTGGGATCTTTCTTAAAGAGGGTAATAACAAGTTATTGTTAATAGTTGTGAAATTTTGACCGACTTAACGTCTGCCTGTCTGCCATCATAAACCTAAACGCTGACAACAAAACTGATTGAAGGCTTTGGTATAATTATTCGTGTACATTTGCAACCCTCCAGGGAAACTCTCCAGAAAGGAGATCCACAAACTCCTGGAAAATTTTACAAATAAAAAAATTAAAAAATTATGGCAAAAGAATCATTTGAACTCTTTGACGACAGGGTTCTGGTTAAACCAAACGCGGCTGAAGAAAAAACTGCAGGCGGTATTATAATCCCTGACACTGCAAAAGAAAAACCCCAAAAAGGCAAAGTTATAGCAGTGGGAAAAGGGAAGTATGCCGAGCAAACGGGTAACTTAATACCCATGCAACTGAAGGCCGGTGATACTATTATGTACGGTAAATATGGAGGAACTGAAATTACAATTGAAGGCGAAGATTATTTAATAATGAGAGCGTCTGATATTTTAATGAAAGTGAACTAAACCATTTTTTAAAATTTTAATAAACAATAATAATATGTCAAAACAAATATTTTTTGAAATCGAAGCCCGCAACAAGATGAAGAGGGGCGTTGATATTTTGGCCAATGCCGTTAAGGTAACACTCGGGCCAAAGGGACGTAACGTGGTAATTGAAAAGAAATTTGGTGCACCGGGTATCACTAAAGATGGTGTTACTGTTGCAAAGGAAATCGAACTGGAAGACCCAATTGAAAATATGGGTGCTCAAATGGTGAAAGAAGTAGCTTCTAAAACTGCTGATATCGCAGGTGATGGTACTACTACTGCTACTGTTCTTGCCCAATCAATCATCAGCGAAGGCTTGAAGAATGTGGCTGCCGGGGCAAACCCAATGGATTTGAAGCGTGGTATTGACAAAGCTGTAATTGCTGTTGTTGAACATTTGAAAAGCCAGTCTGAATCAGTTGGTGACAACAATGATAAGATTGAACAGGTTGCTTCTATATCTGCAAATAATGACGAATCAATCGGCAAGCTTATCGCACAGGCGATGACAAAAGTTGGTAAAGAAGGTGTAATAACTGTTGAAGAAGCTAAGGGTACTGATACTACTGTAGAAGTAGTTGAAGGTATGCAGTTTGACAGGGGTTATATCTCTCCTTACTTTGTAACAAACAGCGAAAAGATGGAAGCTGAATTGGAGAATCCTTACATTCTTATTTATGATAAGAAGATTTCTTCAATGAAAGATATTCTTCACATTCTTGAGAAAGTGGCGCAAAGCGGACGTCCGTTATTAATCATTGCTGAAGATTTGGAAGGTGAAGCATTAGCAACGTTAGTTGTAAATAAATTACGTGGTACTTTAAAAGTTGCTGCAGTAAAAGCTCCAGGCTTTGGTGATCGCAGAAAAGAAATGTTGCAGGATCTTGCGGTACTTACAAAAGGTATTGTAATAAGCGAAGAGCAAGGCTACAAATTAGAAAATGCTGACCTTACTTATTTAGGTGAAGCTGCTTCTGTAACAATTGATAAGGATAATACTACAATTGTAGATGGTAAAGGTGCTAAGGAAGATATTACCTCAAGGGTAAATCAAATAAAAGCGCAAATTGAATCTACTACATCTGACTACGATAAAGAAAAACTACAGGAACGTCTTGCTAAGCTAAGCGGTGGTGTTGCTGTGCTTTACATTGGTGCTGCTACGGAAATGGAAATGAAAGAAAAGAAAGACCGAGTAGATGATGCACTTCACGCAACAAGAGCTGCTGTAGAAGAAGGTATCGTTGCAGGTGGTGGTGTTGCTTACATTCGCGCTATTGAAAGCCTTGAACAATTAAAAGGTTCAAATGAAGATGAAACTACAGGTATCCAGATTGTAAAGCGTGCTGTTGAAGAGCCTCTTCGCCAGATCGTTATCAACAGTGGTATTGAAGGTAGCATCGTTGTACAAAAAATAAAAGAAGGTACAGGTGATTTTGGATTTAACGCACGTACAGAAGTTTATGAAAATTTACTTGCTGCAGGCGTAATTGATCCAACTAAAGTAACAAGGATTGCTTTGGAAAATGCCGCTTCTATTGCAGGAATGTTGTTAACTACCGAATGTGTAATTTCTGACAGGCCTGAAAAAGATAAGCCATCAATGCCTCCAATGGGCGGTGGTGGAATGGGTGATATGGGATATTAATTCTATGTACGACGTACGATGTTTTATGTACGATGTAAATCACTTTTTAAAATACAAATCCCTTTACAGAAATGTGAAGGGATTTTTTTTGATAAAATACGAACTTATCGAAGACAGTTAGTTGGTTTTTATCCGGTAGCGATGCATAAATATTGAAAGAATATTAATAGCAAAATTAAAAATTGACCTGGCAGTTTTTTCTTCCTGCTTTCGAATAATCCTTTTGAAAATAGGTAGATAAAAATTAATAAATTTCGGACAGCCGATATGTGTTGCGCATGTAAAATTATTATCCGGATCTTCCGGCATTTGCTAACGAATAAATATTTTTCAGATTACTATAGCTAAACAAATAAAAACGCCCCGAAATTTTCAGGGCGTTTCTACTAATTAAAAAAATCAAACATTAAAATATATATCTTAAGCCAAGTTGCATACCCCAGGTAGTAGTGAAAGAAGTATTTTTTTGAAAAGGTTTTGTAATTAGCTGCTTAGTGCCATCCTGCGTAACTTCTGCTAAATTAAAAGTGGGTGATGCGGCACCTCCAGATGATTTTTTAGTTAAAGGATTATTTATCACATACAGATCTCTTATCCCCCAATCCGAGTTTAGAAAATTAGGAAGATTAATTACATCAACACTAAATTGAAGCGTGTGTTTTGTATTGCCTGTTCTTACATAAATATCCTGCAAAAGACGTGCGTCTACACGATTGTACCATGGTGTGAGCGCTGAGTTTCTCTCAGCATATTGGCCCGCATGTTTCTTTAAATAAGGAGTATTGGCAATCAACTGATCATAAGCTGCCTGCTGTTGTGCCACGGTATATTTAACTGAAGTAACGCCTCCCACACTTTGTGTCTGATCAACAAATGGAACATCAGAACCTTTTGCGTAAATGTACATGAGGTCAGAAGAAGAGTTGCCATCGTTATTAAGATCGCCGCCAATAATATAGCTATATCTTGATTGGCTGGAGCCTTCATAAAATAATGAGAGAGTTGTTGCAAAATGGTTGGCGTATTCCAACCTGTAAGACAAATTACCAACTACCCTGTGAGGTATTGAATAAGCTGAATTGTATAATTCTTCATCATTCGGTGTTCCCCTGTTAACAATGGATTGCCATGCAGATGTAGCCTGTGAACCAGGATTAGGACTCACTTCTGTTGCAAGCGTATAAGTATAGGCTATTGAGCCAAAAAACCCTTTTGAGAAAGACTTGGATAACTGAGCAGTATAAGCAAAGGAATATCCTTTTTTGGTATTCTCAAGAACAATTACTGTACCTACAGAAGGGTTCACCTTTGGCGCCGCTGTTGGATAATAAGGTCTGTTATCTAATCCATTTAATGTAGCTGAAGGAGCAATTAAATTAGCATTACGCATTTTTACCGCGTTCAAGTCCTTTGTATAAAGAATATCAACGTTGGCTACAAAGCCATTTCCTAATTGTTTGTCAATACCAAAATTTGTTCTAAAAACCTGTGGAAATTTAAAATCCGGATCAATCAAAGTAAAGCTGCCGGGGGCTGTTGCCGTAATGGTTGATGGGAATTTAGAAAGATAAGCGTCCGGGTCAGGATTGAAAGTTACACCGGCAAGTTGAGCAGGGGTATTAAGTACGGACCCGCTTTGATAAACACCACTGCCACTCGGCATATTGGTTAAGAATACAAAAGGAATTTTCCCGGTGAATACACCCGTACCACCTCGCAAAACAAGGCCTCTTTCATCAGGTACAGTCCATCTAAAGCCAACCCGTGGGGATAAAAGTAATTTAGCCTTAGGCCATTCACCGGTCGAAAAATGTGTCATAACGCCATCTTCTTTGGGAAACTGCAAAGCTGTAATTGCGGGGTTCTCAATTGGTTGCTTCAAATAGGTAGGAAGATCTCCCCGTATGCCATAAGTAAGCTTGAAATTACTATTAATATTAAATTCGTCTTGTAAATAAACACCTAGTTGTCCCAGTTTTAAATCTGCAGAAAATACTTTCGGTTCGCCCGGCACCAATGAATAGGTATAAGAAAAAAATGCAGGCGTAGCATCTCTTGCAAATTCATCTAAAGTATTGTAGATATAATAACTTTCTGAACCACCCATAAACGCATTGCCTACTTTTTGATATTCGTAAGTAGCACCAGCAGTAATGGTATGCTTTCCGGCAAAATAAGTGAAGTTGTCTGTAAGAGTAGCGATGTTATTGATCACTTCATTATTTCTTGTAAAGGGATCTGTACCGGCACTCATATAGTTGCCGCCACCCACGCCAGGCACCGTACTATCACCATCAAAAATTTCTATAGTAGGAAAAACCCCAGCAGGGCTATTTCTTACATCATTTATGTGTGTATAAGCAAGTAATAACTGGTTAGATACCCTGCTATTGAAATTGCTGTTTAGTTCTAAAGTAGCCGATTTTACTATGTGATCTGTTGCATAATCAGAATTAGAAAACCCAATAGATTTATTGCTGTTTCTGTTATTTGGTAATCGGGATAGTGCCGGGGCAACTTTACCATTTAATGGATTTGTAATTTTAAATCCACCGACGCCACTGTTTGGTACGCTGCTACCATTTAGCGGCGATTGATCAGAACCTTTGAAATCGCTATATTTTAATGTCAGTTTGTGTTTGTTGCTGATATTCCAATCTATCTTTCCAAGCAATTTGCGATTTTTAGTTACAAAGTTTGGACGGTTATCATACACACCCGCGTCGTAGTCATACTTTGTTTTTAATATGTCCCTGAATTTATTCAACGAATCTGTGGGAGCAAATGACGCGGTACCTGATGCTGAAGAGCCGGCGGGAACAAAAGTATTAGCATTTGGTACAGATTGATTTTCAGATTCAGCACTTAAAAAGAAAAATAATTTATTCTGGATAATCGGGCCGCCAATTGTGGCGCCATATATTTTATTCTTTTGAGGAGTAGGAGTTAATTCTGTTTTTCCTGCATGCGTACCATTAAAGCTTTGGTCGCGGTAAAACCCATAAGCAGATCCATGAAAAGTATTGGTTCCGCTTTTTGTGAGAACGTTCAACCCTGCACCTGTAAACCCTGATTGCCTCACATCGTAAGGAGCAATATTTACAGAAATCTGGTCAAATGCTTCAATAGATATTGGGCTTGCCCCACCGCCTGGCAGGGGATCTGTACTAAGGCCAAAGTTATTATTAAGGTTAGCCCCATCTACCTGTAGGTTATTAAATCTTCCGTCTCTTCCCGCAAAACTGTTCCCGCTACTTGCCTGCGGCGTGAGTCTGGTGAAATCCGTAATACTTCTTGTAAGTGAAGGTAGAGTAGCTATTTGTCTCGAATTGAAAACAGTACTGGCGCCGGTTTTAGAAACTGTCGTTTTGCCACTGGCGGTAATAGTGATCTCACTTAATACTGATGATTTTTGCGAAAGCGTCACGTCTGCAACAAAAGGTTGACCCAGCTCGAGACTGATGTCATTTATTGTTTGCGGCGCATATCCTATAAACCCAACTATTACCTGGTATGGTCCGCCGATCCTTGTATTGGGTATAGTAAAGTTTCCGTCTTTTTTTGAAATGGTAACATACTTTGTTCCTGATGGTTGGTGAATAGCCGTAATAGTAGCTCCTTCAAGAGGGTCGCCAGTTTCTGTTTTTACAAAACCTGTAATGCTACTTGTGGTAACCTGCGCCATCATAAAAAACGGCAGCGATAGCAATGCAAAAATTAATGGGAATGTTTTTTTTAAATTCATAAGATTCAATTTTTCGTGGCAAAGGAAGTAAAAAAACCTCAATTGCGTTTTAACAATTATTAACAAGCGTAAGGCAAAATCTGTATAACTTTCGCTGCTTTGCAATGTTATCTAAATATTAATTACAAGGGTTGCGACGAAATCGGCAGGTCAATGTTTCCATGACGTTTTTAATGCATATTTATCACTCATTTGCGAGACAGGTAATTTTAAAACTTTCACTTTATGTCATTTTCTCATTGAACTATCTTTGTGCATAAATAATTTATATGTTAGATTCTATTGAAGCGGCGATTGAGGATATCAGGCAGGGTAAGCTGGTGATAGTGGTGGATGATGAAGATCGTGAGAACGAAGGTGATTTTATTACATCAGCAAAAAATGTTACCCCGGAAATAATAAATTTTATGAGCAGGTATGGTCGTGGCCTTATTTGCGCCCCTATTTCCGAAACCAGATGCGACGAATTGGAGCTTGAGCTTATGGTGAACAAGAATACAGCTTTGCATGGAACTCCTTTCACTGTAAGTGTTGATCTTCTTGGGAACGGATGTACCACGGGCATCTCCGCTCACGACAGGGCTAAAACGGTGCAGGCGTTAATTGATCCAGATACAAAAGCCGAACAATTAGGAAGGCCTGGCCATATTTTTCCATTACGTGCAAAAGCTGGCGGAGTACTTAGGCGCACCGGCCATACCGAGGCTACTACCGATCTTGCAAAACTTGCGGGGCATGGCGAAGCAGGTGTATTGGTAGAAATAATGAATGAAGACGGATCAATGGCAAGGTTACCCCAGCTACGGGAAATCGCCTCAAGGCATAACTTAAAACTAATTTCTATTAAAGACCTAATCTCCTATCGTCTCAAACAGGAAAGCCTTATAAAAGAAGACGTGCGTGTAAAAATGCCGACAAAATTTGGCACATTTGAGTTAATCGCTTTTAAGCAACTTAACACAGGTGAAGAACATATGGCCTTAAAAAAAGGCGATTGGGAGGAAGGCGAAGAGATTTTAGTTAGGGTACACTCCAGTTGTATGACAGGCGATATCCTTGGATCATTGAGGTGTGACTGCGGTGAGCAACTTCATTCGGCTATGAAAATGGTGGAAGCCGAGGGTAGAGGCCTGATTTTATATATGAACCAGGAAGGGCGCGGCATTGGCTTACTTAATAAACTGAAAGCTTACAAACTGCAGGAAGAAGGACGTGATACCGTAGAAGCAAATCTTGAACTTGGCTTTGCTATGGATGAAAGAGATTACGGCGTAGGCGCACAAATATTGCGCGAACTAAATGTTACCAAAATTCGCCTTATAAGTAACAATCCTAAAAAAAGAGCTGGCCTGCTTGGCTACGGCTTAGAAATAGTGGATACTGTTCCCATTGAAATAAAATCAAACTCTCACAACGAAAAGTATCTGGAGACGAAAAGAGATAAAATGGGGCATAAGATATTGGCGAAGTGATAAAGAGTAAGATATAAGACGTGATTTAATGCTCGTCGTGTTGCACCATCAATTTCCTGTTGTTACTTTAGTGCTTGTATCAGCAATAACTCTTCTCTGTTTTCTCTGGTTAGTAAAAAACTCCTGGAAGGAATCAAACTCTTTCCTATATGAAAGCTGAACACCTGTGCGGTTGCGGCGCGTAATTCCTGATATATCTCCAAGGTCTGCATCGCTCCTGTTGAAGCCGATCACCCTAAATCTTCCATCAGGAGATATAAGGTATTCAAAGGAAACATCAGGCGTAAATAAGAAATTAGAATTTGAATTACTGGCAGTCTGCCCAATCCGGTAATCTACATTGCCTCCAACATTTACTAATAACTTGTTATTAAAAAAAGTTGTTCTCACGCCGAAGTTTCCAATGTTTTGAAGTTCCTTTTGTGTTACGCCGAAATTGAAATCCGCCGTATTTATGTTCGTATAAAGATTTACATCCTTAGTGTTCAATAATTTTTGCAGCCATTGGTTTAGTGATGAAGACAAGGTTGCAGAAAGCAATTGGCCTACACTCCTGGTAACAAAATTACCCGTGTTGTTGCTGCTTAATAATCTTTGATCATCACTCATAAACGTATTGAACAGCAGGAGGGAGGTTACCTGTTTGTTCAGTTCGTTTTTATCAGACTCGTATCGTGTCTTTAAATATTCGTTGGCGATCGGGTCGCTCTTTAATGGATTATCAAATGGAAACTGGAATTCAAATTCAGGCCGTGGCTCTTTCAAAGTGCCACGTAATTTGAAAATGATGTCCACATCGCCTTTCGCATTGGTAAATCCCGAGCTGGTAGGGATGTTGTTAAGCGATACTTGTTCTGCCTTGTAAATCGCATCAATATTGAGGTTAGCAAGATATGGATCGCCCTGCCATTCTATATAACCGGATTGCAGGGTAAAGGGTGTTTTAAGAAACGTTTGAAAATTGAAAGTATATTCTCCTTCTTGTACATCGTACCGTCCGCGGATAGTGAGCGGGTCTTTTGTACCGGCACTGATATTTAGTTTTCCGCTGCCCTGGGCTTTTATAACATCGCCGGTGGTTTCATCAAGTATTACATCAATTTTCGCATAAGGATTGGCGGTAATTTCCATATCAACTTTTATGCTTGCATCGGTGCGGGCGGAAATATCTGCTTTCATCTCGCGGCCAAACTTGGTAAACTCAATGTAATCAAGAGAACCTGTTTCGGCGGTTTCTCCAGTGGGTAGATAAATGTGGCTACTATCTGTCGGTTCACCTTTTAGATTCATCCGCATATCTGTAATAAATCCATTCAACGATAACTCCGCATCGCCAATCATATTGCCGTAAAATTGTTTGTTGTCTCTTTGCGTTGTATTCAGCAGAACAAATTTTCCGGGCAAGTCACCACGCCGGTCTGTTTTTAGATGCAATTCATTAAAGAAAAAATTATCAAAAAAGCTATGGTATAATTTGCCGCTTACAGTAGCTGTATTGTTGAGCGTATCCCTTATTTTAATAGTTCCAAAATCAATCTCATCAGGATTAAAAGTAATAATCGTATTGTTATCAAAAATGTAACGGCAACGCGTATAGTCCACCACCATGGACGTACTGTCAAGCCTCACTTTTCCGGTAAGCTTTGGGTCAGATGAAGCACCGGATATATCCAGCTTTCCTGAAGCTCTTCCATGTATATCGCTAAAGATGCTGCCGAGATATTTATTTAGAACATGTATGCCGGAGTTGTTAAGTACAAGTGAGCCGTTCAGCTGGTTGCCGGTAGAATCTTTGGAATTGTACCGGAAGTTAGCCGCAAAATTATAAAGGTCGTTATCAGAAACGGCATTAAGTACTAATGTGCCCGGTTTGGAAAAATATTCACCTGTAGTTGTCAGCACTCCTACCGAGTCACCTTCGAAGGTAAACTGCTCTGTTTTTGTATTGAACTCAACTGCAAGTTTTCCAAAAGGATCATTGATGCGGATGTTTCCCGTCATACGCCCATCTACATTTACTTGTCGTGTAAATAAGGGAGCGATATCCCCTATATCCAGGTTCTTTAATCCAATCACCACATCATTACTTGAGCCAATACCTGAAGGTTCCGTGGAGACATAAACTTCCTGCCCGTCTTCCGTAAATTTTATATTGCTGGCAATAAGCATGTTTCTTATCAGTTCCAGTTCGCCGCCTTTTTCTATCGTCCACTGCTTTTGATTGATGGTAAAAGTTGATGGGTTAAATAATACTTTAAAGCCGTTTGTATTTGTTAGAATTCGTAAAGAAAGATCGGCGGCGTTAAGCGTTTTATTCGCTGAAGTATTAATGGTTACATCAGAAACATCATCGGCGGCAACGATGCGTATTTTGGTGCCGGGCGAGTGAAGACTGTCATTAATTACTACATCATCAATATCGCCGCTAAACGTAAGCGTATCCTGCGTTCCCCTTCCTATAAAATGTATGTTATTGAAGTTGATATTGCTGTAAGTAAATTGAGGAATATCTGCCCGCAGGTTTAATATATTTTCAGCAATATTTATATTCCCGATAAAGATTGAATTATCGAGGCCGCCAATGTCTTTATTTATAAGCGCGATATAGTCACTTACTTGTTTTGTCTTTACTAAAAAGGTGAAATCCTGGTTTTGAATTTTTTGTTTTGGCTTATTGATGTAGGCAGGATAATATTGGTAGAGAAATAATTGAAAAGCGTCCGGCAGTTCAAGAATGCTGAAATGGCCGCTGAGCGTGGCTTCTATTTCATTTGTGTTCAGGCTTAGATATTTTTTGCCATCGGCAAAACTGGAGTTTATTGTAAGCGAATCAAATGACAGATGCTGGTCATTATCCAGCAGCACGGCATTATACAATTTTGCGGAGCCTAAAAAATTATCAATATTATTACCGGTAAAATCAAGATTGAATTTACCGGTAAGTGAAATGCTGTCATTTGTGAAACCCAATTTTTTTAAGTTCAAACGCGACACATTGGCTTCCAGGTTAAACTGTGGTTCTTTTTTGCTAAAGTTTATTGAGCCGACAAGCGTGTCTATTATTACGTTAGGATCATTGATGCTGGCCGTACCTGAAAAAAGTCTTTTTATAAAATTACCATGAGCAATTATGTTTGAATAAGCATAATTATTAAACTCCACCCGGCTTATATTTCCATCAATCCCCACGTTAACTTCATTGGCATTAAATCCTTTGCCATTGATATGCCCGTTAAAAGCTATTGAGCCAATCTTACTATTATTTATGAATTTACCTAATTGAAAATTATTGGTAGATACTTTTCCATCATACACAGCTTTCGTGTTATACGGCACCTGCATGTGTAGATCCAACTGCAGCGTCCCAATGTCTGTAACAAGTGTACCGTATGTAACAAAATCGCGAACAAAACCTGTATAGCTTCCAATAAAATTAATATTGCCAAAGGCACTTAGGCGCGGGTTATCAATTGTCCTGAGCGTTGGAATTAGTTTGGAAAGCTCATTATAAGTCGTACGCATTTCCCTTGACCTGAAATCAATAAATGCGTTATCAATATCCGGCAAGCCACGCAAACTCACATCACCGTCGAGATAGTTTTTTTCGCCTGCGCTAATTATCATTTTCCTTGCAGTAAAATTATCTATGGTTCCTTTTGCATTTCCATCTAAATAAAATACCTGCTTCCAGGTTGTTGCTTCGGGTGCAAAAAAAGCCAGGTCGTCGCTATTCAGCTCGCTCTTTTCAAAATGGCCTTCTACATTTACGGCGTGAATAAAGTCACCCATGTCGTCATTGAAAGTATTATAGCGCATCGCATAATAATTTTGAAGATGGCTTTTATTGGTTCTAAGATCAAGATTTTTAAATTCCATCAGATGCGGCGTGAACTTAAAATCAGTTTTTAAGCTTTTAATCGTAAAGCCATTTCTTTCTCTGCCTGAAAGAGCCACATTTGCAGTGAGCGTATCCTGCAAAAAACGAAAATTTTTAATAGTGCCATTGAGGTCCGATAGTACAATATGCCTGTCATCAAACCTGTCCGTTAATGCCGGCTGGTCCGATTGCTTTTCTAATGCGAAAGCGCCGTTCTTAATATTAATATTTTTTACAAAAACATGCCAGTCATCTGTATTCCAACGCAGCTTGCCTGCAATATCATTAATCAAATTGGTGGGTGAAGAGGTAGTATCTTCAGGGCGGTTGCCATCATATTCATATTGCGAAAATACCGGGTGGTCAATATTGATGGAGCGGATGTTTATTATGTTTTTATTTAAGTCGAATTTATCAGCCTTCAGGTTTAATTTATTTATTGAAATGAGTTGATCTTCTCCACGCCATTCGTCCTTTTGGTAAATTTTTACCCGATTCAATTCTACCGCATCAAGATTTAATTGTATTGAAGCTGATGTGTCCTTTGCTGTTGTAGATTTCGGCCCGGAAAAATAATCAACAAGAAACTGGTAATTCCATACGGAATCTTTCCGGTTAAGTTTGATCAATGCGTCACTAAGCCCCACATATTTAAGCATAATATTATCCTGCCCAAAAAACCAATCGGTAATATTCACCTTTACTTCGCCGGCATATAAAAGCGTGTCCTTCTTATGATCAAGCACTAATGTTCCCTGCAAAAGCATGCTATTAAAAAGCTCAAAGTCCACATGTTTTATTGAAACAGTCGTATTAAGATCTTTTGACAGGTGCTTTGCAACCTTGTGTATAATAAAATTTTGAAAAAAAGTAGTTTGCAACAGCACCCACAATATGCCCACGAGCACAAAGAATACCAGCAGGCATTTAAGAAATATATTATAAACCTTTTTCAGGGAAAAAAAATTGATGCGCAAAAATAAACAAACATAAAGATTTAGAATTTTACGTTAGGAGCGCTACCGTTTTCTAAACAAGTCTTTAACAGTAAAGTTGAATATTTAGCAGGATCATCGAAATGTATGTACTGCTTTGCTGTAAATATTTTTTAAGACAGGTGAAATGTATCTATCATCTTGCGCTTTTTTCTGGCACGATATGTATGAAACATAGAGAAGGCTGGCCCAATCAATATATAGATCAATCCTGCATTTCCCGCCACATTGATTGGAAGCACCTTCGCCATGAATACGGAAAGCAAACCGATGGCTATTATGATAAGCTTTGCATACATAAAAGTTTTCGTATCAAAAATTTCTAACTGTGTTAATTCGAGAAACCTTCTTTTTCTGAACGCATGCATGTACATGAAAAAGAAAAGCAGTTGAATAAGTACGTAACCCATACCATATATCATCAGCAGCTTCGGCACATCATTTAGTTGGATGATGAATGGTGAATGCCCGGGCCCATATATAAAACCACTGAATAGAAGCGTGAATAAAAACTTTAAAGGATATACAAAAAACAGTACTAAGAAGATAAGTGTACAATTTAGTACCACGGTTAATATATCATGCATACCATACCGGCGAAAAAAAAGATTTTGGTCGTACCATATCATCATTAAAAAGAGAAAACTTATGCCAAAGGCGAAAAAACCCCGCATAGTAGTCATCAATTCTTCAAAGCTTTTCGGCACTTCCAATGATACGATAAGCAGAGTAACCGCAAATGCAAACACCGCATCGCTGAACGCCTCTATCCGCAACACCTCATGTCCCCTCAACCGGAACGTGTGGTTCCTCTTTTCAATATTCTTCGCAATTGCTTTTCTAAACATGTAAATTTTATAAGTCCTGTAAGATAAAAGTTTGTATCGAAATAGCGAAGTGCTGAAGTGCTGTTCACTTGTGGTTTGGTTAACGTAACGAACAACTGTTATTTTAAAAAGGATTGTCCCGCTGTAATGTCTGCCAGTACTGCATTCTAAAGAGTTCACATTTAATTATCGCAAAAAAAGTAATTTATACTGCTGGTAACAAATCAATAATCCTTAAATTTAATATTAGAAAAACGTTTCACATGCCCGAAGAAAAAATTGATCAGCCCGATAAAAAAGCTGCACTTCACAATGCCCGGAGAAATTTTCTAAAGCAATCATCTTTTTTGACAGCGCTTGCAATAGCACCCCCTTCATTGATTAAGGCTGCAGATAAAAATTTAGATGAAAAGTTCTCAAAGTATTTCGAACAACAATCATTAAAGCTCGAAATAAATGGAGTATCGCATGAGCTGAGTGTAGAGCCACGTGTTACATTGCTAGATCTTTTACGGGAGCAATTGCATTTTACCGGAACAAAGAAAGGTTGTGACTATGGCCAATGTGGTGCATGCACGGTGCATGTAGATGGCAAAAGAGTGCTGTCATGCCTGAGTCTTGCCATCATGCAGAATGGAAAAAAAATTACAACGATTGAGGGCCTTGCTGATGGGGATAAACTGCATCCAATGCAGGAAGCATTTATAAAACATGATGGTTTTCAGTGCGGTTATTGTACACCAGGACAGATTATGTCGGCAGTGGCTTGTGTGCGTGAAGGCCATGCTGATAGTGATGATAACATTCGCGAATACATGAGTGGAAATATTTGCCGTTGCGGCGCATATCCAAACATAGTAGATGCTATTAAAGAAGTAAAAGAAAAAGGAGGCACCATATGATCAACTTCGATTATGTAAAAGTTTCTTCATCAAAATCAGCAATAGAGGCTGTAAATAAAGATGCCACTGCAAAGTTTATTGCCGGTGGAACTAATCTTGTTGATTTGATGAAAAGGGGAGTGGAAGCCCCGGAAAAATTGGTTGATATAACCAGCCTTCCATTAAATAAAATTGAAGAAGATAATGGCATCATTCGTATTGGTGCTTTAGTGCCAAATAGTGTAGTGGCAGATGATGATCTTATTATACAAAAGCTTCCATTGCTCTCCCTGGCGTTGAAGGCAGGCGCCTCACCGCAGTTGCGCAACATGGCAACGACAGGGGGCAATATTTTGCAACGTACACGCTGTCCTTATTTTTATGATACCACTATGCCTTGCAATAAAAGGCAATCCGGCACAGGATGTGGTGCATTGCATGGGTACAACAGGATGCACGCGATTTTTGGAGCCTCAGAAAGTTGCATTGCGGTTCACCCAAGTGACATGTGCGTGGCGCTTGTTGCTTTGAATGCAAAAGTTGTTATCAGCAATAAGTCCGGCGACAGGCGAACTTTGTTAGCAGATTTCCAGCGCTTACCTGGAGCAACCCCCCATCTTGAAAATTACCTGGTGAAAGGAGAATTAATAACATCAATAGAAATTCCTGTAAATGATGCATTGGCAAAAAATTCATTGTATATAAAAGTTCGTGACCGCGCTTCGTATGCTTTTGCTTTGGTATCTGTTGCAGCAGCACTTGATATGGATGGACATACAATAAAAGATGCAAGGCTTGCAATGGGTGGTGTAGCACACAAACCATGGCGCTTAACATCAGCAGAGAATTTTTTAAAAGGTAAAAGTGCATCAGAAGCAAATTTCAAACAGGCAGCAACCATCGCAATGAAAGATGCAAAAGGCTATGGACAAAATAATTTTAAACTAAAGATGGCTCCCAACACAATTGTGGAAACATTGAAAACTGTTTCAGGGCTATCATAAAAAATTTATATGGGATTTTTTCCGAATGAAATTGACAGGGTTGATGGCAGAGCAAAAGTTACTGGTACGGCGCAATTTTCTTATGAATATGATATTCCGAACCTTGCCTATGGTGTAATAGTGGCGAGCACAATTACAAAAGGGACCATCACTTCAATTAATACAAAAAGTGCAGAAAGAGCGCCTGGTGTTATAGCTGTTATCAGCCATCTCAATATGCCAAAGCTTAAGAGTTACGAGCCTGCTGCAGATGATGATAAACAACCCGCAATTCACAAAGGCTTTAAAGTTTTTCAAAACAATGTAGTTCATTTTAATGGTCAGCCTATAGCCATTGTTGTTGCAGATACATTTGAGAGAGCGACTTATGCAGCATCATTAGTAAAAGCCCAGTATAAAATAGAAGAGCACCATACTGATCTTCATGAAGCAATAAAAAATCAAAAACCACTCGAAGGAAATCCGGATAATATTTATACACGCGGAGAAGCTGATGCATGGAAAAATGCACCGGTAAAAATAGAAGCGGAATATGAAATTCCTTATGAAGTGCATTTGCCAATGGAAATGCATGCCCTTACCGTAAAGTGGGATTCCGATGATAAACTAACGGTATATGAAAAAACGCAAGCGATGTCCGGGACACAAGGAAGTATTGCGAGGGTATTCGGTATACCTCCGCAAAATGTTCATGTGATTACAAAATTTGTTGGAGGCGCATTCGGGAGTGCAGGCAGTACATGGCCACATTCAATTGCCACAGTAATAGCAGCAAAAAAAATCGGCAGACCGCTGAAAGTTTCATTGACAAGAGACCAAATGTTCACTATGGTTGGGTATCGTCCCAAGGCAATACAAAAGATAGGCATGGGTGCATCAAAAGACGGAAAGCTTTTTGGAATAACGCACGAGGCAGATGCCAATACATCTAACTATGGTGAGTTTAGGGAAGGTATTGTACATAGCACACGTTCATTTTATGCCTGCCCGAATGTAACGACTCGCTACAAACTTTATCCGCTTGACCTAAGTCTGCCAACTTACATGCGTGGGCCCGGAGAAACAACCGGCATGTATGCACTGGAATGTGCTATGGATGAAATGGCGCATGCATTAAAAATTGATCCGCTGGAATTTCGTCTGCTTAATTATGCAGAAACAGATCCTGAGCGTAACCTTCCATATTCCAGTAAGTTTTTAAAAGAGGCTTATCAAATAGGTGCTGATACAATTGGCTGGAAAAATCGTAATCCGCAGATAGCCTCCATGAAAGAAGGAGAATGGCAGGTAGGCTATGGAATGGGATCAGGTATTTTTCATTCAGGAAGAGGCGCCGCAAAAGTGGGTGTAAAATTTTCAGACGATGGTAGTTTGATATTACAATCCGGTGTAACAGATATGGGACCGGGTACAACTACATCCATGACCAAACTTGCTTCTGAAACATTTGGTATTCCTGCAAATAAAATAAAATTTGAAATAGGAGATTCCGACCTTCCACCCGGGCCGGGACAATACGGTTCGCAAACCACGTCTGCCTTAGGCTCCGCTGTAAGCGATGCATCTGTTAGCTGGAAAAAGAAACTCGTAGACATGGCAAAACAAATTTCTTTTTTCCATACAGAAAAAATCCATGAAGCCGACCTTAAAGACTTTCTTTTTGAAAATGGTCATATGATCCTTTCGGAGGAGCCTGAAAAAAAATTAAGTTATGCTGACGTACTAAAATATGCAGGAGTGCCAAAATTAGAATTGTTGGAAGATTCGAAAAGTGTTACCCAGGATAAGTATATAACCTTTGCTTATGCTGTGCATTTTGTAAAGTTGCTTGTGCATCCTGTTACCGGCGTAGTAAAGCTAAGTAAGATTGTTGCTGTTGTTGATGGCGGGAAAATTGTTAGCGAAAATACAGCGAGAAGCCAGGTGATCGGCGGAGTAGTTAGCGGCATCGGCATGGCATTGACAGAGGAAGGCGTTGTTGATCATCGTTATGGAAGATGGGTGAATAATAATTTTGCAGATTATCACGTACCGGTACAGGCAGATGTTCCGCATATTGAAGCCTTGTTTGTAAACAAGCCGGATCCCATAGTTAACCCTATCGGGGCAAAAGGAATTGGTGAAGTAACGATGGTTGGTTTTTCTTCTGCAGTAGCCAATGCAGTATTTCATGCCACCGGAAAAAGAATAAGAGAGTTACCAATCACGCCTGACAAGTTAATTTGACTTAGACTTTACAGCCTGGCGCATTATAAATTATTGTATGAAAAAACATTTTCTTAAAAAGCCACCGGGTGGTCTTGACAGGGTTGACGGCAGAGCGAAAGTTACAGGAACAGCCACTTACGCTGCGGAATACGACTTTCCAAATCTCGCCTACGGGGTGCTTGCGTGCAGCACAATCGCCCATGGCAGCATTACTGCAATGGATACTAAAAAGGCTGAGCAGGCGCCGGGAGTATTGTCTGTAATCACTCATTTAAATTTACCAACACCGCCCGGCTATAAGCCAACACCGGAGGAAAAGAAATCGCCTTCTCCTTCAAAAGAATATAAAGTATTTGCAGATAACATCATTCGCTTTAACGGGCAACCTATAGCGTTAGTAATCGCAGATACGTTTGAAAGAGCAACCTACGCGTCTTCGCTTGTGAAAGCAGATTATAAAAAAGAAGAACCACATACTGATTTTGATGAAGAGAAAAAAACCGGAAAGCCGGTAGATGGTGGCGATGATTCTAAAGATTATTTACGTGGCAAAGCGGATGCTTTTAAAACGGCGCCCGTAAGAATTGAGGCCGAATATACAATTCCCATTGAAGTGCATAACCCAATGGAAATGCATGCAGTCACAGTTGTATGGCAGGGAGATAAAGTAACTGTGTATGATAAGACGCAATCCCTTGGCGATGCTCAAAAGAATATAATGGGGTTGTATAATTTGCCCGTGGAAAATGTTCATATCATTTGTAAATACATTGGTGGCGCTTTTGGTTCAGCCTTTACTTTTTGGCCTCATACTGCCGCTGCAGTAATTGGCGCAAAAAAGATAGGCAAGCCGTTGAAAGTTTCACTAACCAGGGAGCAGATGTTTACGCTGGTAGGTTATCGTCCTGAAGCAACACAAAAAATTGGTATGGGTGCCAAACAAGATGGAACGCTTGTAGGCATTACGCACGAGGCCAAAGCGATGACTTCTACTTACCAGACCTTTACGGAAGGTATCGTAAATATATCCCGCACTTTATATGCATGCCCGAATGTAAACACGCGGTACAAAGTGTACCCATTGGATTTTAGTTTGCCTACCTGGATGCGCGGGCCAGGAGAAACTACGGGAACTTATGCTTTGGAGTGTGCCATTGATGAAATGGCTTATGCAGTTAATATGGATCCGCTTGCATTTCGTCTTCTTAATTATTCTGAAAATGATCCTGAGCACAACCGGCCGCACTCCAGTAAATTTTTAAAAGAAGCTTTTCAATTGGGTGCTGATGGAATAGGTTGGAAAGACAGGAATCCAAAACCCCGGTCAATGAAAGAAGGAGATTTACTTGTGGGATATGGCATGGGCACGGGCGTGTTTATTGCATGGAGAGGCGGATCATCTGTCGGAGTAAAATTTACCAGCGATGGCATGCTGATCCTTTCAAGTGCTGTTACAGATATGGGGCCGGGCACAGCCACCGCAATGACGAATTTAGCATCACAAAAATTTGGTATTGCTCCTGATAAAATAAAATTCGAAATGGGCGATTCTAACCTGCCGCCAGGCATATTCCAGGGTGGTTCAGGTACCACATCTTCATTGGGAACAACCGTAAATAATGCGGCGGTGACGCTGAAACAAAAATTAGTTGACATCGTAAAACAAACCTCTGTATTTCACACAGAGAAAATTCATGAAGTAGATTTAAAAGACCTGGTTTTTGAGAACGGTTATATGATACTTGCATCAGAACCGGAAAGAAAAATAAGCTATACCGAAGTGTTGAAATATGGAAACCTGCCACAACTGGAAATAATAGAAAAGTCTGAAGGCTTTGATGGCGGCGGTTATACCAGTTATTCTTATTCAGCACATTTTGTAAAAGTATTGGTGAACCCTCAGACCGGCGTTGTAACCATCAACAAAGTAGTATCTGCCATAGATGCCGGAACTGTCGTGAATGAAAAGACGGCAAGAAGCCAGATAATAGGTGGCGTAATTGGCGGCATCGGAATGGCGCTTATGGAGGGCGGTGTAGTTGACAATCGCTATGGCAGGTGGATGAATAATAATTTTGCTGACTATCATGTTCCCGTAAATAAAGACGTTCCCCACATCGAAGCATTATTTGTAAACAAACCCGACCCTATAATTAACCCAATGGGTGCAAAAGGAATCGGTGAGGTGTCTATGATTGGCTTTCCTGCGGCAGTTGCCAATGCCGTTTTTCATGCTACGGGTAAGCGTGTGCGTGAGTTGCCGATTACACCGGATAAGTTGGTGTGATATCGAGCGGTATCTAACGAGATAACCAAATCATTGATGTAGACTCATGTAACTAAAATTCCTATCGCTATAAAACTTTCTCTTAAGCCTCCACCCATCCTTTACTTTTTTTATATTAAGATCTAAATACCAGGACCCTCACAGCAGGCGAAGCAAAAAATATTTGCCCACGCATGCTTTACGTGCCTGCATTATTTTTTAATAATTAACGACACAGCTAAGGTTACTTTTTTAAGAAAAAGTAATAAATATCAAAACAAGCTGATATGAAAGTTTTATTTATTAATCTATCCCTCGTATTCTGTTTATATTTTTTTAGCTGCAATCAATCCGACCCGAAAGAGAAATTTGCAACGTTGAATGATTCCTTATCCCTTTCCGGCCTAACCGGCGATTCCGTCAAACTTGTAAAAACTGCCGGCATAAATTTTAAAGTAAAAGATGTAGAGCAATCGGCAAGAAGCATATCTACCCTGGCCCGTAAATTTGGCGGCATGCTTTTTAATCAATCTTATGAAGGTGCCGGGAACAGGAGAAACGAACTTAAAATTTCCGCGGACTCATTGATGGTTATTAGTACATATACGCCACAGGCTGATATTACAGCCCGCGTGCCGGCTGAGAATCTTGAAGAGTTTATGTATGGCGTAGCAGACCTTGGTTACTTTACAGAAAGTCACACGCTTAATATTGATGATAAGAGCATTGAGTACCTGGAAAATATTTTAAAACAAAAAAACAGGAAAGACGTGTTGTCACCCGGTAAGGTAAAATCATTAACAGATATTCAAACCATCGGAGTGAAGGATCAAATTATAAACAGGCAAATGGCTGATAGAGTAATTGATGCGGAAGCAAACTATAGCCTTGTACATATTACGCTCAAACAAAATTCTTTAGTAAGAAAAGAAATTATTGCTAACTATGTGATCGCAGATTATCAACTGCCATTTAGCAAACGATTGTTGAATTCTTTAAATGATGGATGGCAGTATTTTTTATCCTTTTTCATTATCATTGCCAATCTATGGGTATTTATCCTGGTGACTATTTTAGCTTTTATTTTTTACAAATCCGCGACACGAAATTCAAAGGCCCTTAGGTTTACCATGAAACCCTGATGCCGGGTTGCACATTCGAATTTTCCGATTCGGAACATTATAATAGAAAAAGTTTTCTAAATAGATTGTAATCTTATTAATTTGCATTGCAGTGCCCGGCGCAGCAAAATATTCCCTGTTACTAATTATTATGAATTCCCACCTCTCAATAAAATAGTTGAGTAATACATTTCTTAATAATTAAAATAGATTTTATGGCACATCAGCTAAGGGATTTCGATCAGCTTATTGATCATTCAAACGATCCGGTAGAAAATCTCCAAATGTCGAAACTTGAAAAGGAAAATGATAAACCGGGAAAGGATGAAACTTACAGTGACGAGAAATATTTAAAAATTCACGACAGAAGAATTGCAATAAACGTGGTGCGACAAACATTGGAGAATGTTTTTAGAAGCGATCCGCCGCCTAACTATCACGGGCAGCCGAAAAGTGGCATTTATCAAATGCCGCCCGAAAATGAAATTGGCGAGATTAATATAGCCTTGCTTGGCGATTGGGGCACTTATACAAAAGAGTCGTTGATGCTGGCAAAAAATGCCGCTTCAAAAAACCCCGATTACACCATTCATTTAGGCGATACTTATTTTACCGGAAGCGATAATGAAATTGATCAGTGTTTTAACCCTGCAAATAAGAGCTGGTGCTATGGCAGGCTGGGAAGTTTTGCACTATTAGGTAACCACGAGATGTATTCGGAGGCCGTGAATTATTATGACACGCTGCTTAAAAAATGGATGGGAATATGGAATGATGGAAATATGGCCAATAGGGTAAGACAGGAGTATAGTTATTTCTGCCTGGAGAACGAGCATTGGAGAATCATTGCGTTAGACACAGGAACAGATTCTCATTATTCTTTAGTCTCCCGCATCAAATCTTTCTTTCATCCTTCCGGTGACTTGCTGTCCGGTAATACACGATTAGATATAAAAGACAGCCAGTTGAAATGGCTTAAGCAAGAAATTTTTACTGACCCTGAAGATAAGCGTGGCATCATATTGCTTACGCACCATCAGCCCTGGGGTATTTATAAAAATTATGCATACCCTGTTCCTGCAACTACTTTGGCAAAACCGGAACTGGTCGGCAATGATAGAAAAATACTCTGGCTATGGGGGCATGAACATTATTTCTCAATGTATGGCTGCAGCAAAGGTGAGCATATTGTAAAAGCGTATGGGCGATGCCTGGGCCATGCTGGTATGCCCGTGCAGCTTACTGAAAAAAAGAAAAATAAAAGTGACAAACAGGTACATAAGAAGGAGCCGGTTCAGACTGATAAAAAAGGAAGGCCGAATCCTGGCTTTGAATATCTCGCATTATACGATTTAAGGGAAAGAGCAAAAGCCCAAAACTCCCAACAAACGCCTTTGGGATATAATGGCTACGCCTGCATCACGCTTAATAAAGATAAAGCTACCGTAAACTATTATGGTTATGATCCTGCAACTGACCAAAGCGATGTTTTAGTAACAGAAACCTGGACAGCAACAAATGGAAGCCTTACCGGGAGCATAGATCCAAAAGTGGCCGATGGGTTAGGTGTCATAGATATTAATAAAGCAGTTAATCCCTGATTTTGACTGTAATGTCCCTGCGGTCAATTCTTAAATTCGTTCTATAACGGTAATGGTTAGCCGTACATAAATTCGTAGTTCCAATTGGCTTTTTTATCAAATTTTATACGCTGGTAAAAGCAGGTTATGATCAATATAAAAAGAACAGATTCACTTGATAAAGATTTTCAAAATCTTGTAAAAGAATTAGACAACGATTTGATGATACGTGACGGTGAAGAACATTTATTCTATAATCAATTCAATAAAATTGATTCAATAAAAAATGCCGTTGTTGCTTATGAAGAAGGCCAGGCTATTGGGTGTGGCGCCATCAGGGAGTTTTCTGAAGGTGCAATGGAAGTAAAAAGGATGTATGTACTGCCCTCGAAACGTGAACAGGGCGTGGCTGCTGCGATATTGAAAGAATTAGAGACATGGGCAAGGGAATTAAATTACAAAAGCTGTGTTTTAGAAACCGGTAAAAAGCAACCTGAGGCAATAGCATTTTATAAGAAAAATAATTATAAGGTCATTCCAAGCTTCGGGCAATACCTAAATGTTGACAACAGTGTATGTTTCGAAAAAGAATTGCCGGGATAATTGCATGCTCTTCCGTTACAGGCTCAACCCATTTCTTCCTGCTCCAGCCAAAACCTGCGGACTGCATTTAGCTGATCAAAGTCCATGGCTTCAATTCCTTTATCTCTTGGTATTTCATCTACATAGCCAAAGCGCCGTTGCGGGCCTTCTTTGGGTGTCAATATGAAGTCGTATGTATTGTCGCCTGTTTTATCTACCTCTACATGCACGCCATCTTCCAGGATAAATTTAACAGGATAATGTTTTGACATAAAATAAAGTTTAAACAAAGTTATGAAAGTTATTGGCCGCCCGAAATAGGTTCTGAAGTTTATTACTTATGCGATCTGATTGATTTACCGGGAATAGTTTTACAGCACAACGCTACGCTCATTTTTTCTTCCTCCTTTTCTTTTCATAATAAATTGATGCTGTTTTATCCAGCAGGTCTGTAAACTCATTTTGCAAATAATCATCTTTTAAAGCAGCATCTGCCGCAATATTTTTTATATCGCTCCAATTTGTTTGCTGCGGAAGATATTTTGATTCACGCAGCTTCAGCCCAAACATACATATCGCCGATGCAAATTGCAGATCCTTTTTAAGATTTTGAAAAGTAACATAGTTATCCAGGCAATTGTACTTCAGTTTTTTTTCTATACTATCCGCAGGTGATTTGTAATGCAACGTAAGATTGGCAATTACATTTGCCATGCTATGCAAAGTATCTGAACTCTTTGGAACAATTTCAAAAACGGCGGTATTGCCTGTGCCGGCGCCTATTTCACCGCCCTCGAGTTCATCCCCGTTTTCGGCAAGTACATTTTTCTTATTATCATATCCTATCAGCCTGTATTCTTTTACCATGGACGGGTTAAACCGGAGCGTTATATAAACATCGTTGGCAATAGAATAAAGCGTTTGTGTAAATTCAGTTACCAGTATCTTTTCAGCCTCTCTTATATCGTCTATATATGCAAAGTTGCCATTCCCTTTTTTGGCAAGCGCTTCTATTTTCGAGTCCTTATAATTACCCATTCCTACGCCAAGGCAGGTAAGGTACACGCCTGATTGTCGCTCTTTCGCAATCAATTCTTCCAGTTCCTTTTCTGTATTAATACCTACATTAAAATCTCCATCTGTAGCAAGTATTATACGGTTGTTTCCGTCCTTCATAAATGTGCTTTCAGCCAGCGTGTAAGCGCTTCGTATTGCGGCCGCCCCGGGGGTGTCGCCCGAAGCGGTGAGCTCTTCAATGGCTTTAGTAATTTTTTGCTTTTCCCCGCCGCTGGTAGGTGGCAGCCAGGTGCCGACGCTTCCACCATACACAACAATTGAAACGGTATCTATATCCCTTAAATTTTTTACCAGTAATTGAAAAGCTTCTTTAAGAAGCGGCAACCTGTTAGGTAAATCCATGCTTCCTGACACATCAATAAGAAAGACAAAATTCGATGGCGGAATTTTTGCAAGATTTAATTTTTTGCCTGAAAGATTGATAAATAATAATTGATCGTTTTTATTCCACGGGCAATCTGTTAATTGCGATTCAATTCTAAAAACATTGCCTGCATCAGGTTCTTTATAATTGAAATTAAAATAATTAAGCATTTCATCAATCCTCACCGCATCCGGAGGCACCTTGCTCTTTTGATTTATAAAACGCCGCACATTACTGTACGATGCCTTATCTATCCTCATGGAAAACCCTGTCGTGTTATCAACATTACTTTTTATAAAATTATTTTCTATAAGATTGCTATAGCTTTCATCCTGGAAATATGCCGTAGGATAAATATTTCCTGTGGCGCCTGTAGTAATGGATACGAGCTTTGGTTTTTTTATGCTCACATTTGTTGGAAGCATTTTTAAAATTATTTGCTGATATACATCGCTCTTTACCCGCAATGATTTTGTTTCATAACCGTCTGTGCTTATCACCAGGGAATCGAATAAGTTTGATGAAGGGATGCCAAAGCCGCCGGTGATGCCACTATAAAATAATTGGCGGCTGGCAGGCATGTATATTTTTACATTCTGCAGTGGATGATTTTTTTCATCTTTTATTTCTCCTCTTATATAATATTGGCCGGATGCATGCAGCATACACGTCAATAAGCATACTATAAAAATCGCTTTTTGCAAAGGGTTTATTTTGAAATATAAAGACATAAGCTGATCCACGGTTGTCTTCTATTTATGTGGAATCAACAAGCAAGCAATGTGTTTCCGAGAATGTTTAGCAAGATTTTTTTTAAACGCTGCACTATAAACTTTAAACTAACTGGTAAATTTCTTTGATATTTCTCCCGAGCCCATCGTAATCCAGGCCGTAGCCTACTACAAATTTATTAGGAATAGTAAATCCCAAATAGTCAATTTTTATGGGATGTATCATTGCATCGGGTTTATGCAAGAGGGAAGCAATTTTCATAGATGCCGGGTGATGGTGCTGCAGTTGTGGTAAAAACTGGGCTAGCGTTTTGCCTGTATCTACAATGTCTTCCACAATTACCACATCCCTGTGCCAAAGGTCAGCATCGAGGCCTATCGCCGTAATTACTTTACCGGTAGATTTTACGCCTTTGTAAGAGGCCAGCTTTATAAAACATATTTCGGCTTCTATGGTTATCTCTTTAAAAAGATCAGCAGCAAATATAAACGCGCCATTTAGTATCGCGATGAATAATGGCTTTTTGCCTTCGTAATCTCTATTTATTTCCGCGGCAACCCGTGATACTTCTTTTGCAATTTGATATGAATCCAGGTAAGGTATAAATTCTTTGTCATGTACTTTTATCGAATGCATAATTTATTTTGAAATGATTAGCTGTTGGCCAACTTGTAAGTTTTCGTTTGATAAACTATTCCATTCTTTTAACTCGGCGACGGTAACACCATATTTTTTTGAAATGCTGTACAACCCTTCTTTGGCTTGTACTGCGTGGTAAGCGGGCTGCGTTGTTGAAGTCTTTGTCTTTACTTTAGCACCAGGCTCAACATAACTGATGCTGGATGCCTGCACGTTTGTGCCTGAGGGTCTCAGCAGGATTTTGGTTCCTGCATAAATATTATCAGCAGCAGAAACGTTGTTATACGCACAAATACTTTGCAAAAGCACGCCGTTTTTTTGTGCTACATCATAAAGATTCTCATCCTTGCCCGCAATGTAATAATCCTGGTTGCCTTCTTTTTGTTTTCTTTCAAGAAAAATAAACTGGTCTTTATCCAGCAGTCCATCTTTATCCAAATCATTATACTCAAGCAGCTTTCCAAGATTAATATTATGCGCAGTTGCGATAGCAAGCAGCGAAGTTCCCCGATTAGCGAATAAAGCTTTTTTACCATTCAAAGTAATATTTGCAACCGGTGAAACCTCGGTGCTTTCTGGTGTCACATTCTGCCCGGTTGATTGCAGCACATCCTGTATACTTTTATCTTCGGGGTCGTCTTTATATTTTGATGCATCAAACACCGGCACGTCATTTACAGCCATCATAGTGTATTGTTCCAGGTTATTGTTTTCAATATTTCTTATAAGAATATCCGGGTATTTTGGATTGGTTGCATACCCTGCTTTGCGTAAGCCGTAAGCCCATCCTTTGTAATCCTGCGGGTCAAGCTTAAATAAAAATGAATACCTGTCGTTTCCTCTTAAATAATTGGAATGATCGCGATAAGATTCATCGGCATCCTTATACATCCGAAAACATTCACCGGGTGCATCATCGTCATGGCTTACACCGCCTGCTGTCCACGAGCTTTTACACTTTATACCGAAATGATTATTTGATTTTTTAACAAGGTCGCTGTTGCCATTTTCTGTTTCCAATAAGCCCTGCGCAAGGGTTATAGCAGCGGGTATGCCCATACGTTTCATTTCGCGGATAGCCATATCCTTATGGTCGGCTATGTATTGTTCGGCAGTAATGTATTGGGCAAAAGTTGGAAATGAGAAAGTGAAAGTTACCAACAGGAGAAATAATATTTTTTTCATATAAATTAATAGTGGGGGTCAATAATTGTATGAAGTAAAATAATTTTCATTTTTTTCTTATAAGCATCAGGCCATCTCTAACGGTGAGGGTTACCTGCTCTGTTCTTTCATCTTTATTTACGTGTTCATTAAAAGCGTTTATTGCAATGGCATTTTTACCTGTTATTTTTTCCTCCAGCACCTCACCATGAAAAAGCACATTATCTGCAAGTATTATCCCGCCTTGTTTTAAACGCGGCAAAGTTAATTCGTAATAATTAATATAATTCACTTTATCAGCATCAATAAAAATAAGATCCCACTTTATATCGAGGGCGGGAATAATATCTAACGCATTACCTCTATGTAAAAGTATCTGATCAACCTGTGAAGATTTTGTAAAATAATTTTGCGCAATATCTGCATCTTCTTCTCTTAATTCAATTGTATGCAATTCACCATCCGCTGCAAGTCCTTTCGCCATGCATAGTGCACTATAGCCCATAAAGGTGCCAATCTCTAATATCCTTTCCGGGCGGGCGATACAGCTTATCATCTCCAGCAGCTTTCCCTGCACGGGGCCACTCAACATATTTGAATGCGGATGATTTTTCATGGTGTAATCTTCAATCTCAATCAACAGTTCATCTGTAGGGCTGGTAAAAGAAGCCGCATAATTTTCAGCTTTGCTATTTATTATTTCAGGCATAATTTTTATTTATGTCAGTTGATTTTTTCCTGGACGACATCAGCAGCAATCCCAAAAACGTGAGTAAGCCATTTACAACTATCAGCTCTTCGGCAAACACATAGCCGCCAAATAATTCTTTAGAATATTTATCAATAAAAAAACAAGCCAGTGGCGCAAGAATACAAATTACGGGTGTTGCATTATCCAGCACATTCCTGTTTTTTGCATACAAAGAAAATCCGAAAAGGCCGATAAGCGGACCATATGTGAAGGTCGCTACTTTAAAAATTGCGCTTACTACTGAGGCATCGTTTACGGCATTGAACAACAGGATCACAAGCAGGATAAGAATGGAAAATCCCACGTGCACAAAGTGCCGTTTCTTAACCATTTGCTGCGAGCTTTCATTTGTCTTTTTATCAAAATTTAAAAAATCAACACAGAAAGATGTGGTAAGTGCGGTAAGTCCCGAATCAGTGGTGGCAAAGGTTGCAGCCGTAAGCCCCAGCATAAACACAACTGCGGGAACGCCCTTGAAATGATTTAAGGCAATCTCCGGAAAGAGATAATCCGTTCTCGGCAGGCCGGTTGAAGCATCCAGCGGAACTGCTATGCCGTTTTTATGCGCATAGATGTATAACAAGGCGCCTACACTTAAAAAGAATAAATTAATAATAACAAATACAAAGGTAAACGTTAGCATATTTTTTTGAGAATCCCAAAGGTTTTTACAGCTTAAATTCTTTTGCATCAGATCCTGGTCAAGGCCAAACATGCCGATAGTTACAAAAATTCCCCCGATGAATTGTTTGCTGAAATGAAACTTATTACTGACAAAATTATCAGTAAAAAATATTTTGGAATAGCTGCTTTCTTTAATGGTTTTAAATGCTCCCCCAATATCAAGGTTCAGGCTGCTGCAAATGAAATATATAGAAAGAACAACCGAGGTAACTAAAAAAACCGTTTGAAGACTATCAGTAATGATAATAGTTTTTAAGCCTCCCCTGTAGGTATAGCCCCAAATAAGTAACAAGCAAATTACAATCGTAAGCCAAAAGGGAACACCCATCGATTCGAATATAAATTTTTGCAGCACGATAGCTACGAGATAAAGCCTGAATGCCGAACCAATGGTTCTTGATAACAGGAATATAGCCGCAGCGGTTTTGTGGCTTACTTTACCAAGCGTTCGCTCTATCACTTCATAAATAGACGTTAGGTGCATTTTATAATAAAGCGGGAGTAATATACCGGCAACAATAAAATAGCCCACCGCATTGCCTAATACAAATTGAAAATACCTGAACTGCGAGCCAGCTGCATTGCCCACTTCACCCGGCACTGAAATAAAAGTGACACCACTCAGCGCCGTTCCAATCATGCCAAAGGCAACGAGATACCATTTAGAAGAGCGGTTGGCAATAAAAAATGTGGCGTTGTCTGACGACTTCCTCGAAGTGAGATAAGAGATAAATATCAGCATCAAAAAATAACCAATGATAAAAGTAAGCAATACGGAAGGCGACATACAATTTCGGATTTTAACCAGCAAACATGCGGACAGTTAGTATTTAATTAATAATGAAAATTAGGATTTGAAAGATATTAATTTGAAATTTATTCAAGATAAATAAAAAAATGTCAATTAGGTCTATCGCTGTTTTCTGTGGTTCAAAAACCGGTATCAACACATTGTTTATCGAGCATGCAAAGCAACTGGGTCACCTGCTTGCAGAGAAAAATATTACTTTAATATATGGAGGCGGCAACAAGGGAATAATGGGGGCTATAGCCAATGCTGTTCTTGAAAGAAAGGGTAAAGTGATTGGCATAATTCCTAAACTATTGACTGAATGGGAACATCACCACGCCGGTATAACAGAGCTGCACGAGGTAGCGGATATGCATACCCGTAAGCGAATGCTGTATGAGAAATGCGATGCGGCTATTATCCTTCCCGGTGGGTACGGCACTATGGATGAGTTCTTTGAAATACTTACCTGGAACCAGTTAAATATCCACGATAAAAAAATAATCATTCTAAATTCCGCTGGCTTTTACGATCATTTGATCTTACATCTTGAAACAATGCAAGAGCAGAAATTCTTATACGATAAGATTCTTGATAAACTAACGGTGGTGAAGGAGCCGGCGGAGCTTGTGTTGGAATGATGTTGAAAGCCGGCCACTCTTCAGGGAGATATGATGTGCTCTGGTTATCAAATACCCTTGCGGCATGAAATATGTTATAAATTTCTAGACATATTTGATAACCCTAAACTTTAAAACATGGCTACGAAAATATTAAATAAAAGCAAGACGCCACATGGTAAACTGGATGCAGCGGATAAGAAAAAACTTAATGATAGGCAGTTTGCTTTTCCAAAGCAGCGAAAAGAACCGCTCGAAGACGCATCACACGTACGAAATGCAATGGCCCGGTTCGACCAGGTAAAAGACGTAACGGACGCAGAACGAAAAGAAGCCTTTGAAAATATTAAAAAAGCAGCGAAAAAATTTGGCGTAACCGTAAATGAAAAGGACTGGAAGGAACTGGCACATAAAAAGTAAGAGACGTCGTTTGATTTGCAAAGATCTGTTCTAAGGTGACCTGATGTAACATCATATAAGGTTGCCAAAGAAAGGAACGTACATGAAGGTTGACGGTTTCGAATTATAAATTTAATGTTAGAGATAATGCGGGGAAAGAATGGAAACCTATTTCAGTGCTTTGAATAGTTTGACTTTTCTCAAATTTAAAAGCCAGGGAAGCATTGTTTGCTTTTCTTTTATTTTTACCGGAAGCAATAAAAAAAGGAATGCTCGCCAATATCGAAACGCCCCCTGCCACAACCACAGTACCCAGTGTTCCAAAATCCGTATTACCTCCGCTTACACTGAGCAGTGCGACTGCTCCGGCCCCAAGAAGAACAAATCCTACAGTTTTTTGGGTTCTGCTCTTTTTCAGGTACTCCTCCCGCGTTAATAATGTGGATGATTTTTGTATTTGTTGACAGAAAGAACTTGCTGCAAAGATCAGCAGCATGCTGCAAACAGTAATTTTTTTCATAATAAATTTAATTTAGGTAATTGATAAGATACGATTAAAAATATATAATTGCAAGAGGTGGTATTACGGCGAATGATATTATTCTACGGGGTTATTAAAGTCACGTCTTTCTTGTATTTTTCACTTGCTTTATCCAAATATGTTTTTTATACCTGTATCGATATTATTGTGCAATGTTGTATCAAAACCATTGAATAATTTATTAGGTAAAAGAGTCATGGAACTTAAATTTATAAATTCCTCTTGCTGATACTATTGTAATTTTATGATCAAATGATTGCTTCTTATGCCTAAATGTTTTTTCATCTTTTTTATTATACTCGCTTCGTGTAATTCATCCGTAAAACAAAATAAGACAGCGGAAGCTTCACAAAAGGATACACCTAAAACACAAGAGAAAATCTCCGACTCTGCTTTATTCAACCTTGTTCAGCATCAAACTTTTCAATATTTCTGGGAGGGCGCCGAGCCAACAAGCGGACTTGCAAGAGAGCGTTTTCATGCAGATAATATCTATCCGCAAAATGATAAAAGCACGGTTACAAGCGGTGGCAGTGGCTTTGGAATTATGGCAATATTAGTGGGTATAGAAAGAGGTTTTATAACACGGGAAGAGGGGAGGGAACGCTTAGAGAAAGCCCTTGGTTTTTTAGAAAAGTCAGACCGCTTTCATGGGGCATTCCCTCATTGGTGGAATGGCGAAACGGGCAAGGTAAAGCCTTTCAGCCCGGATGATGACGGCGGTGACCTTGTTGAAACTTCATATATGCTGCAGGGTTTGCTTTGCGCAAGGCAATATTTTAAAGGTGGAACAGCCGCCGAAAAATCTGTAGCGCAAAGAATAGATGCCTTATGGAAAGCGGTAGAGTTTGACTGGTACCAGCATGGACAAAATGTTTTGTATTGGCACTGGAGCCCGGACAAAGGATGGAAAATGAATTTCCCTATTCATGGATATAATGAAACTTTAATTACTTATATATTAGGAGCATCATCACCCACACATTCGATTTCTGCTGCAGCGTATCACGAAGGCTGGGGGGAGAATGGAAAAATAAAATCCAATCATGTAGAGTATGGTGACACCCTGCAAATGCGCTACCAGGGCGACAATCCTTATGGCGGCCCTTTGTTTTGGGCGCATTATTCATATTTGGGTTTAGACCCGCATGGCCTCAAAGATCAATATGCCGATTATTGGAAAGAGAATGTAAACCTGGCAAAGATCAATTACAAATGGTGTGTTGAAAATCCGAAAAAGTATAAAGGATATGGCCCGGATAATTGGGGCCTTACTGCAAGCTATTCTGTAAAAGGATATGCCGCCCATACGCCCGGCGAAAAAAATGATCTCGGTGTTATTTCACCTACGGCAGCGTTATCATCGTTTCCTTATACACCCGCTGAGTCAATGGCTGCAATGAAGCATTGGTATGGCGAAATGAAAGATAAGCTCTGGGGGCCTTTTGGTTTTTATGATGCCTTCAGCGAAAGTGCTGCCTGGTATCCGCAAAGATATCTTGCTATAGACCAGGGACCGATAGTAGTGATGATGGAAAATTACCGGACTGGTTTATTATGGAAGCTTTTTATGAGTTGCCCCGAAGTAAAAGCGGGTTTAAAGAAATTGGGATTTGAAAGCCCATATTTAAAATAAAATTATTGATGAAACATTTGCTGATACTCTCGATTCTTTTCTCTTCACTTGCGAATGCACAGGAGCATTTATACGATTATGTTATTTTTAAAAATAGCATGATGCAGGGTGATTATTATTTCAGTAAGACTTCCGCACAATCTCCTTCATCTATTGTCAATGTGAAAGGAAAATTGCCGGTAAATAATAAAATATTTAATACGCCCGGCAATTCATTAAAGCTGGAATATGTAAATGGAAAAAATGGAAAATGGTCTGTAAATATTTTCAGGGAATCGCTGCGTGGCGAGGATCAATTCAAAGAGGCTAATTATTTTTCGTTCAAGGTTTATAGCACCGCTTTCGGCACGCAACCAGAATTTCCCGAAGTATATTACATATTTAAAGACAGCAGCCTTTCTGACAAAATAACTTTTGCAACAGATTTTGTAAATAAATGGTCTTCGATAAATGTCTCTGTTAATTCTTCTTATAAAAATTTCAGAATTCCTGAAGACGTAATAGGTGTTCGTTTTTCTCAGAATGGCGATGACGGAAAGAAGCACACCATCTACATTGATGATATAGAATTTTTATCTGTAAATGAAAGTGAGGCAATTACAACTAAACCTGAAATCCTTTTCTGTAACGGTTATGCAAAACATGTGGACATTTCATGGAAACCGTTTAAAAATGATAACATCAAGTATGTAAAAATTTATCGTTCAGAAGATCGAAAAAACTTTACACCCGTTGGCATACAATCAGCATTGATCAATCGCTATTCAGATTTTACGGGTATGACCGGGAGGAAATTTTTTTATAAAATTTCATTTCTTAATTATGATTATAAAGAGTCTCCTTTTTCAAATGTTCTTTCTGCCGGTACAAGAAAAATGACAGATGATGAATTCCTTTCTATGATACAGGAGGCATGTTTTCGATATTACTGGGACGGTGCCGAAAGTGTAAGCGGACTTGCAAAAGAAGATATTCCCGGCCGTATCAATATGATTGCCGCCGGTGCTTCCGGCTTTGGAATTATGGCATTAATTGCCGGCACTGAAAGAAAATTTATTACAAGGGAACAATCAGTGGAACGCTTCTTAAAAATTGTAAATTTTCTTGAAACGACAGAAAAATTTCATGGTGCATTTTCGCATTTTATTAATGGGCCGACCGCAAAGGTGGAACCTTTTTTTGGCCCGAGGGACAATGGCGGCGATCTTGTCGAAACTTCTTTCCTGGTGCAGGGATTACTAACCGCAAGAGCTTATTTTAATAAAGATGATAATGATGAAAAAATTATCAGGGATAAGATTACAAAAATTTGGGAAGGCATTGAATGGGATTGGTACCGGCGCTACCCCGATAGCAAATATTTATACTGGCATTGGTCGCCTGATAAAGAATGGATCATTAATCACCGGCTGACCGGATGGAACGAAACGATGGTTACTTACCTTCTCGCGATTGCTTCACCATCCCACAGTGTTCCTGCAAGCCTTTATTACAGCGGCTGGGCGAACCAGGACAGCAGCGGACAGCAATACAGGACAAACTGGGGCGGCACAACGGACGGCTCTATGTACAGAAACGGCAATACTTATTTTGGAATAAAATTACATGTTGGCGTTTCAAATGGAGGCCCGCTTTTCTTTACGCATTATTCTTATCTCGGTTACGACCCCCATTTTATCACTGACAAATACACGAACTATTTTACCAACAACAGGAACATAGCATTAATCAATTATCGCTATTGCCTGAAGAATCCTCAAAACTTTAAAGGCTATGGCGATAGCTGCTGGGGGCTCACAGCAAGTGACGGCCCGGTTACTTACCAGGCATGCGAACCGGTTGCGGGTAGAAACGATGGTACGATTGCCCCTACGGGCGCCGTTAGTTCTTTTCCATATACTCCGGAAGAATCTATGACAGCGCTGAAAAACTATTACAATAATTATGGTAAGTTTCTATGGGGAGCCTACGGCTTTCGCGATGCTTTCAATCTCACGGAAAACTGGTGTTCTCAAATTTATATGGGACTGAACCAGGCGCCTATGGTAGTAATGATTGAAAATTATAGAACTGGTTTATTATGGAAACTTTTCATGAGTAATGATGATATAAAAAATGGATTGGAAAAATTAAAAAAGGAAACAGGCAAGTAATTGATCCTTTCTCAACACAAATTGGCAGGATACTAAATGTTTTCGAATGAAGTTATTTTTCATTTGTTGTTTTCTCTTGTGTGAAACTATATTTTTTTCATGTAGAGTTCATAGGGCCAAGGCTTTCAATTCTGTTCCTTCCCCTTCGGGGATGGGGTGGGATGGAGCTGATTCAATCGCTCCGGTCGGCATCATAAAAAATCTTTCTGACTCAGCATTACTTGATGTGGTGCAAAAGCAAACATTCAGGTTTTTCTGGCATTACGCCCATCCGGTAAGTGGCCTGGCAAGGGAAAGAGATAACACCGTACACGCTGAATATTATTGGGATTATATAAACGAAGCCTATGATGAACCTAACTTCAGCAAACATACATTTGGGCCTGAGGCTTGCGCTATTGGCGGAACCGGCTTTGGAATTATGTCAACGATTGTTGCGGTGAACCGTAGATGGATCGGTAGAGACACCGCATTAAAACGTTTGGTCAAGATTGCAGATTTTTTAATTAAGGCTGATTGTTATCATGGCATTTACCCGCATTTTATGAATGGCGCAACAGGCAAAACAATTCCTTTCGGAAGATTGGATGATGGCGCTGATATTGTAGAGACATCTTATTTGCTTATGGGCCTGCTGTGTGCAAAAGAATATTTTAATGGAGAGAATCCTTTGGAAAAATATTTTAGAAACCGTGTGCAACAGATGTGGGATGTGGCAGACTGGAACTGGCATAGCAAAGGAGATAATAAATTTTTATATTGGCACTGGAGCCCTTACAATGATTTTAATATGAACTTTCCTGTGTATGGTTATGATGAAGCATTGATTACTTATATCGTCGCGGCATCTTCTCCGTGGCACCCGATTTCAAAAGAACTGTATGAAAATTCATGGGTAAAAAGTACAAGCTGGAAGAATGGAAAATCCTATTACGGGATAGAACTTCCGCTGGGGAATTTTGACAGAGGTGGCCCGTTATTTTTTGAACAATATACTTTTATGGGAATTGATCCCAATGGTTTAAAAGATGACCATGGCATTGACTACGCAGTGCAAACAAAAAATCATACACTTATCAACAGGGCGTATTGCATCGAGAATCCAAAAAAATATAAAGGCTATGGAGAAGAATGCTGGGGCTTAACTGCAGGCGATAGCTATAAAGGTTATGTGGCACATTGCCCGGAAGTAGATTTAGGGGTGATACAACCAACAGCGGCATTATCTTCTCTTCCTTTTACACCTGAGTACAGCATGCAGGCATTAAAACATTTTTACTATAAACTCGGTGATAAAATTTGGGACTCTTATGGCTTCGCCGATGGCTTCAGTGAAACACATAACTGGTATGCCAAGACGCATTTGGCTATTGACCAGGGCCCGATAGTTGTAATGATAGAAAATTACCGGACGGGTTTGTTGTGGAAATTATTTATGAACATTCCTGATATTCAAAAGGGATTGCAAAGACTGGGCATGGAAAGCCCTTATTTGAAATAATACTAATAAGAAATACTTTTCTTGTGGATAGTTAAAATCTATGAACTTAAATTAGTATTTACATTCTCCTGTTTATCTTTAAAAAATAGTACCTGTTTTAACCAAAGTGCAATGAAGAGTAAAATAATTTTAATAGCAGCCTGCTTTTTATCACCAGTCTTTGTATTTGCGCAACATCATGGAGCGTTTAAAAAATACGAATATGTGCAGGGCACTGATACGCTGCCATATCGCCTTTTGCTTCCCGCATTTTACGATCCATCAAAACAATATCCGCTTATCATTTTTCTTCACGGCGCAGGAGAGCGTGGAAACAATAATGAATCGCAATTGAATCACGGAGGCCGTGTTTTTAAAAATGATAGTATCATGTTGAACTATCCGGCTATTATTGTGTTTCCTCAATGCTCCCGCCACAGCGCATGGGGTACAGCGAGATTGAAAAAGGATAGCGCGACCAAAAGACTATTAATAACATATCCAAAAGATTTACCTCCAAGAAAAGATATGGAACTTGTTATGGACCTTATTCCTGAACTGGAAACAAACTATCCCATTGACAAAGAAAGATTGTATGTAGGCGGCCTTTCATTGGGTGGTATTGGTACGTATGAACTGGTCTATAGAATGCCGGACACTTTTGCCGCAGCTTTTGTTATGTGCGGCGCGGGTGATACTGCTAATGCAAAAAAAATGAAAGAAACTTCCTGGTGGATATTTAACGGGCAGAAAGATTCTGCCATATATGTGGAACATGCGATAGCTATGTCCGATGCTTTAAAATCCGCCGGTGCAAGCGTGAAGCTCACGGTGTACCCGGAAGATGGACATAATTGCTGGGATGATGCGTTTATAGAACCGGGACTTTTTGATTGGATGTTTGAGAAGAAATTAAAGGTGAACGAAGGGCCTTAAAATACATAAAATTTCCCGATGATATGAGTATGAAAAACTCTCAATTAACTGAAATGCAGGAAGCCTCTTATGAAAAAGATGGCTATCTTATTGTTCCAAATTTTTTAATGCCAGTAGAAGTAAACAAATTATATTCTATTGCTACGGGCGATGATACTTTACTGAAGCATGCCTTTGATCTAAACGATCAGTCAGGGAAAAAAACAAAGCTAACACTCTGGTACACGCCGGGGAACGATGCCTACGGCCTGCTTACGAAGAGCAAGCGTATGGTAGATTCAGTAGCTCAGCTAATGGAAGGCAACAGTCCTGTTTGCCATTTTCACAGTAAGCTTATGCAAAAGGAACCCAAAGTGGGTGGTGCCTGGGAGTGGCACCAGGATTATGGATACTGGTATAAAAATGAATTTTTGTTGCCTGATCAGATGATGTCTGTGATGATTGCGATTACGGATGCAAATAAAGAAAATGGTTGCCTGCAGGTTATAAAAGGTTCACATAAGATGGGCAGGATAGAGCATGGCTTTGCAGGTGAGCAGGTTGGCGCGTCGCAGCACTATGTAGACCTTGCTTTAAAAACGATGGAATTAATTTATGTAGAGATAAAGGCGGGTGATGCCCTATTTTTTCACAGCAACTTGTTGCATCGTTCGGAGGCCAATCTTTCTGATGCGGCAAGATGGTCTCTGATATCGGTTTATAACCGAAGTGATAATATGCCTTACAACGAGCCGTCAAAATCAAGTACAGTACCTTTAGAAGCAGTGCCCGATAAGGCATTGATGGAATGGAAAACCGAGCACATTGGCGCAGGCGCAAATTTTTTGGAGAAAGAGAAAGATGAGGCGTTGAAATGATTTAAGTTTGAAGAATAAAGTGAATAAACGATTGCGGATGATTAAAAAGAATTTTACAATTACAATTACACTTGCGATTGCCCTTTTAACCTTTACAATAAGCAACGATCTTTCTGCGCAATCACTTCAAATGAAGACCTATTGTAATCCACTTAATTTGGACTACACCTACATGATCTACAATTCAAATAATGATATTTCTTACCGCTCCGGCGCAGATCCTGCGGTTGTAAAATTCAGGAATGAATATTACATGTTTGTTACACGGTCAATGGGTTACTGGCATTCTACAGATTTGACTACATGGGATTTTATCTATCCTGAAAAATGGTATTTCCAGGGCTCCAATGCGCCGGCTGCGCAGAATTATAAAGATTCGGTTCTTTATGTAACCGGCGACCCGTCCGGTTCTATGAGTATTTTATATACTGATGATCCAAAGCGGGGAAACTGGAAAGCCGTTTCCTCTATTTTAAATGATCTACAGGATCCGGACCTTTTTATTGATGATAACGGCCAGGCATACATGTATTGGGGCTCGAGCAATACTTACCCGATCAGGGCGAAAAAGCTTGATAAAGAAACACGCTTCAAGCCATCACAAAAAACGTGGGAGCTTTTTAATCTCGATGGAAAGAAACATGGCTGGGAACGTTTCGGCGAAAATCATTCCGATACAGTTTTAGCAGGCTACATGGAAGGTGCCTGGATGACAAAACACAATAATAAATATTACCTGCAATACGCCGCACCCGGCACTGAATTTAATGTATATGGAGACGGCGTATATATCAGCGATTCTGCTCTCGGGCCTTTCACTTATATGCCTAACAATCCCTTTTCATACAAGCCTGGCGGCTTCATGAATGGCGCGGGGCACGGCAGTACTGTCATCGGCCCTTACGATCAATATTGGCATTTTGCTTCCATGGCGGTTTCAGTAAATGTAAATTGGGAAAGACGTATCTGCGCTTATCCTACATGGTTTGATGATGATGGATTGATGCATAGTGATACAAGATTTGGTGATTATCCGCATAAAGCACCTGCAGACCCCTCATTTATGAAAAGCATAAATCCTGGAGTTAAAGGTTCGGAAGCCCCTCCCCTGGAGGGGTTTGGGGAGGCCTCTTTTACAGGTTGGATGTTATTGTCTTACAAAAAACCAGTTACCACATCTTCCGTCTTAGAAAATTTTGATGCAAAAAATATTGACGATGAAAATGTAAAAACTTTTTGGGTAGCGCAAAATAATGATGAAAAACAATGGATAGAAATTGACCTCTTGAGCCCCGGTAAAGTGTTTGCCATACAGGTAAACTATCATGATTATAAATCGGGTTTATATGGCAAGATACCTGGCCTCTACCACCGGTATTTTATAGAAGGATCAATAGATGGCAAAAACTGGATAACGCTGGTTGACAGGAAAAATAATTATCGTGATGTGCCAAATGATTATGTTGAATTAAGCGTTCCGCAAACGGTTCGATATATTCGCTATAACAATATTCATGTACCAACTCCATATCTTTCTATTTCTGGAATGAGGGTTTTTGGAATAGGCCAGGGCAAAGCCCCTCAGGTCGTCAAGAATTTTTCAGTGAATCGCAAAACAGACAGGCGTGATGCCATAATCAACTGGGACAAGCAACCGAATGCGCAAGGCTATAATGTTCTGTGGGGAATTGCTCCGGGTAAATTATATAATTCGTGGATGGTGTATGATAAAAGTTCTTTAGACTTAAGAAGCCTGGCAACCGACCAAACATATTATATGTCTTTAGAAGCATTTAATGAGAACGGTGTATCAGAAAGAACAAAAATTATTAAAGTTGAATGAACATCTGCAATAACTGGCTTTAAGTCTTGGGAGAGGCCAAAAAAAAAATCAATGATGAAAAACATTTTTAAAACCGTAGTCTTTTCTTTATTTTTTTTATGTGCATTGCCTGACCTGCACGCACAGCAAGATGCTCCATTTTATTCGGATATACAACATTTTAAAAAGCAAGATAGCCTTCACGTTCCGCCTTCACACGCGATCTTGTTTGTAGGAAGCTCATCCTTTACAAAATGGACGGATGTGCAGGATTATTTTCCTGGCTACACCATTATCAACCGAGGCTTCGGCGGCTCTTCGTTGCCCGATGTAATTCGTTATGCTGATGATATTATTTTTCCTTACGATCCAAAACAAATTGTAATCTATTGTGGTGAAAATGATTTGGCAGCGTCTGATACCGTTACCGCAAATATGGTGTTCGCAAGATTTACTCAACTCTTTGATTTAATACGAAACAAAATGCAGAAGGTGCCAATTGCATTTATATCTCTTAAGCCAAGTCCAAGCCGCGCAAGTCTGATGGGTAAAATGGTTGATGCCAATACTATGATAAAAGATTTCTTAAAGAGTAAGAGCAACACGGCTTTTATAGATGTCTATTCCAAAATGCTGAATGCTGATGGTACTCCTATAAAAGACATTTTTATTGAAGATAACCTTCACATGAATGCCAAAGGATATGCCATCTGGAAAAAAATAATTACGCCTTATTTAGTAAAAAAATAAAATTTTGATATGAGATTAATGAAACGGTTGTTGCTTGCTGTACTTGTATTATTTGCATTGCCAGGATTTGCACAAACTTCGCGAGATGCTAAAATGAAAACTTTCATTGATGCCCTGATGAAGAAAATGACTATTGATGAAAAGATAGGACAATTGAATCTGCCCGGGTCCGGCGATATCGTTACCGGGCAAGCCGGTAATTCTGACATCGGTAAAAAAATCAAAGAAGGAAAGGTTGGAGGATTGTTTAATATTAAGGGAGTTGATAAAATTCGTGCGGTGCAAAAAGTAGCTGTCGAAGAAAGCCGCTTAAAAATTCCCATGATATTTGGAATGGATGTCATTCATGGCTACCAAACCGTATTCCCGATCCCCTTAGGTTTATCATGTAGCTGGGACATGGATATCATTGAAAGGTCGGCGCAGGTAGCTGCGAAGGAAGCCAGTGCAGATGGTATTTGCTGGACTTTTTCGCCTATGGTAGATATCGCACGTGATCCCCGCTGGGGCCGTATTGCAGAAGGCTCCGGAGAAGATCCGTATCTCGGTTCGCAGATTGCAAAAGCTATGGTAAAAGGTTACCAGGGATCTGATCTTACAAAAAATAATACGGTAATGGCTTGTGTAAAACATTATGCATTATATGGCGCTGCAGAAGCTGGCCGCGATTATAACACTACCGATATGAGTCACCAAAGAATGTACAATGAATATTTTCCGCCCTACAAAGCTGCGGTTGATGCAGGTGTCGGAAGTGTGATGGCTTCCTTCAACGAAGTGGATGGAGTTCCCGCCACCGCAAATAAATGGCTGATGACCGACGTCCTGCGTAAGCAATGGGGCTTTAATGGTTTTGTAGTTACCGATTATACCGGCATTAACGAAATGATTGCTCACGGTATCGGTGATTTGCAAGCAGTGTCTGCAAGAGCATTGAAAGCCGGCATTGATATGGATATGGTGGGAGAAGGTTTTTTGACGACCCTTGATAAATCTCTGAAAGAAAATAATATTACGCGGCAACAAATCGATAGCGCATGCAGAAGAGTGTTGGAAGCAAAATATAAACTCGGATTATTTGACGATCCTTATAAATATTGTGATGAAAATCGTTCAAAGACAGAAATATATACAGAAGAGAATAGAAAAACAGCCAGGGAAACCGCGGCACAAAGTTTTGTTTTATTGAAGAATGCCAATAATATTTTGCCATTGAAAAAATCAGGGACCATCGCTTTAATCGGGCCTCTTGCAGATGCAAAAGAAAACATGGCGGGCACATGGAGTGTGGCTGCAGATTTTTCAAAATCAATTTCTGTACGTGATGGCTTGCAAAATGCTGTGGGGAACAATGCTAAAATAGTATATGCTCTTGGCGCTAATCTCTCACAGGATAGCCTGTTCGAAATAAGAGCGGGAATGTTTGGCAAATCATTTAAAAGAGATAGCCGTCCTGCACAGGTTATCATCGATGAAGCTGTAGCGGCCGCTAATCAAAGCGATGTAATTGTTGCAGCACTTGGAGAGTCCGCAGAGATGACGGGCGAAAGCAGCAGTGTATCTAATCTTGAAATTCCTGAATCACAAAAAGATTTGTTGAAGGCGCTTGTAAAAACCGGCAAGCCACTGGTACTCGTATTATTTACAGGCAGGCCACTGGCGTTGAAATGGGAAAGTGAGAATGTACCTGCAATCCTTAATGTTTGGTTTGGCGGTTCAGAAGCCGGAAGTGCTATAGCCGATGTATTGTTCGGCGATGTAAATCCATCGGGTAAACTAAGTACTACATTTCCCCAAAATGTTGGCCAGGTGCCCTTATACTACAACCATAAGAATACCGGGCGTCCATTGCCGGAAGGGCAATGGTTTCAAAAGTTTCGTTCTAATTATTTGGATGTCTCCAACGATCCGGTTTATCCTTTTGGATATGGCCTGAGTTATACAACTTTTACTTACAGCGATATTAAGCTTACCTCCAATTCAATGAATGCCAGGGGATCAATAACGGCTTCTGTTACCATTTCCAATACTGGCACAACTGATGGCAAAGAAGTTGTTCAATTATATATTCGTGATTTGATAGGCAGCACAACAAGGCCTGTCAAAGAATTGAAGGGATTTCAAAAAATTTATTTGAAAGCAGGTGAATCAAAAACGGTGGATTTCAAAATATCAAATGATGATCTTAAATTTTATAACTACGATCTGAAATATGTTTCTGAACCGGGAGATTTTAAAGTCTTCATCGGCGGCAATAGCCGGGATATAAAAGAAGCGGATTTTAAGTTATTAAAGTAAACCGGCAAATGCTGAAATATTTTTCTAAGCCCTTATAGTTAATGAATAAATGAAAATGAATATGCACGTAAACAAGTATAAACTGCACGGCGAGGTGTGTTAACGGGGGAATATATTTTGTAACTTGTATTAAAAAAATTTATGGATACAATAAAGAGAGATGTGCTTAAGCTTTCCAAAGCAGAGCAATACGAAATATATGAAGCCATCGAATCTGAATTATTTGGGGAGGGACAGCAGCAATTGACAGATGAGCAGATGGTATTTATTAATGAAAGATTAGAAATTATTCAATCAGGCAACGCAACATATATTAGTCCAGAACAATTACGAAAAGAACTGGATATAATGATACAATGATTTCTTCAATTAAAATTTTAACCGAAGCTTCAGTTGATATAAAAGAAATTGTGGGTTGGTATAAAAATATTTCTCAACCACTTGCAGCCCGTTTTATTTCACAATTGTATGATGGTTTTGAAAGAATATCATCTAACCCGAATGCATGGTTCAATATAAGCAAAAAAGCCAGGCGCTACCGTCTTTCTGATTTCCCATATCTTATTCTGTTTTTCAGGAGGGTACCGATCTCATTGTATTTGCGGTCATTCATGAAAAGAGAAATCCTAAGACATGGAAAAGGAGATTGAGGAGTAAGTAAAGGAAATAAAGATAGATCCTCGCGGATTACGCCTAAAAAGTAAAGGACTATTTCGTGTTCTTGGTGGGTCGATGACACAAGAGCAGGCGGGGAAAATATCAACTAAGCGGCATTGCATCGCACGTCATAAACATTCTCTATATTCATCTCACAAAATTATTCATTTTAAAAAGTTCACACCATGCTAAAAGAATTATTCGATCTCGTAAAGGGGCATGCAACTGATGCTGTAATTAATAACCCCGATGTGCCCAACGAACATAATGATGCTGTGGTAGCTGAAGCCACCAACACCGTAGCTTCGGGCCTGCGGAACGTAGTGGCGGGCGGAGGTGCGCAAAGCCTGTTATCATTATTCGGCAGCGGAAACAGCGATAAAAAAAGCCTGCTCAGCAACCCGATTGTATCAATGATGATGGGGCACTTCGCCGGCAAGCTGATGAATAAATTCAATATGAATAATACGCAGGCGAATAGTCTCTCCGGCAGCCTTATTCCGAATGTGCTTGGCAGCCTTATCAATAAGACCAACGATCCAGGTGAATCAGGTTTTTCGCTTGAAAAATTGTTGGGTTCCATTACCGGTAATAAAGCTGATGATGACAGCCAGGGCGCTGGCGACGGCTTGGGCAACATGTTGAAACAATTAACCGGCGGTGGCCAATCGGGCGGCGGTGGCATCATGGATATAGTGAAGAGCCTTGCCGGTGGCGCACAGCAGCAACAGCAACGAAATGGCGGCGGCGGTTTGCTGGACATTATTAAAGGCTTTATGAAATAAATAAGCGTTACATCTTATCAGAGAGCTGCTTAAAATTTTTGAAGCGGCTTTTTGTTTTAGAATCGTGTATGCGAAAAGATGAACGCAATGCCGGAAATAATTTAAGGACACCCTAAGGAAAGCGAAACAGGAAAATGAAAATATTTTCTTGTCCTGGTTGCGTTGGGTTGAATCATGGTGTAAGATTTTATCAATTCGTCATTATGTTTTACCGGTATTTTTAAACTTATCGCTGCTTTCCGGTAAAGCGGCTAAATTCCAATGCGGCGGTTAGCGGTTACAGTGAATATAATTTAGTTTTTGTTGAAAGATTCTTCGTGCAGCATTCCTTTGCGAAAGAAGCCGGTATAGGAAACTCTCAATTGAAATTCGTTTTCACAAGGACTTGCAACAGCAAAAGGATTTTTATACCATTGTAATATTGCGTCGTATTCATAAAGATTTACACCGTCGAGTTCTTGCCTTACAAAGCAAGCTCATCCCGTACGCGTTGCATCCTGCATCAGCACATACAAGATTATCTTTGCCGAACATGCCATCCATCAAGCAGCTATTTTATTCCGGTACCAGCG
>JBDTSD010000014.1:0-48240 GCA_039931355.1 Ginsengibacter sp.
TGGAAGGCGCAGGAAAAATAGTAACAAGAAGATACACTGATGTTTGGATAAAAGATGAAAACCGCTGGAAGCTTACAATTCGACAGGCAACAAATATTTCTGTTCTTTGAACAGATGTTCCAGGGAAGTTTCGCAAAAACAAACTATTTTATCTTCAAATAAGTGCACGCTAAAAGCATAAATTTATATAGTCTTCATTATTAAAATTTTTGATGCATTATAAAAGTAAAACCTGCAATAGTACATCAGTATTTAAACAAATTATTTGTGCAGGTATTTTTTTGTTCAGTCTATGTATAGCATCTTTTGCCCAGCAACAGGCTTATTTTAATAATCTTACTGAAAAAGACGGGTTGAGTAATAACAGGGTTACTTGTTTTTACAAAGATAAAACCGGTTATATGTGGATTGGCACCGAAAGCGGACTGAACCTGTATAATGGCAATAGCTGGAAAATTTATAAACCATCGCTGCACCAAAAAAATTATTTGTCCAGCAGTTTTATTACTGACATAGAAGAGGATGCCAAAGGAAGTATATGGGTATGCACCCGGAAGGGATTAAACCGGATCGATATGGCTGCCGATACAACAGAAGTCTTTTTGCCCGATGATAGTACAAACTCCACGGCTATTCCTAACGATATTATATGGGATGCTTATCCTGATAATGATAGCAGCATCTGGATAGCGGCGGATGGAAGAGAGCTTTGTCGTTATAACCCGGTAAAAAAAATATTTTATTATTACAATTTCAAAGAGTGCCTGCGCAAAAATCATATTGAAACTCATTCCGGATATCACTCCATCTTACGCATACTTCCAAAATCTGCCAAAGAACTTTGGTTAGGTACAACTGATGGCATTTTTAGTTTTAATAAGCAAACGGGCGGATTTGCATTGCAGGCAGCTATGGCATTGAGTGAAATTACTTTTTTCAATTTCGATAAGCGGTTTCAGAAACTCTATTGTGCTGACGAGGAAAATAAATTATACTGCTTTGATCCTTTAAAAAAGGAAATGACGGCTGTTTCATTGCAGCGAAATAAGCACACCGGGAAATTTATTCCACCATACAGCCAGGAGGAGAACATACTTTTTGTTCCTGCGGCGGAAGGGCTGGCTGCTATTAATGAAAAGAATGAAGTGCTGTATTTTTTAGCCGGAGCTTCCGGTAAAGAGAATGATTTATTGCCGGGAAAAGTAAATTGCATTTATAAAGACAGGCAGCATATCACATGGGTGGGCACTATGAATGGTGTAAGCAAATTTATCCCCGTATTAAATAATAACCTGCACCTGGCATTTCCAAACAAGCTTTCTTACGATCCTTATCTCACATTTAAAAATTTCATGTATTATCAGCGTGGCGATGAATGGCTTATTACTTCATGGAGGGACAATAAAATTTTTGTGGCCAATAACAAAACAGGAATAATAACTAACCTGCAAAAGCCGGCTGCTTACAGCCATGATACCTGTTATGCATTTTACTCACATAATGCAGATTCCATTTTTATTTTTTCCAGTGGTTCGTTACTTATGTACAACTCCCGCTTTAAAAAATGGAATAAAATTATATTCCCATTCCCTTACGGCAAAACCATTATTACCTGTATGGCTATTGATGCTGCAGGTAATTACTGGATGGGTAATATCCGGAAACAATTATTTGTTTATAATCCCCGAAGCCGGCATATATGGAGACCTTCAAAAGACGACATTGGTGAGGATGCAACTTATTGTGTGGCTGCAGATGTTCAGAACAATTGTATGTGGATTGGCACAACGGGATATGGGTTAATCAGGTATAATTTTTATCGTAAGAAATTTGAAGTCATTGAATTGAATAATAAAGCCAAAACGGCTTTACATTCTTCCATAATCAATGAAATTATACCTGATGGTAAAGGAGATATTTGGGTAGCAACATTTGAAGGAGGCCTGGCAAAATATAAAACATCCCTTCCACCGGATAAAGGCTTTATTAACTATGATATATTTTCCGGCCTTCCTGATGATAACGTATATAGTGTGGCGGTAGAAGAACAGGGAGGAGCATGGTTTACGACCATTAAAGGTATTGGACATATAGGCGCTGATGGTACATGGAAGGGCTTATATAACCAGCAGAGCGGCCTGCCCTATTCAGAATTCCGGCAAAGTATTGCGGTGCTGCCGGATGGAAAAATTGCTACGGTAAACGAAAATAATTTTATTTGTTTTAATCCTTCTGCCATTACCGCTTCCTATAATTACCCGGTAATCATAGATGACATTTTTGTGAATGATACTATTATCGTCACAAATAAAAAGCCAGGTGACCAGCAAAAGTTTAACTACGAACAAAATGTATTTGCATTTAATTTCTCTGTATTGGATTTTATTTCTCCCGGCGCTGTGGAATATTATTATATGCTGGAAGGCCTGGAAAAGGATTGGGTATTTGCAGGAAAACAACACAGTATCCGCTATTCAAAATTGCCTCCGGGGGAATATACTTTTAAGGTAAAGGCAAAAAAAGAGAACGGCGGTTTCTATCCCCGGGAAGGAAGTTTTTATTTTTATATTATGCCACCATTTTGGGAAACGTGGTGGTTTATTCTGCTGATAGCTTTTGGCGTTTTATTACTGCTATTTGGGTTTATGAAATGGCGAATAAAAAATATTAAGGCAGTGGAAGCGCAAAAATTAAAAGTGCAGCAATTGAATGCAGAACAGTATAAAAATAATCTCGAGCACGAAAAAATAATAAATTATTTCTCGTCATCATTAATTAATAAAGCCACCATTGAAGACGTGTTATGGGATGTAGCAAAAAACCTGATTGGACGGCTTGGCTTTGTTGATTGTATGATTTATTTATGGAACGATGATAACACTAAAATGATTCAAAAAGCTGGCATTGGACCGAAAGGCTCAGTCGAGGAAATTAATAAGCAGCATTTCGATGTGTTGCCCGGCCAGGGAGTTGTTGGCTATGTAATGGAAACAAAAGAAGCAGTACTAATAAATGATACTTCAAAAGATACCCGATATAGGTCCGATGAAATGATTCGTTCCAGCGAAATAACTGTTCCGGTAATTTATAATAATGAACTGGTAGGGGTAATTGATAGTGAACATCATGAAAAAAACTTTTTTACTGCGCAACACCTCCAGATATTAAATACCATTGCGACGTTAATGGCTACAAAGATCAGGTCTATTGAGGCGGAACAATCTCTTCAGCGTACACGAATAGAAATGTACAGCATGAATGAGCAGCTTTCAAAAGCAAGGCTGGAAGCGCTTCGCAGCCAGATGAATCCTCATTTTATTTTTAATTGCATCAACAGCATTGATGCATTGATACAGAGCAACGACAAATACAACGCTACTGTGTACCTGAATAAATTTGCAAAGCTTATTCGTGGAATACTTGATAGTTCCAAACAAAATACGGTGAGCCTCTCAACCGATTTGGATACATTAAAATTATATATTGAGCTGGAACAGTTTCGGCATGAAGATAAATTTGTTGCAGAGATACAGGCGGACGAGGAACTGCTGCAGGATGATTATAAAGTGCCCCCTCTTATCATTCAGCCATTTGTTGAGAATGCAATTTTGCACGGGCTGCGTTACCGCCATGATAACAAAGGAAAACTATCTATTTCTGTCAACAGGCAAAATGGTCATTTGAAATATGTAGTAGAAGATAATGGCGTCGGCAGAAACGCTAATAGAAACCAGTTACAAAAAAATAAAATTTCTTATGGCATTGATATGAGTACTGAAAGGGTAAAGCTTTTTAATAATGAAGAACAATCGTCTGTTTATATAACCGATTTATTTGCTTACGGAAAACCTGCCGGTACCAAAGTGTCTGTTTTATTAAAAATTGAAAAATGCTGAAAGCAATCATTATAGATGACGAAGCAAAAGGCAGAATGGCGCTTAAGCAAAAGCTTCATGATTATTGCAAAGAAGTACACACAGCCGGCGAAGCCGAAAATGGTGAGGAAGGGATACAGCTTATAGAAAAAACAAAGCCTGATATAGTATTTCTCGATATCGAAATGCCGCGGATGGATGGTTTTGAGATGCTTCACCGGCTGCCTGAAAAAAACTTCCATCTTATCTTCACAACGGCTTACGACCAATACGCGATAAAGGCCATTAAGTACGCGGCTTTTGACTACCTGCTTAAGCCTGTTGATATTGAAGAATTGAAACTCGCTGTTTCGAAAATTAACACATACCGGCATATTCACACAGAAAAGAGGCTGGAGTTACTGGATCAAAATTTTCATGGAAAAAACGCTTTCAATAAAATTGCTATTTCTACCCTGGATGGTTTGTTGTTTTTTGAAATAAAAGATATAGTACATCTTGAGGCAAACAGTAATTATACAACGTTATATTTCGTTAGCGGCTCAAAGCTTATTGCAAGCAAAACACTTAAAGATTTTGAAGAACTGTTGCCTTCTGATATTTTTTTCAGAACGCATCATTCACATCTCATAAACTTAAATTATATCAAGCGATATATTAAAGGTGACGGAGGACAGATTGAATTACAAAATGGAAATTATGTAGATGTATCCAGGAGGAAAAAAGAAGAATTTTTAAAGGCGATTGGGTATTTGTAATATCATTTAATTTTAATTTATATCTGGTATGCTTTTTTCATCCTTAAAAATTTCACGCATTTAATATGGTTAATCAAATCCATCCAACGTTTTCCAAAGGAAAAATTTCTTACATAGAATTACCACCAAAAAATGTTCAGAAATCCTCATCTTTCTTCAGGAAATATTCCTGGTTTATTTCAACAATAAAATCTAAAAATGAGTAACGAAAGCAAAAAAATACCGCAGAGCACAATTGCTCCATGGCTATCGGTTAGGGATACTGAAAGGGCAACAACATTTTATAAAGATGCTTTCGGCGCCATTGAAACCTATCGCCTGGATAATTCTGATGGCGGACCTGTAGTAAGGCTGTCAGTAAATGGAGCAGAGTTTTGGCTGAGTAACGAAGCAGAAGAGAAAGATGATAAAAACATTTTGCCTTTGGGTGGAGATTCTATCCGCTTAATATTAATAGTAGATAACCCGGATGCTTTTTTTAAACAAGCATTGAAAGGAGGTGCCACAGAGGTTTTCCCTGTAAGCGAAGATCATGGCTGGAGATTAGGCCGCCTTGCTGATCCTTTTGGATTGCATTGGGAAATTGGCTATGAGCTTTAGTAAAAAGTTCTTTAAAGAAATTATTGTAAATAGAAATCAAGCCGTTTTTATAAATTGTAAGCTTCTTAAGAAGTACAATTTAACGCTGGAAATGATTCATTGGGGATTGCGATACCTTCTGAATGGCCGTAAAATATTTTATTCCCTTTGATGTTAAAAATCTTGTAAGCGGTCATGCGGGCGAACATCCTGTAACATCAACCTACAGTCAATTTTCGTAAATTTGTTGAGTGAAAAATAAGGAAACCATTTATCTCGACTTTGAAATTGACAGGCTGACTAATTCAATTGAGAATGCAGTTTCAGGCGAGGTGTTTGACACATTGATTTTGAAACTTACAGATGGGAAGGAAATTAAAAAAAGTGAATGGGTGTTTAATTGGCACACTGAAATCAAGGACAGAACAAAGCAAGTATGTAAACTAACAACTACCAACAATCCATCAATCATTCACGGACTTATTAGCCTGACAGATAGAGGCGACCACATCTTTATGAATTTGATTGAAAGCGCAAAATTTAATAAGGGAAAGAATAAACTTTACAGAGGCGTTGCAGGAAACCTGGTTGCTTTTGGTTGTAAAATGGCGTTTGAATTAAATTATGATGGAGTTGTTTCTTTTATCGCAAAAACCCAACTTATTTCTCATTATGAACAAACATTGGGAGCAAAACTATTTGGAGGCAATAGAATGTTCATTGACACACAGGAAGCATCTATTTTGACAACGAAATATTTTAAAAATTTTAAGTTATGATAAACTTCAAAAAAATGGACGACAAAGATTTTGTTTTCGTAAACAAACCTCTGAACAAAAAAGAGGAAAAAGAGTTTAGTGATTTTTTAAAGTCACGCAAGAAAAGGAGAAGGCAGACGAGGGCGACAAAAAAGGAAAAAGTTCTTCACGACAAATAGCGCGAACCGCTTACATGGAGGTTGCTGCTATGCTGGCTGACCTGCAATTTCCTCATCTTTTTGTCCTGTTATCAGCTACAGTCCGGGCAGGGCTTTCGTTGTTCAGCTTTAGTATATATCTTCATCTATAGTTTTTAAATTGGGCTAACGTTCGGGCAAAAAGTCAAGGGTAATCTTTCCATTTCGAATCTAAAAAATGAACTCCCCGGTTTTGGGGTTGCTTTTCTCTAAATTCTGAAACATCTTGCCCTAACTGTTCAAGTGTATCAAGAAGTTTGAAATAATTATTATAAGTGGGTGTACCAAATATCGAGATGGTCCTTTTATAATCACATCACCGGGCAATACAGAAAAAGAGATTGAACTACCTAACAGAAATTTTCATAAAATCTCCGTCACAACCAATAGAAGCTTTTCTTTCACTATATACTTTTTCTTTTATGAAAATTGCGAGGTCTTCCATCCAGTGAGTCACCAAAAATTTTGTCGTAAGACTTTCTCAACAAACACAAATTTAAGGATTACGATAACTTTGTAATGGCCTCAAATATCTAACTCCCTTTGATGTTAAAAATCTTGTTGGCACCTGTTGCCAGCCACCATTCCTATTTGTCCAAACTATAAAATGAAGATGCGGTAAAAAAGTATAACCTGTTTTACCGCTTAATGCAATAAGCTGCCCTTGCTTAACAGTATCACCGAAATTTACCAGCACACCATTTTGCTGAAGATGCCAGTAACCGGCTTTGGTTCCATCCTCATGTTGTATCACCACGAGATTAGCATCTTTACGGTATCTTTTGTTTCTGCCTCCTTTGCTATTTTTTTCTTCCAGCCTTATGACAAAGCCGGCTCTTGCAGCATAAACTTCAGTTCCTTTTTTCATTTTAAAATCCAGTGCCGCCCTGTTTTTATGAGAAAAGCTACTAAAGTAACCTTGTATTAAAATGTGTGAGGTACCTTTTTTATAAGGCAATGAATAAACATAACTTGTGTCTTCGGTAATTTTTCCTTTTTGCAAAAGAAGCGCCTCATGTCGCAATGGATCTTTGCTTACGTAACAGCCCGCAGAAAATAAAATAAGAATGCAAAATATTATGGATTTGACAAGAGGTTTTCTCAAAGCATAATAACGACATTGATTCAAAGACATTAACCTAATAATATAAAAACCTTGCCATACTTCTTTGCATTTTTTATCAATGTAAAAAATTACAGGTAAAGGATTTTTAAATTTATAATAATAAAATAATCTTAGTGAACATCAATAAAGCATGACGATTTGATTCTATTTCCAGTCAGCATGATTTTACTTATGATTCCACCAATGACTGGAATAATTTAAATGATAGTTTTTTATTAAGATACCGGGTGGTTATTTTCCTTGACACACGGCCTGACTCGCTGCCACAACGAGAAGCATTTTAAAAATATATGAAAGACGGAGGCGCAATAGCAAATATCAAAATCAATTTATAGGTAATTGCCTTATGTGGCTTGGTAGTAGCAAAAAGATAAAGCGATAAATGTTTTATGGAATAAAATCATGTGCGCATCCTATGAAGAAAAAATATGAATTTCGCTCCTTTTGTCGCTGTTCTTTTTTTAAGTTGTTCTGGCGTTTCCAATACTCCTCTTAAAACTTTTGATGACTTTCTTCCACAACCGGCAATAGGTCCATCAAAAAAATTTGATGAGCAAAGCTGGCAATATTTCCTGCAGCATTTACCGGTAAAGAAAGGTGCCATAGTTGATTACAAAGGCAATGCAGTTGCCAATCAAATGAAGCAGGATGGCATTATTCAATATGATGTAGGCACTGCAGATCTTCAACAATGTGCGGATGCACTTATGCGACTAAGAGCCGAATATTTATTTTCACAGAAGCGGTATAATGAAATAGCATTTCATTTTGTTGACGGCACTTACTATACTTATGATGCTTATTGCAAAGGCTCTCGAATAATTCCAGGAAAAAAATTAAGTTTTGTATCTCTTGATCCTTGTTTTAAAACACATGAAACACTTAGAAAATATTTGAATACAGTCTACTGTTATGCCAGCACTATTTCACTTGCAAAAGAATTAAAAAATACAAATGAATTTGCAGTAGGCACTGTGATCATTCATCCGGGCAGCCCCGGTCATTGCTTCATTATTATTGATGAGGCGCTTGATGATGTGGGTACTAAAATTTTCAAATTGGTAGAGGGTTATTCACCTGCACAATCCATATATGTGTTAAGCAATCTTGACGAGCCGGAAATAAGCCCGTGGTATCATTTAGCCAAAGGGACAATTACTACAGCAAGCTGCAAATTTATAGATTATGAAATGGGGAAATTTGAATAATTATTTTTATAAAATATTTTAGCTACCTAAGAAAAACTTAAAACCTATTCCGAAGTTCGATAGCAAATTGGTGCTTAAATTGGCATTCGCTGAAAATGTATTTTTCTTCTGGGGTAACGCGGTTGGAGGTAAATATTTTTCAATCGTACTCATATGCTGATAAGAGATATAAGCAATATTGGGCATAGATAATTCTACCTGCAGATTTTTACAAACAGAGTAAGACACTCCTGGAATAAAATACATAGAGATAAGATAAGATTTTGCATACAACGATTGGCCGGCAGGATTAAAATATGCTAAATCGTTATTAGTGTGAGAATAAGTGGCGTTTATTTCTCCGAATGCATAAAAGTTTTTGCCAGGAGATTTATATTTTCTATAAAATAAACCCCCACCGATAGTTCTGCGCAATGCAAAACCAACTTGTCATTAATTCACTTCTTTGGTTGGGCAAAAAATAATTAATCTGTTAAGAGTTTGTAAATAAATTATTTTATTACATGAGTGGAAAAAATCTGACTATGTAATAGAGTAGGTTCACGTTTCGAAAACTAAACCGATGAACCGTTACTGCTTATGCATCTTTTTATGCGTGGGTTCCCTTTTCTCTTTTGGTCAAACTCCCAAAAAACAACTGGCGGCTCAGCGTACCACATCCGTTATAAAAATTGATGGCAATCTCGATGAATCGGCCTGGAAGAATACTTTGCCTGCAAAAGATTTTGTAGAGCTTAGGCCAACATTTGACAAGCCTGAAGATGCTAAAACAAAAACAATTGTGTACATCTTGTATGATAATACCTCTGTGTATGTAGGAGGCTATTGTTACGAGCGTACAATTGACAGCATATCCAAAGAATTGGTGGGGAGAGATGTAATCGGAGTAAATGATTTTGTCGGGGTTATTTTCGATACGTATAATGATAAGATAAATGCATCAGGTTTTTACGTAACGCCTTATGGTGAACAGTTCGATGCTAAATATTCTAATTCCATTAATAATAGCGAAGATGCGTCATGGAACGCAGTGTGGAACAGCGCTGCAAAAGTACATGAAGATGGGTGGTCTTTTGAAATGCGAATACCTTATTCAGCCCTCCGTTTCTCAAATCGTGATAACCAAACATGGGGGCTGAATATCACACGGCGTCGCAATAAAACAGGACAACAATATTTTTGGAACTCTGTAGATCCAAATGTAAATGGCTTTATAAACCAGGAAGGGCTGTGGACAGGAATTGAAAAAATACAAGCTCCTCTTCGCCTGTCGTTTTCCCCTTACTTTTCTTCCTATCTTAATCACTATCCCAATAAAACCGCAGGAGTCAAAGACTGGACTTCCTCGGTAAATGGTGGCATGGATTTGAAATACGGCATCAGTGAGGGTTTTACTCTAGATATGACGCTGGTCCCGGATTTCGGGCAAGTGCAAAGCGATAACCATGTACTGAATCTTTCGCCTTTCGAAGTAAAGTATAATGAGTACCGTTCTTTTTTTACAGAAGGCACAGAATTATTTAATAAGGGTGATCTCTTTTATTCCAGGAGGATCGGCAGCCAGCCATTGCGGTATTATGATGTGCAGGATACTTCAGGTACGGCAGATCATATTCATTCTGATGAACATTTTCTAAAAAATCCGCAGGAGTCGAAACTGATCAATGCTACAAAAATATCGGGCAGAACAAAAAAAGGTTTAGGCATAGGAATTTTTAATGCTATTACAAAGCCTATGTATGCTGAGGTTGAAGACAATTCAGGGCGAAAAAGAACTATTAAAACGAACCCGCTTACCAATTACAACATTCTTGTGCTGGATCAAACGTTGAAAAATAATTCAGCCGTATCGTTGATGAATACCAATGTTACCCGCAACGATAGTTATTATAACGCTAATGTAACGGCAGGGCTTTTTGATTTTAATAATAAAAAAAATACTTACAACCTGAATGGGAAACTTGCAATAAGCCAACTATACGGACCGCATCAAAAAACTTCTGTCGGACAGGCGCATAATTTAGGCTTTTCTAAAACAGGTGGCAATTGGCGTTTCCAGTTGATAGAAGATGCGACTGACGCTAAGTATAATATAAATGATATGGGCATTCTTTTTAATAATAATTATCTTGATCATTCCTTATGGACGAGCTACAGGTGGCAAAAGCCAACGTCATGGTACAATCGGATACAGGTAAACTATAACGCTTATTACAGCCTTCTTTATAGTAAAGTTCCCGCTCAAAAAATCAATAGTAACTTCCAGGTATTTGTTACTAACGTGAACGCCAACATGCAATTAAAGAATTTATGGCTTGTATCCATGTTTGTTGGTTATGTTCCGCATGGCAATGATTTCTATGAGCCACGCATAACAGGCTATTCGTTCAGAACGCCGCAGCGAATACAATTGAATCCAGCACTTGAAACGAACAGCGCAAAAAAGTATTATATAACTTTTGATTACTTTTTTGCTATAAGAAGTTTATTCAACAGCCCTAATCACGAGGTAAATTTTTCGCAACGCTACAGGTTTAATGATAAATTCTCTGTGAAACAATCCATTCTTTACAATCCTACTATCAATGATGCCGGCTACTACACCCAATATTTTGAGAACAATGCATTGAAGGATATTATTTTTTCGCGCCGCGACCTTAAGACAATAGAAAATATTCTTTCATTCAAATACAACTTCAACCGCAAATCAGGCATTAGTTTCAGAGCAAGGCACTACTGGAGTAAAGTGCAGCCCAAGCAATTATATGACCTGCAGGCTAATGGGAATATCATTCCCACAAGCCATAGCGACGTTTTGCTGACGAATCAAAATATTAACTACTTTAATATCGATGCGATTTACACGTTAGAATTTGCTCCCGGTAGTTTTATAAATATTGCCTGGAAACAACAAAGCGTTTTTGGTGATGAAGACACACGATACACTTATTTCAAAAACTTTGATCGCACGATTGCTGCACCGCAAAACAACAATCTTTCCGTAAAAATTATTTATTATTTCGATTACCTCGATCTTAAGAAAATGAAAAAGAATAAGGCATCGGATTGAGAAAGCAATTTATTATGAATGAAATGCCGTGGTATAGAAAAGATACCTACAATTTTTTCATCTTGTTTACCACCTCAAGATCGTTCACTGATAATGATTCCCACCAATCATCTGAAACATCGTCAAGGCGGTATTCTGTATCAATATCGTAGTCGCCGTTTTTATCAATTTCATAAAAGCAGTTATTCAAAGTATCAAGTACACTGTTTATTGATTTAAGCTCCACAAAAAATAACCTGCTGACGATTTTTTTGTTAGCCTGCAGCTCTAAAATTTCAACTCTTTTTTCAAGGTCTCCTATTTTATCATCGCGCCATGCAAGGAATATACAAGCCAGTAAAATTACAAGAATGAAAGCTATTACTAAGATCGTTGACATGGTGGTTTCAGTATTTAATATTGCAAATTCAATTATCCCGTTTCATAAATTTTAATATTTATTTTTTTTCGAATGAAAGAACTTGCAGGTTTTAATTTTAAAAATTGCCCTCCATTGACATGAAAGGCCTGGATAGAAGTCCGGAATTAAAAGTTTTCAATAACAGGTTTATGTATTTAATGCGCTAATATTTTTCAACTCATCGCCAGCTTCGGTGTATAGGAAGAAGGATGTTTTTTATATACAGGTTTGGCTATTTTTTTATCAATGATTAAGAAATAAATCCAGCTTAAGCTTAAAGACAAAATAAGGCTTCCGAGTATCGAAATCTTTGCAATATCCTTATATATTTCGTCATGAAAGGCAAGTGCGGTGGTAAAAATAGACATGGTAAAACCGATACCGGCTAACGAACCTATGCCCAGCAATTGCCGCAGGTTAGTGTTAGTAGGCAACCTTGCAATTTTTAATGAGATCATTGCTTTGCTGAAAATAAAAATGCCCACAGGTTTGCCAATTACCAGCCCGGCCATTATACCTATACTCACAGAATCCTGCAAAGAATTCACTATATCCGGCGGAATCATAATAGCGGTATTGGCTAATGCAAAAAGCGGAAGAATAATAAAATTCACAAACGAATGGATTGCTTTTTCAAACTTCGGTATTGAGTTTATGGGAATAGCAAATGCTACCAACACCCCGCTGATGCTCGCTTCAATGCCTGAGTTAAAAATCATGTACCATAAGGTAAGCCCGAGAATTACCTGGATAATCCCTGGCTTCATTTTAATATAATTACAAACCCAGAACAGGCCATATACTACTGCGCCTACCAACAAATATCCCCATTGAACACTACCGCCATAAAACAAAGCGATAACAATGATTGCTCCAAGGTCATCTATGATTGCAAGTGCCATCAAAAATATTTTGAGGCTTGCGGGCACCCGTTTTCCAAAGAGCGAAGCAATGCCAAGAGAGAAAGCAATGTCTGTTGCTGAAGGTATGCCCCATCCGTGTGCGAACGGCGTATTGATATTAAATGAGGTGTAAATAAGTGCAGGAACCAACATGCCACCGATAGCTGCGGCAAATGGCAAAACGGCTCTCTTAAAAGTTGATAACTCCCCTTCCACCAGTTCTCTTTTTATTTCCATACCTGCAAACAGGAAGAAAAATGCCATAAGAAAATCGTTGATCCACGTAAGGCCTGAATGCGGAAGTTTTATAGGCAGGTGGTAATGTATTTCGTTAGTCCATAAGCCACGGTACCACTCCCCGTTTATCGTATTGGATAAAAACAAAGAGGTAAGGGTACAAACGATCAATAATATGCCTATAAACCTGCTGTCGGATATAAAATATCTCAAAGGATTAATCGCTTTTCTGATCAGCTTTTTTACCATTACTTACAATTTTAAATGGTGGAAAAGGATGCTGTAAAATCTTACAGCATCCTTTATAAAATCTATTTAGTCAACATAGCCGTGAATTCCCATCTCAGGTATATCAAGACCCGCTTCTTCGTCGGCAGCATTTGATCTAAGCCCGATAGGAGTTTTGGCGCATATTTTGAAAAATATATACATCACTACCCATACAAACACGAAACAGGTTAACCCGCCAATTAACTCTGCTAAAAATTGTTTGCCATCGCCATAAAATAATCCCTTCACTGTGCCTGGAACTCCGTTCCATCCATCGCCATAAGAGCCATCAGCAAAAAGGCCAAGTGCAAGAACGCCCCAGAATCCATTGGCACCATGTACTGCAAATGCACCAACAGGATCGTCAATTTTTAAAGTCCGTTCAACAAAGAAGGATGCAAAAATTACGAGGAAGCCTGCGATGATACCAATGATAACGGCACACATAGGATTTACAAAAGCGCAGGGAGCTGTAATGGCTACAAGCCCCGCCAGCATTCCGTTCACCATCATTGCCGGATCCCATTTATCAGTCTTGACTTTCATGTACATGGCAGATGCAAAAGCACCGGCGGCACTCGCAAGCATTGTATTAACTGCTACGACAGCGATTCGCAGATCGCCTCCTGCTAACGTGGAACCAGGATTAAAGCCAAACCAGCCAAATGCAAGAATAAAGGTGCCTATGATCGCCATGGGAACATTGTGGCCAGGTATCGTATTTACAGTTCCGTCCTTTCCATATTTACCAATGCGTGGCCCGATAACCATTGCACCAACTAAAGCGGCTACACCTCCTACTTCATGCACAACGGATGAACCTGCAAAGTCAACGTGGCCATGTCCAAGTCCGAAGTTCACACCCATTTGTGACAACCATCCACCGCCCCATACCCAGTTACCAAAAATTGGATACACGAACATGGATATGAAGAAGCCAAAAACAATAAACGATTTAAACTTCCATCTTTCTGCCATGCCGCCAGTAGGTATTGTGGCCGTAGTATCCATAAATACCATTTGGAAAAGGAATAGAGTAAACACGCCTACATCATAAACCTTGCTGTTTAGAAAAAACCCTGCTTTGCCCCAAAGACCAAAATCGTGGCCAAAAAGATGAACAGTAAACTCGCCACCGGTAACACCCGGCGCGCCTCCGAGCGATGCGACGTTTAAGCCGTTACCAAACATGAAAGCAAATCCACAAATCCAGAAGCCAAGCATACCAATACCATAAACCATAAAGTTCATGGCCATAGTATGGGCAACGTTTTTCTTTTGTGTAAAGCCAGTTTCAACCATGGCGAAACCTGCCTGCATGAACATTACAAGAAATCCTGCAATGAGGGTCCACATAATATTAATGGCAATTTTTGTATGGCCCGTATCTGCAGCCACTTCCTCAAGTGTGGGCTTTCCGGCTGTAGCGGCTGTTATGTCATTAATGTTTCCTGTATTAGCACCTGTAGCGTCCTGGGCAATAGATGGCATTGCTACCAGGATAAATAATATTAGTAAAGCGGGTACTAACAGTTTTGCGCACCTGCTTTTTGATAAGCCGGATATGAAAGATGAATATAAAAATTTCATAAAAAATTTTTTAATATTTTGAATAGTTCTGATTAGAGTTAAATGGCAAACGGCAACCAATTTCTATTGTTGATATTTATCAATCATTAAATTGATTTACTTTCTAACCTGCATCTAACTTCAGCTCAGGAATTCTATTAAGATTACCATCTTTAAAATTTGAAGAAAACGATATATCAAAAATTCGTTTTCTTACAAGTGGTACGTCTGCGAGCAATTCCTTTCTATTTTCAAAATATTTTTGCATAAATGGAACATCCAAATCACTTACCGGGTAAGTAGTTTTAGAGATACATGCGTCCATCCAGCCTTTAACCGGCACTGAATAAAATGGAATGCGATTTACCAGGTGATACGATGTATGCTTCTTCTGTACTAAAAAAATAGAAGCAACAACTATAACGACACAAAATATTTGGTAACTAATCCAAGTCTTTATTTTAAAAGCAGGACTGCTTTTTTTATTACATATCAATCCGGTTTCAAAAAAAATATCGGTAAAATTTGAAGACCGGAGTATTACGTTAACCCTGCCAAGATGATCTGCGCAGGATCTCAAGTAAAAAGGATCAGAAAATACGATGCTCATACTCTGTCTGGTTTACTTTTTTGAATAATATTAATTATCTGATAAGCATGTTATAGAAGTTTATAACATGCTTATCAGATAAACCAGCTAACGTAAAGCAGGATGCATTTTAAAAGTATGCTGACTGCTATGCCATAACAGCTTCAACATAAATCAACTGCTTATTTGAATGCTTTGTAAATTTTTAATTACCGTACACTGGCTCGGGCTCCATAGCGAAACCACCATAGGCTACGTTTCCGTGCTCACCAATATCCAATCCTTCTATTTGCTCTGCATCACTTACGCGTAAGCCGATAACTGCTTTTATTATATAAAATATGATAAGCATTGATACAAAAACAAAAACAAAAACGGCAAAAACGCCGGCCGCCTGCACGCCAAGCTGGTGCCAGCCTCCGCCATAAAATAAGCCGTTGGAGATAGCAGTGTCTTCGCCCCAATATTGAATATCAATAGACCTTTGTCCGAATAAACCAACGGCAAGCGTACCAAAGGCGCCGCATATACCATGTACACTTATTGCGCCAACAGGATCGTCTATCCTTAATTTTCTTTCGATGAAAAGACATGAGAAAAATACCAGTATTCCTGCTATCAAACCAATTAAAACAGCGGCACCCGTGCTAACCGATGCGCAGGGAGCAGTGATAGCCACCAAGCCGGCAAGTGTACCGTTTAAGGTCATCGGGAGATCCGGCTTTTTAAATTTAATCCACGAAGTAATTAATGCGCCAATTGCTCCGGCCGCTGCTCCCAGCGTTGTGGTTACGGCTATGTGGGAAACGCCGGCAATAGCGGTTAAGGTGGAGCCTGGGTTAAAGCCATACCATCCGAACCAAAGTATAAAAACACCCAAAGAAGCAAGTGGCAGGTTATGTCCGTTTATATTATTGCTTGTACCGTCTTTATTATACTTTCCTAATCTTGGCCCAACTAAAATTGCGCCGGCTAACGCTGCCCAGCCGCCAACAGAATGCACAACAGTTGATCCGGCAAAATCACGCATACCCATATCGCTTAACCATCCGCCTCCCCATATCCAATGCCCGCTGATGGGATAAACGATAGCAGAAATTACACAGGAATAAATGATATAGGAAATAAGCTTTGTCCTTTCTGCCATTGCGCCGGAAACAATGGTTGCCGCGGTTGCAGCAAACACCACCTGGAAAAGCCATGCAGCACTTATGCTATATCCTGCAGTATCTGTGGGAGCATTTGCTGAACCCAGGAAAGAAAGCGCTTTATCGAATCCGAAATAATTAGAATCCCCGCTGGAATACATAATGGCATATCCTACGGCCCAGAAGAGTATAGCGCCAAAACAAAAATCCAGCAGGTTCTTCATCATGATATTTGCTGAGTTTTTTGAACGTACCATTCCTGCTTCTACCATTGCAAAGCCAGCCTGCATAAAAAATACGAGAAAACCGGTGAGGCATAGCCAGATAATATTGGCAACATCCTGCGGCAATGCAGGAGCGGGTTCAGCCGGAGTTCCCTGTGCGGAAACTGACGAAGGAAAACCTACAAATGCGATAATAAAGAGAAAAATAAAACTGATGAGCAGATATGTTCTGCTTTTTTTCTGGTTATTTTTTTTAATCATAGCTTTTAGTTTAGTAAGATGTAAGAGTTAAGATTATATTAAGTGATTCCTAAAAATGATATGTTGCAGCGAGAAGACCGGTAACAGTTGTCTTGGTTCCATCTCCGTTGTTCTTTTCAAAAATTGCAGTCTTGGCGGCGTCCACTCTTAGTTCAGGAATAATTGTGAGATTACCCACCCTGAAATTGGGAGAGAGTGTAACATCAAAAATATTGGTATAAGGAGCCAGGGTAGCAGATGCCTTTTCATTATGGAAATATTCTCCCCGTAACGTAATACCAAAAGCTGTCGTAGGATCTGCGGTAATGTATAAAGCAGAGCCCCACCAACTTTCGCTCGAAAAGCCATCTGGTTTGTTAGTTTGGATAGTACCGTTATAGCCCAAACTAAATTTATCTGTAATGGCATCAGTTAGTACAAGATCAAATTGCGTTGAATTGTATGATCCACCGTATGACCCCTGGTAATTGACATAAGCTTTAAATTTGTCGTCTGACGTACCTGTGCTGAATTGCGCTAAAGCATATCTGCGAGAGTTTGCCTCAGCTACAACGTCTGTAGTATTTGCCACGCCAAGCATTAAGGCACTTTTTTCGCCCAGGCCTATATCGGCTTTCAAGCCGGTGTGCGAAAAGGGGCCGTACGAAAACATGTAATCCATACTGTAGTTTCTGTTGAGGTATGCATCTGTTAACTCGTAACCGATATGTGTAGCCCATTTACCAATCGTTAATTTAAACTTATCCGAGACCGCATAGCTTACATAAGCCTGCTTTACAGCAAATAAAGTTGGATGGTCCGGATCGCCGTAAGAGAACTCTTCCGCTCGCGGACCGAAGCCTAAATCAACTGTGGCGCTCGCTTTACCCCAACTGTGATCAGCTCTTACGCTTGCCATTCCTAATTGGAATGAATTCTGTGTATTAGTAAAACTTGTGAAGTCGTTGGTTCCCCCGGATTTGGGATCACTAAAATTGTATCGAAAGTAGGCATCTACAGATCCTGTGATAGTGGGTGCAGGAGATGTTGAATCAGATTGAGCAGTAGTCCTGCAAATAAAACCAAAAAATACAAGAGCTCCTAAGAAAATTTTTCTTAACATTGTTTTAGATTTAAAGATTAATAATAAAAGGGGTTTAGCTTGATTAACTTTTCTCAGAAGTCAATCTTTTCAGCTATACCCCTTTCTTTTTCATTAAAGGTTCCATTATTTCTCACTAATAAAGTTCCCTGTAAATATTTCTCATTGTGTTGTGAAGCGTCTAATCCTAATTCCTCATCCTCCCTGCTTACCCGCATAGGCATTACCCAGTTTATGAATTTGAAAATGCCGTACGACACCGTAAAGCTATACGATACAACGATGGCAAGTCCCTGTAACTGGGTAAAAAAGAACGAGGGATTTCCATAAAACAATCCATTATTTCCTCCGGTGTTTACATTCGTTGTGGCAAAAATCCCTGTCATTATCATGCCTACCATACCACCTAAGCCATGGCATGGAAAAACATCAAGGGTGTCGTCCAATATTGATTTTGACTTGTAATAAATTGCTACATTTGAAATAAGCGCGGCAACGGCCCCAATGAATATGCTTTGAGGGATTGCTACAAAACCCGCAGCCGGTGTAATCGCTACAAGGCCGACAACGGCACCAATGCAAAACCCAAGAACGGATGGCTTCTTCCCTTTCAATACATCGAAAAACATCCAGGCTAAACCTGCTGAGGCTGCTGCTGTATTAGTGGTAGCAAAAGCGGAAACAGATAAAGCATTTGCGCCTAAAGCAGAACCGGCGTTAAAGCCAAACCATCCAAACCACAAAAGGCCCGTACCTATCAAAACATAAGGTATGTTGGCAGGAGGAATTTCTTTATGCTCAAGGTGAACCTTCCTGCGTTTTAATACGATAGCTCCCGCCAATGCAGCACATCCAGCGGATATGTGTACTACTGTGCCACCGGCAAAGTCAAGCACTCCCATATTAAATAAAAAACCTTTGGGATGCCATGTCCAATGCGCAATAGGTGCATATACCAAAAGGCTGAACATTACTATAAAAAGTATGTAGGAAGAAAACCGTATTCTTTCTGCCACTGCACCTACTACCAGGCTTGGTGTAATGATTGCAAACATCATCTGGAAAAGGGCGAATAATAATAAAGGAATAGTTGGAGCAAGACTCCATGGAGCGCCTGAACCAACGCCTTTAAAAAACATATAAGTAAAAGGGTTTCCAATAAACCCGCCTAAGGAATCACCAAAGCAAAGACTAAAGCCAATTGTAACCCACAACACACTTACCAAACCGGTTGCTACAAAACTTTTAATCATAGTAGAGAGTACATTTTTTCTATGCACCATCCCGCCATAAAAGAAAGCCAGGCCTGGTGTCATTAGAAATACCAAAGCAGTCGCTACAATAATCCATGCGATATCCGCAGAATCATATTTCCCTTCACCATTAAAATTTGATATGGTAGGCACAAATAATGCAATAACCGAAACTCCCATCAATACAATGAAAGGCACTGCCTGGCCTAAGGTAATTTTTCTCATTTTGTCAATTTTTTCAAACATATAGTACTTTTACGACAATTTAAATTTATTTTATCATATATTTTTTATCTCAATATATTAATTGTAAACAATAAATAATTAATAATCAACATATTATGGTAAAAATGTTAATAGTGGCCAAAGAATGTGAATAATTATTTTTCATATATTTTTAATTTACATGTTTGTTTAAAGGAAATAAAAAAAACCTGGTTGATAACAGGTTAATTTTTCAGCCTCAAATTATTTTAAACTTCATGTAAAATATTTTGATCTTTAGCCTCTAACAAAGAATATCCCATAAGAAATTCATCCACTTTTCTCGCACATTCTCTGCCTTCTGAGATTGCCCATACCACCAGCGACTGTCCCCTTCGCATGTCGCCAGCGGCAAAAATTTTAGCAAGATTCGTCTGAAAACTCTTTTCAGAGGCCTTCACATTTCCTCTTTCATCAAGTTCAATTTCCAGGTCTTGTAAGAGTCCATCATACTGGGGGTGGATAAAGCCCATCGCCAATAAAGCGAGCTCACAATCTATCTCGGTTTGGCTTCCAGTAACTTCAACAAACTTTGCAGGCGTATTATCGTCAGAAAACTTCCATTCGAGGTCAACAATTTTTAAAGCTTTCAGATTACCATTATCATCTCCTATAAATTCTTTGGTGGCGACTGCCCAATGCCTTTGAACCCCTTCCTCGTGTGAACTGCTGGTTTTTAATATCATCGGATAACTAGGCCAGGGCATAAAAGACGTACGGCTTTCGGGTGGCTTAGGCAAAAGTTCAAATTGTATGACAGCCGTAGCTTTATGGCGATTTGAGGTCCCCACACAATCACTTCCAGTATCACCCCCACCAATCACAACCACATTTTTGCCTGTGGCAAAAATATCTTCTTCTTCCACTTGTTTATTAGATACTCTCCTATTCTGCTGTGTTAAGAAATCCATTGCATAATGAATTCCTTTCAATTCCCTTCCGGGTATAGAAAGATCTCTTGGCATTGTAGAGCCGCCGGCTAACACAATTGCATGGTATTCCCGTTGAAGGTCATTTATATTAATCGATACCCCCACGTTTTCATTGCATCTGAACACAACTCCTTCTTCTTCCATCAATTTTATTCTTCTTTCCACTACCCACTTTTCTAATTTAAAATCGGGAATACCGTATCGCAATAAACCACCCGGCTCGTCGTCTCTTTCAAACACAGTAACTAAATGGCCCGCATAATTAAGCTGAGCAGCAGCGGCTAATCCGGCAGGGCCTGAACCTACCACCGCTACTTTTTTACCGGATCTTACATTTGGTTTTTTTGCCTTGACAAATCCTTTATCAAATGCAATCTCTATTATATGCTTTTCAATCTCCTCAATCGTTATAGCCGGTTGATTAATAGCCAGCACGCATGAGGATTCACACGGAGCGGGACATATTCTGCCGGTGAACTCAGGGAAATTATTTGTAGAAGTAAGTATATCATAAGCTTCTTTCCAGTTTTGACGATATACAGCATCGTTGAATTCAGGAATCACATTGCCCAGGGGGCATCCTTCATGGCAAAACGGCGTGCCGCAATCCATGCAACGGGCCGCTTGCTGGTTCAGCTTTTCATCAGAATATCTTTTTATAAATTCATTGTAATCATTAAGCCTTTCCATGGGCAGACGCTTCTCCGGAAGCTCCCTCGCAAATTCTAAAAAGCCTGTTACTTTTCCCATTCTTTGTAAAAATTTATCCCGTAAAAAATTAAGTTGGCTGACTATAAAAGTTCTTAATAATCACCACCTAAGATTATTTATTTACTTCTACCTTTTGCTTTTTTTCTATCAATACACGCTTATAATCTTTTGGAAAAACCTTGACAAAGTTTTTCAGTTGATTTTCAAAATCATTCAATACAAATTTTGCTACGGTACTGTTAGTGTATTCAAAATGTTTATTAATCATATCGTACAATACCTTTTCATCTTCTTCACTAATTGCATCCAAGTCTACCATTTCTTTATTGCACAATGAATCAAAATCATGCTGCACGTCATATATATATGCAATGCCTCCACTCATGCCTGCGGCAAAGTTTCGCCCGGTTTTGCCGAGAATAATCACATTACCTCCTGTCATATATTCACATCCATGGTCTCCCACACCTTCAACCACTACATTGGCGCCCGAGTTACGCACACAAAAACGCTCTCCCGCTTTTCCCCGCACATAGGCTGCTCCGCATGTAGCGCCATAGAAAGCCACGTTTCCTATTATTATATTTTCTTCAGGAATAAAGCCTGCTCTTAAAGACGGATAAATAATAAGCTTTGCACCACTTAGACCTTTACCAAAATAATCGTTTGCATCACCCTCAAGTTCATGAGTTATACCTTTCGTATTGAACGCCGCAAAACTTTGGCCGGCTGTGCCTTCGAACTTAAAATGGATTGTGTCTTCCGGCAAGCCATCGGCCTTATATTTTTTGGTTATTTCATTTGAAAGAATCGCCCCCGTTGCCCGGTCAGTATTTTTAATATTAAAATGTGCACTTACTTTTTCACCAAGATCAATGGCAAGCTCCGCAGCCTGCAATAACTGCCAATCGAGTACGTCGGTTAACCCATGATCCTGCTCCTCAGTCTTGTACAAACCAATAAATTTGGTTGCCGGCTCTTTATATAATATCGAGGAAATATCAAGATTTCTAAACTTCCAATGATCAACACCTGGTCTTTTTTCAAGGAAATCCACCTGCCCTACCATTTCATTTATTGTTCTGAAACCCAAGTCCGCCATTATTTCCCTTAATTCCTGCGTAATATATTTGAAGAAATTTACCACGTGATCCGCATCCCCGGTGAAACGTCCACGCAACTCCGGGTCCTGTGTCGCCACACCAACAGGGCAGGTATTTAGATGGCACTTGCGCATCATAATACAACCTTCTACAATTAGTGCCGCCGTGGCAACGCCCCATTCTTCTGCGCCGAGTAATGTCGCAATCGCTACATCGCGCCCCGTCTTCAGCTGACCGTCTGTTTGTACCACTACCCTGCTTCGCAGTTTATTTTTTACCAATGTTTGATGTGTCTCTGCCAGGCCTAATTCCCATGGCAAACCAGCATGCTTAATGGAACTGACAGGTGAAGCGCCTGTGCCACCATCGTGGCCGGAAATCAAGATCACATCAGCTTTAGCTTTTGTAACGCCTGCCGCTATTGTACCCACGCCTGCTTTAGATACTAGTTTTACATTTATCCTCGCCTGGCGATTTGCGTTTTTCAGGTCAAATATTAATTGAGCTAAATCTTCTATTGAATAAATATCATGATGTGGCGGCGGGGATATTAATCCAACGCCGGGAGTAGCATGCCGGACTCTGCCAATCCAATCGTCTACCTTATGCCCGGGAAGTTGACCGCCTTCGCCTGGCTTCGCGCCTTGCGCCATTTTTATTTGCAGTTCATCTGCTTCAGTTAAATATTGGCTGGTAACACCAAACCTTGCAGAAGCAACTTGCTTTATCGCACTGCGCATGGAATCACCATTTGGCAGTGGCTCATACCTTATTGAATCTTCTCCTCCTTCTCCTGTGTTACTTTTCCCTCCAAGCCTGTTCATGGCAATAGCAAGTGTAGTGTGCGCTTCCCATGAAATAGAACCGAAGGACATAGCACCTGTAGCAAATCTCTTATAGATATTTTCCGCAGGTTCTACTTCGTCAATAGATATAGAGGGGCGAATGTGTTTGAATTGCATTAAACTCCGGAGGGTTGCAGCCTTTTCACTCTGGTCATTTACCAGCTTAGAATACTTTTTGAAAGTATTGTAATCACTCATTTTTGTAGCATACTGCAACAGGTGAATGGTTTGCGGATTAAATAAATGGAATTCTCCTTTGCGCTTCCATTTATAAATACCTCCAACTGTAAGGCGGTCAAGGGGAATATTCTTTTTATTAAATGCGAAGAAGTGCTTTAGTAAAGTTTCTTTGGCAATTTCATCGAGCCCCATTCCTTCAATACGGGAAGTTGCGCCGGTAAAATATTTCTCTACCACAGATTTGTTGATGCCGATTATTTCGAATATCTGCGCTCCCTGGTATGATTGCAATGTGGATATTCCCATTTTAGAAAATACCTTAAGAAGGCCGTCGTTCACAGCTTTTATATAATTCTTTTTGAGCTGGCTTACATCCAAATCTGTCTGCATTTTACCATTGAGCTTGAGATCGCGTATCGTAGAAAGAGACAGGTAAGGATTGATTGCGGTGGCGCCAAACCCAATCAGGCAGGCAAAATGATGAACTTCCCATACATCGCCGGCTTCAATTACCAAGCCCACTTTACCACGCAATCCTTTACGGATAAGGTGATGATGAACGGCAGCCGTTGCTAATAAAGATGGTATTGCCGCATGCTCTGAATCTATTGCTCTGTCAGATATTATCAATACTTCAAAACCATCTTCCACAGCATCTGTTGCGTACCTGCAAAGCCGGTCAATACCTTTTTGAAGAGAACCCGGCTTGCCATCTGCAATAAAATAAGATTGCAACGTATGCGCCTGGAAAATTCCTGTATCAATACTCCTGATCTTTTCTAACTCCCTGTTTGAAAGAACAGGATGCTTTAGCGCCAGGCTATGGCAGGCAAGTGGATCTTCTTCCAGCAAATTGCCATTGTTACCAACAAATGTCACGAGAGACATTACAAGTCTTTCTCTTATGGGATCAATAGGAGGATTGGTAACTTGTGCAAATAATTGCTTGAAATAGCTGCTCAAATGCTGTGGCTGATCGCTGAGGACTGCTAATGGAACATCATTCCCCATGGAACCGGTCGGCTCCTTGCCATCGAGCGCCATCGGCGTAATCAATACATTGAGGTCTTCTGTAGTATAGCCAAATGTTTTTTGATATTGGAAGACCTGATCGTGCTCCAAATGCGTAAACATCACACGTGGTTCCGGCAATTCTTCCAAACGGATTTTATATTTATTCAGCCATTCGCTGTACGGGCTTTCTGAGCAAATTTTTTGTTTGATTTCTTCGTCGCTTATAATACGACCTTCTTCCAAATCAACCACAAACATTTTTCCTGGTTGCAGCCGCCCTTTTTCTTTAATAAGGCTGGGATCAATTGGCAGCACACCTGTTTCTGAAGCCATAATTACCCTGTCGTCAGTGGTAACACAATACCGTGAAGGCCTTAAACCATTTCTGTCCAATGTAGCGCCTATTAATTTTCCATCGGTAAATGAAATAGAAGCAGGCCCATCCCATGGCTCCATGAATGCAGAATGAAATTCATAGAAAGCTTTTTTCACCGGATCCATTTTATCGTTGCCATCCCACGCCTCCGGAATCAGCATCATCATCACGTGCGGAAGTGACCTGCCGCATAACATAAGCAACTCGATAATATTATCGAGACTGGCTGAATCTGACTGTCCTTCTTCAACTACGGGAAGAAGCATGTCCATTTCTTCTTTACTGAAATATTTAGAGATAAATCCTCTCTCGCTGGTACGAAGCCAATTTAAGTTTCCCTGTAAAGTATTGATCTCTCCATTGTGCGCTATATACCTGAAAGGCTGAGCCAACTTCCATGAGGGGAAAGTATTTGTCGCAAAACGGGAGTGGATCAATCCAAATGCAGAGACAACCTTTTTATTATTAAGGTCAGGAAAGTAAGTGCGCACCTGCAAACTGGTAAGCTGGCCTTTATAAATAACTGTTTTATAAGAAATTGAAGCAATATAAAAGCCTATCGAATCTTTTCTGACCGTATTATGAATTGTTTGTGTAGAATAATTCCTTAACACAAATAATTTTCTTTCGAACTCGTCAGGGTTTGTAAGATAATCAGGACAGGCAATAAATACCTGCTCCATTTCCGGCTCTACTGATAAAGCGGTCTGGCCAATATCATGTGTATTAACAGGTATTCTACGATAGCCAATTATTTCCAGCCCAAGTGTTTCCGCAGATCGGTTGAAAATATCGCGGCACTCCTCTCTTAAACGAATCTCTTTGGGAAAGAATAATACACCAACTCCATATTTGCCATAGGCGGGCAAATGAATACCGAGCTTTATACATTCATCAAAGAAAAATTCATGCGGAGTTTGAATTAAAATGCCTGCTCCGTCTCCTGTATTATTTTCGCAGCCGCAGGCACCGCGATGTTCCATATTTTCCAAAATGGTTAACGCATCAGAAACAATCTGGTGGCTTTTGTTGCTCTTGATATTTGCCACAAAGCCTATCCCACATGCATCATGCTCAAATTCCGGAGAGTACAAACCTTTGCTATCCATATTTATCAATAATTAGTTTTCTTCCAAAATAATATTAGTGAATTAAAGGCACATGCTCTAACTACATAAGAATTCTATCAATAATCGTTATATAGTTATTCAGTGATATGGATTATAACTGTATTCTTCCTGCTGCCTTATTATAGAAACTCTATACGCATCCTTCCGAAATTATCTTTATTAGGTTTACTTATAAAATTTATTATACAAACATTTTACAATGAGCAACCAAGGAAGCTATCTCCTAAATGCAGTGTGGCAAAGTCTTTCAGGATAAATTAATTACAGTGTCCAAACCTTATAGAGTCATTTCCGCTGTTTGCAGCTAATATACAGAGGTATTTTTTTTAGTTAATAACCGCAGGAGCGCTTGATACCTTCAAAACGCGGATACAACTAAAGCAGCCTAAAAGAGAAACAAAACAAACATCTTCTAAAAAAATTGCAGCTGCAAGAAATCTCTCAACGCCTACGATTGAAAACCATTTGAGTTTTTATCGCGGTACGGGAGAATTATTAATTGATGAAATGGTAAGTAAAGAAAAACAAGCTGCTATTACAAAAGCCGCAAAGTTGCTGGGTTTCAACAGCTTGAAAATATTAAAAGAGAATTTACCAGGGGAAATAAGTTATAGTGATATGAGAATGGTACTCGTTTCTCAAAAGATAGCAAAATAGTTGCCAATAGAGACCGCGTGCATTAAGACATAAAAACCCGGGGTTAATCAGGCCCCGGGTTAAGTTATCAACAAGCATACAAAAAACTATCTTACTTTTTTGAACATTAATATATAGCCGCAAACATTTTTCTTCTTTTTGTTATTTACCTGCACAGGTTTTATCATGTGGTATTCTGAAAAACGAGGAATATATGCGTAGCTTATAATGTTTCCCTGCACATCCTCTCCATAATTTTTCTTGAAAAAAACCTGCTTTTCCCTGTAATCATACATTCTTACCTCGTACACTTTCGAAGAAAGATCGCCGATAAATACAAACTGGTAAAAACTTCCCTCATTCAACGGGACAATTATCGGCATTTCATACTCACTTTCCATCATCATAGTTGCTTCTCTCACCACTACAAAGCCCTGCGCATAAAAATGTGCCTTTAAACTATCTGCCTCTTTCTTTAAAGTAGAATCGAAACACGCCACTTGCCTGATGACCTCCTGGCCTCTTACATTCAAGCATAAGAACATTGAAAGGAATAAAATCAGTAACAGGCTTTTCAAGTGGTTTTATTTAGGGTAATCGGACGTTGATGGACAATATTAAAAAAAATAGCTGATGAAAGAAAGGGCCTTAAGCAATTATTTTTTCTATTTTTTTTGCCTAAAAGAACTCAATTCTAACTTCAAATTACAACGCCATTCTTCACTAATTATTGCCTGAAAATTTCTACTTGCGGTTAAAAAAAATGCCATTTGCCTGTGATGTTGCAGTTATCACCAGCTCATTAATACAAACATTCGGAGGCAAGGAAGCACAATAAAATATAGTATCCGCAATGTCTTTACCCGAAAGCGGCGTATAGCCCTCATATACTTTTGAGGCGGTTTCAGCATCGCCTTTAAATCGTACGAGAGAGAAATCTGTATTTGCTGCGCCAGGCTTTACATTAGTGACCTTTATGTTATGCTGCAAAAGATCGATCCGCATAGTCTTGCTGATCGCATTTACTGCAGCTTTGCTCACACAATAAGCGTTTCCTTTTTCATACACATCATCTCCGGCAACTGACCCGAGATTAATGATATGGCCCTGGTTTCTTTTTACCATCGAAGGCAACACAGCTTTGCTCACGTACAACATACCATTCACGTTTGTTTGCAACATGCTATCCCAATCATCCATATCGGCTTCATCAAAATAATCCCTGCCGAGTGCAAGACCGGCATTATTTATCAATACATCTATTGGCTCCCACTCTTTTGAAAAGGAGGAAATGCTTTCGAAGACTTCACTCCTGTTTCGCACATCAAATGGGGCGCATAGTACATTTATTTTATACTTCTTTTCCAGCAACTTTTTTAGGTTGTCCAGCCTTTCATTTCTTCTGCCGTTTATTATAAGCGCATCCCCGTTTTCGGCAAATTTTTCCGCGCAGGCCTCACCTATACCGGATGTGGCTCCTGTTATAAATACTATCCGATTCATAATTCTTTATTTAGAAATTTATTTTTAGCTCGTGCGTTTAAAAATACATTTTTTTAGTCCAAATCATTTCGACATTAAGCTTTTCAAAGGCCTGCAAACCCTATTCTTGAGCCATCGCTTCATTAAACGTTTGCCATGTTGGCAGCAAAAAGACTATGGCATTTTTTTTGAAAATGAAGTGTAAAAAATCTTACAGATGCAAAAAGGTAGTATAAGAGTTCAAACGGAGAATATTTTCCCAATCATTAAGAAATTTCTTTACAGCGATCATGAAATCTTTATTCGTGAACTGGTAAGTAATGCTGTTGATGCCACCCAAAAATTAGGAACACTATCTTCCATTGGTGAAGCAAAGGGGGATATAGGCAATGTTGACATAATTGTAACGGTTGATAAAGAAAAGAAGATAATTACCATTTCCGATAAGGGTGTGGGAATGACGGAGGAAGAGGTAGATAAATACATCAACCAGGTTGCCTTTAGCGGAGCGGAAGAGTTCCTGGAAAAATATAAAGGAAAGAATGAGGCGAATATTATCGGGCATTTTGGTTTGGGCTTTTACTCATCATTTATGGTAAGTGAGCGAGTTGAAATTATTACAAAGAGCTTTCGGGAAGATGCAAAAGCAGTAAGATGGGAATGCGATGGCAGTCCTGAATTTACTTTAGAAGAAACAGAAAAAGAAGGACGCGGTACTGATATTATACTTCACATAAATGAAGAAAGCAAAGAGTTCCTGGAGCCCGAAAGAGTAAGGCACATACTTGAGAAATTTTGTAAGTTTTTGCCTGTACCCATCATGTTCGTTGATGCTAACGCTCCGAAGGATAAAGATGCAGATAAAGATTCTGCAGATAAGGAGGCTAATGATACCGATATTGAGAGCAAGCAAATAAATAATACTAACCCGGCGTGGACTAAAAAACCGGCAGACCTGACACAGCAGGATTACCAGGATTTTTATAAAGAACTGTATCCATTTAGTGAAGCTCCCTTATTTTGGATACATCTAAATGTAGATTATCCTTTTAATCTTACAGGGATTTTATATTTTCCTAAAATAAAGCAGCGCTTCGAAGTTCAAAAAGATAAAATTCAACTATACAGCAACCAGGTATTTGTAACAGATGAAGTGAAAGACATCGTACCGGAATTTCTGATGTTACTACATGGGGTAATTGACAGTCCCGACATTCCATTGAATGTAAGCAGGAGTTATTTACAAGGCGATCCTAATGTGAAAAAGATTAATTCTTATATCACGAAAAAAGTTGCCGATAAGCTTGAGGAAATATTTAAAGCAGACAGGAAAGCCTTTGAAGAAAAATGGGAAAGCCTCGGAATTTTTGTGAAGTATGGAATGATAACCGAAGATAAATTTTTAGAAAAGGCAAATAAATTTAATCTTTTTGAAGCAGCCACTTCCATCTCGCCCGAAGGTGAAGAAACCCACAAATTTTATACGCTTGATGAATACCGGCTTGCCGCAGAAACCTTACAAAAGAATAAGGACGGGAAGCTTGTAATGTTATACACTACCGATCCTGTGCAACAAAACAGCTTCATCAAGGCTGCACAACAAAAAAATTATATAGTTGTGAAGCTTGAAACTATTGTGGATGCTGCCTTCATTAATAATATGGAAATGAAGTGGAACGATGTACAATTTGTGAGAGTGGATGCAGATATTACCGACAACCTGATAGATAAAAATGAAAATACGGAAAGCGTATTATCAAAAGAAGAAACAGAAAAACTAAAAGAATTATTTAAAATAGAAACACCCTCCCTGCACGTAACTGTTGAGGTGAAAGGCCTTAGCGCTGACACGTTACCGGTAGTAGCTACCCGCCCCGAGTTTATGCGGAGAATGAAAGATATGGCAGAAGCTGGCGCAGGCGGCATGGGAAGTTTTTACGGTGCGATGCCAGAAGAAGTAATGCTTACAGTAAATGGTAATCACCCGGTTTATAAAAATATTTTAAACGAAGAAGATAAAGAAAAACAAGAAAAGCAAACGCGTAACCTGGCAGACCTTGCTTTACTTTCCCAGGGATTGTTAAAGGGAAATGAACTTACTAATTTTATAAACCGCAGTGTAGAAATGATGGAAGGAAAAGAGAAGAGCAGGATAATTCTGGAAGCTTAATCTCTTTAAAATAAATTTTAAAAGGCTCTGGAAACAGGGCTTTTTTTATACATTTTTATCAATGATCTTCGTTGGATAAAATACTCAACTCTAAATATCCTAATCGTTTCAAATAATATTCTTCTTCGAATCCCGCACTCAAAAATATTTCTTTGTGAACGGGGTTTAAATAAATTATGGTAACATGTCTGGGACTTTCTTTTAGTGATTGCAAAATATTTTTTACTACCTGCAGCATCACTACTTCGTCAAATGGATTAAAGAAAAAGAAAGCATTTTCATCGGCAGTTATTTTGTAATTGATTACATCATCATAGATAACAGAAAATTGGGAATCCGGATAGAAACCTTTTACCTTTTGTATATTTTGCTCAGCGGCGACGCACAACGCTCTGGCAAAATCAATCCCGATAATTTTACTAAATCCATAATAAGCCGCGACTACCAATACTCTGCCCTTTCCACAGCCAAAATCAACTATATTTTTATTTTCGTGTATACTTGCCAGGTAGTCAAAAGCTTTTTCCAATAAATAATAATTTGCTCCCTGGTAAATAGATGCATGGCTTAGATTATCGCCCTTTATAGAAAGCATACTAAGCCGGTCCAGTTCGATAGTGCGAATGTTATATTTCTTCTCACCCTTTATTTCATTCCATATAGTAAAGAATGCAAGCCTGAAATTCCAATGGGAGCCTATGAAAAAAAAATATTTCAGGTAGTAATTGATTTTCATTACAGATCGTTTGAAACGGCGGCAGTCTCTGAAAGTCGTATATCTATTACTTTCAATTGCAAAACAATTTCATTATTCCATTCATTCTCATCAATCGTATAAACTATATCAAGTGGCTTTTTTGATTCAAGTAGATGAAATTTATCAGCTAGATTAAACCCGATACCTGTCAACACGATGCCATCATGTTTCACTACGAATCTGATATGCAGTTCTTTTACTATTTTAGACCACCCCGTATCAGCCACATTTGTTGTAATGAAGACTGGCCGCAGGCTTTCGGGACCATATGGTTCCATTTGAGTAATGATATCAAAAAAACTTTTTGTAATATTCCGGAATGAAATTTCGGTGTCAATCCTTATTTCAGGTATTAAAAGTTGGGGTTCAATAAGTGCTGAAACGACTTCTTCAAATTTATTACCAAAGGCTTCTACATTGCCTGACAGCATCGTCATACCTGCAGCAGCAAAGTGACCGCCATATCCGATAAGATGTTCACGGCAGGCATGTATGGCTTCATATAAATTAAACCCTGGAACACTACGGGCACTACCACCCACAAATTCGCCGCTTTGCGTGAGAACCACCGTGGGACGGTAATATTTTTCAATAAGACGGCTCGCTACGATGCCCACTACACCTTTGTGCCAATGCGTTTGAAATACAACTGTCGTTTTCTTGTTTAAAAGAATTTCATCTCCTTCTATCATCGCAAATGCTTCGCCGGTGATAGTGCTGTCCGCATCTTTGCGATCTGTATTATCACTATGCAACATTTCAGCATAACGCATTGCTTTCGCAAAATCATCTTCTATAAACATCATCACCGCTTTAGATGCATCATCCATTCTTCCGGCCGCATTTACCCGCGGTGCGATTATAAAAACGACATTATTTATTGTAAACTTCTTTTTGATTCCACTAAGCTCTATAAGCGCTTTTATACCAGGGAGCGGATTGGTATTTAGCTTCTGTAACCCATAATACGCCAACACCCTGTTTTCTCCATTTATTGGTACTATGTCGGCGCCTATTGCTGTTACCACAAGGTCAAGGTAGCAAGTGTATTCTTCTGCCGGTAGGCCTAACCGTTGGGATAATGCCGTTATTAATTTAAATCCCACGCCGCAGCCACACAATTCTTTATAAGGATAATTGCAGTCTTTTTGTTTAGGATTTAAAATGGCGACCGCCGGTGGAAGCTCATCATCAGGCATATGATGGTCGCATACGATAAAATCAAGGCCAAGCGATCTTGCATAAGCAATCAGGTCAACCGATTTAATTCCACAATCCAGGGAAATAATCAATTCAAAATTATTTTCCTTTGCAAAATCAATACCCATCTTACTTATACCATATCCTTCTCGGTAGCGATGCGGAATGTAAAAAGCTATATTTTCCTCAGCATAGATTTTTTTAAAAAAAAGATACATACATGCTACCGATGTGGTACCGTCAACATCATAATCACCAAAAACAAGAATTTTCTTTTGCTGCTCTATTGCTGATAAAATACATACCACAGCTTTTTCCATATCCTTCATCAGGAAAGGATCATGAAGGTGAGATAGCTGCGGGCGAAAGAAGTCTTTAGCTTTGTCATAATTATCAACACCCCTTTGAACCAATATTTTGCATAGGGGATAACTTATTTTCAATACTTGCTGCAGATCAGCAATTTTATTTTCATCTCCGCTCAATATTTTCCATCTTTTTTCCATAAACGTAATAAGTAGTCAAGTGGCGGTAATTTATTTGTCAAAAAGAACAGCCGAGAGATAAATCCGGAGGTCATCAAATCAACCAGAGAAAATTAATATTTTCTATCGGTGGTGTACAACACCAGGTCTTCCAATCCCTTTCTAATGTCACTTTCTGGAAATTCGAATAAGATAGCCAGCGCTTCATCCCGGTATTCGGTCATCTTTTTACTAGCGTATTTTATGCCTCCTGCTTCGGTGACTTTTTCTAAAACATATTTTATTTTAGAAGGGTTTTTGTTTTCGTTTTTCATGATGTAAATAATCTTGCTTTTTTCAGACGATGCTATATTGTTCAGCGTATAGATTAAAGGAAGCGTAAGCTTTTTTTCCTTTAAATCATTGCCCGTAGGTTTACCAACATCTTCTGTTCCATAGTCAAAAAGATCATCTTTTATCTGGAAGGCCATGCCTGCTTTTTCGCCAAAAATTTTCATCTTTTGTGTTATTGCTTCATTTTTGCTGGTACTCCAGGTACCGACAGCACATGCAGATGATAATAGAGAAGCGGTCTTACCTTTTATAATTTCAAAATATATTTCTTCTTTTAGGTTCAGCTTACGGGCTTTTTCTATTTGCAATAGTTCCCCCTCGCTCATTTGCTTAACCGCCTCGGACAAAATGTGTAAGTGTTTAAAATCTTCTGCCTCCGTTGAGAGTAATAGTCCCTTTGACAATAAATAATCGCCAACCAAAACTGCGATTTTATTTTTCCATAATGCATTTATAGAAAAAAAACCGCGCCTTTCCAATGATTCATCTACTACGTCGTCGTGAACTAAAGTCGCGGTATGTAATAATTCAACTAAAGCTGCCGCTCTGTAGGTAGATTCATTTACAGGCCCATGGAGCTTAGCACTCAGGAACACAAACATGGGTCTTAATTGCTTTCCCTTTCTTTTGATAATGTATTTCATTATCCTGTCCAACAAGGGAGTATTGCTTTTTACCGATTGCGTAAATTTTTTCTCAAATATTAGTAATTCATCCGCTATAAGTTCCCTGGAAAACTTCATTGACATAAGGGGCAATATAGTACAGAATGAACAAATAAATGCTTATTAGAAAAAATCCTGCCTGCTCCTGAAAATTAAAAATCCATTAATATTATAAGATAAATTGACAGGAAAACAAATCTTTTACCATAAGCAGCAAATAAGCCGGAATAATAGTCTTAGGTTTACAAAATTGTAAGAATATATAAATCGTTCAAAATCCAATTATTTGCTTAAAAAAATTTGGTATTTGGCATCGGTTTAATATTTTTGCAGCACTAACCCCTTTATTTAGAAATTATTAATCAAAAAGTTATGGCAAGCAAAAAGTACAAATTAATATTATTGGGAATTTTTTCCCTCCTATCGCTTGGCGTTTTCGCTCAGGATACAGGTGTATATAATATTTACGATTCAAGTGTTATTTCCTCCAAGGGTATGGCACAACAAAATGAATTTATGAATAACACCTACGACTTCCCGGCAAAGCCTCGTAGTGAGTTTGAGGTCGGAATTTCAGGTGGTATGTTTTCTTTAAGCAGTGATGTTTCTGCGAAATTACCCACTATTGGAGGTTCTGTTCATATTCAGAAGGCTTTAGGTTATATTTTCGCTTTGAGATTAAATTATGTGTATGGCGTTGCTAAGGGATTAAACTGGAAACCATCCTACGGTTACAAAAATGATCCGGTATGGGCATCATTTAATTCTGCAGCGTTGCAACCAGTATATTATAATTATCGTGCCCATGTGCAGGATCTGGGTTTGCAAGGAATTTTTACATTGAACAATATTCGTTTTCATAAGCAAAAAACAGGCATGGTACTTTACGGTGGCTTAGGTATTGGCGCTACTCTTTATGATACAAAGGTGCAGGTACCTACAAGTTTCAGTTCAGTCGTAAGTGCAGGGTCTGGCTATAAAGATAGAAAGGCAATCCGCGATGCATTAAAAACGTTGCTAAAAGATGTTCCTTATGTTGAGGCAGAAAATAACAAAACAAATTCAAAAGAAATATTTGACAAAACGCTTAAGCCTTCAGGAACTTTACTTGCTGGTATAGCATTCAAATTGGGTAAGCGTGTAAATCTTGCCCTGGAAGATAGATTCACCTTTGTAAAAGATGACTTGCTTGATGGCCAACAATGGCAGGAGCATGCTGCTGCAGATCCGGTTCAGACGCGCGATTTTGATAGCTACAATTATCTGTCTTTAGGATTAAACTTTAATCTTGGTTCAAAATCTGTTGAGCCGCTTTGGTGGATCAATCCGCTTGATTATGCTTATAGTGAAATCAACAATCCTAAACACATGAAATTACCTAAGCCAGTTTTTGATGATGCTGACGGTGATGGTGTTGTTGATCAGCTTGACAGAGAGCCTAATACTCCCGCAGGTTGCCCTGTTGATACCCATGGGGTTTCAAAAGATACAGACGGGGACGGTGTTCCTGATTGTAAGGATAAGCAGTTGATTACACCTACAGAATGCCAGCCGGTAGATGCTGATGGTGTTGGTAAATGCCCTGATCCTGAATGTTGTAAAAACATGACAGCGGCTAATACACAAGCTTGTCAAATCGGAGATTTACCGAGTGTTTCATTCAGAGGTAATTCCGGTAGCTTAAGCAGCGATGCAAAAGCAATGCTTGCAACAGTGGCTTCCAAGTTGAAAAATAATGCTGATTGCGGTATCACAGTTACAGGCTATCCTGCTGCTTCTAAAGCATCACAGGCTTTGTGTAACAAAAGAATTGATGCAATCAAAGCTTACTTAACAGAGACTGAAGGAATAAGTGGTGATAGAATTGATACCAATTGCGAAGTTGGTGGCGGAGATTCTAATACTGTTGATATTAAATCAAAATAAGAAGACTCACATCTTTCATAAAGACCCTTCCAAATCGGGAGGGTCTTTTGTTATTAAGAAAACATTAACTGCATTCATTTTGAATGATTTTTTTTAAACGGCATTTTTGTCCAAAATCACTTAATTTCGCAGCTCTTTATGAAATTAGCCCTGCTATTTATACTGTCTCTTTTTCTTGTTAGTTCCTGTAGTAACCAATTCAATAAGGTTCTGAAGAGTAAAGATTTTGAATATAAACTTAAGAAGGCTGATGAGTTTTATGCAAAAAAGAAGTATAATTATGCGGGCCAATTATATTTAGAACTTTTCTCCGTGTTTAAGGGAACGGATAAGTTTGAAGATCTTTATTATAAGTACGCATATTGTTCTTTTTATCAAAAAAATTATACTGATGCAGAAAATCTATTTAAAGGTTTTTTAGAAGTTTTTCCCAACAGTGCGAAAGCTGAAGAGATAGCGTATATGCATGCCTATACTTTTTATGTTCAATCTCCAACAGTGGAACTTGAGCAAATAAATACATCAAAAGCGATAGGAATGATGCAAACTTTTATTAGCACCTATCCTAATTCGCCGAGAGTGAAAGATGCTACTGAAATAATTGCAAAATGCAGGGGGAAGCTTGAGTTGAAGGATTTTAAAACTGCACAATTATATTATAATTTGCAGCAATACCGTGCCGCAGGAATTTCATTTGCTAACCTGCTAAATACCTACCCCGAATCTCCAAAGGGAGAAGAATATATGTTGATGGCCATTAAATCATTCTATGAATTTGCAAAGTTCAGCTATGCTGATAAGCAGGAAGAAAGATATGAAAAAGTGTCCACCGAATATTTTGATTTTGCAGACAGGTATCCTGAAAGTAAATATTTGAAGGAAGCAGAAAATTACAGAAATTTAAGTTTGAATAACATTAAACAAATACAAAATGAGCAAATTAAGACGCCAGCAGAGCGCTAATACCAGCAATGTTGTAGAAACAAAAAACCTGACTGACGTAAAAGCAAAAACCGGGAATTTATACGAGTCTATAGCGGTGATTGCGAAAAGGGCTAACCAAATAAATATTTCTATAAAGGAAGAGCTTCATAATAAACTTGAGGAGTTTGCAAGCCATACTGATAGCCTGGAAGAAATTCACGAAAACAAAGAACAAATTGAAATTTCAAAAGCTTACGAAAGAATGCCTAATCCGGCGTTACTAGCAACAGCGGAATTTATGGAGGATAAAATATATTATCGCAGAAATGAAGATAACCTCTTTGATTAATATTACTTTATAACATGTGCTTTAGTTTAAAGCTTATTTTATATTAATTTTTACTTTAGAAAGTATATTTTTAATGGCGGTTTCTGACCGCCATTTTTATTTAATATTACACGTACGATTAGCACTACATTAATCACAAAAGTAATTGAACTAATATTAAATGCTTAAAGGAAGGAAAATCTTATTGTGTGTCACTGGAAGCATTGCTGCTTATAAAGCTGTGATATTAGTACGCCTTCTCACTAAAGCAGAGGCAGAGGTGAAGATTATAATGACTACTGCCGCCATGGATTTTGTTTCACCTCTCACCTTTTCCACATTAGCAAAAAATAAGGTCCTGTCAAATTTGTTTGACCAGGAAACATGGGCAAACCATGTAATGCTTGGCAGATGGGCAGACGCGATGCTTATAGCCCCCGCTTCCTGTAATACTATCTCCAAAATGGCGAATGGCATTTGCGACAACCTATTACAGGCAACCTACCTGTCAGCTACTTGTCCGGTGTTAATTGCACCTGCTATGGACGAAGATATGTGGCACCATCCGGCGACTAAAAGAAATATAAATCTTCTTAAACAATATGGACATACAATCCTACCCGTAAATGATGGAGAACTTGCCAGCGGATTAACTGGCGAAGGAAGAATGGCGGAGCCGGAAGAAATCCTTCAATTCCTGGAAAGGTTTTTATCTGGAAAATTATCTTTAGCTGGGAAAAAAATTCTTATTACAGCCGGGCCAACCTACGAGCCTATTGATCCGGTAAGATTTATAGGCAATCACTCCAGTGGGAAAATGGGAATAAGCATTGCCAATGAATTTGCGGCAAGAGGTGCAGAAGTTACATTAATACTCGGCCCATCATCTGAAACAGTTCCAGCAAACGTTACAACGATAAAAGTGACGACAGCCAGTGAAATGTTTGACGCTTTCTTTAATTATTTTGATAAGAGCGACATAACAGTAATGGCCGCAGCAGTGGCGGATTTCACACCTGACAATATCGCTTTACAAAAAATAAAAAAGAATGGCGATGAGCTGGCGCTCAAACTGAAAAACACAAAGGATATACTTTCTAAAGCGGGCGAGATGAAAACGCATAAACAGGTGCTAGTTGGGTTCGCCTTAGAAACAGAAAACGAAAAAGCAAATGCGCTAAAGAAACTGCATAACAAAAATGCAGATCTCATCATTCTCAATTCATTAAATGATAATGGAGCTGGGTTTGGGCACGACACAAATAAAATAAGTATTTTCAATAGAAATGGTGACGAGCAACTCTTTGAAAAAAAGTCAAAAAAAGAAGTTGCTACAGATATAGTAAACGCAATTATTAATTTTAAAAATGAATAAAATATTTCTTGTTTTTATATTTTGTATTTCTTTTAAACTAGCATATCCCCAGGAACTGAGAGCAAGAGTAAGTGTAATAAGTAACCGTGTTGGAAACAGCGTAGATAAGAAAACATTTCAAACATTACAGACAGCATTAAACAATTTTGTAAATAACAGGAAGTGGAGTAGCAATCAGTTTGCGCAAAAAGAAAAAATAGATTGTAGCTTTTTATTAAACCTTGAATCGGGCGGTGATGCAAATATTTATAAAGCTTCACTCACTATTCAATCAGCCCGTCCGGTATTTAATTCTTCTTATCAGTCTCCATTGATAAATTACCAGGATAATGACATTACTTTCAAATATGCAGAATTTCAACAATTGGAATTCAACGATGCCCGCGTCGCAGGTACTGATGCACTCGTGTCTAACCTTACAGCCGTATTTGCTTATTGGGTAAATATCATTCTCGGATTTGATTATGATTCTTTTTCACCAAGAGGAGGTGATCCTTTTTTTCAAAAAGCTCAAAACATCGTAAACAATGCGCCAGAGGGGAAAAACATATCCGGCTGGAAAGCTTTTGATGGAAACAGGAACAGGTATTGGCTCGCAGAAAATTTATTAAACAGCCGCTATACGATTATGCATGATGTGATATATGGCTATTACCGCCCTGGAATGGATAAATTATATAATGATGAAATTGGCGCAAGAAGCCAGGTGCTAAACATGCTTACGTCGCTCAATTCTTTTAACGTGGAAAATTCAAATACAATGATATTACAGTTTTTCATGCAAGGCAAAAGTGATGAACTCATAAAAATATTTTCCAAGGCAACTCCCCCGGATAAAGCTAAGGCGCTAGACCTTTTGCAACGAATTGACGTTACTTCTGCCGCTAAATATAAAGAAGCATTGAGATAATGAGAACAGTTTTATTTTTTTTTGTCATTTGTTTATTGATATCTTGTTCTGATAAGAATAAAATTCCTTCTGAAATAATAGGAATTAACCAGATGACGAAAATTATGTGGGATGTGTTACGAGCCCAGGCTTTGGCAACAGAAATTTCACGACGGGATTCTGCTACGAACGTTGTGGCAGAAACAAAGGCGCTTACACAAAAAGCCCTGGACATTCACAAAACAAGCATAATTGAATATAATAGAAGTTATAACTGGTACTCAAAACATCCTGATATTATGCAAATTATTTTTGATAGCCTATACAATCAGAAACAGCGGCCAGATGATTTCAATCATGGGCAGCATCATGAACCTTTCAAGAAAGATTCTATTCTCTAAAACACCACAAATATGAATAAAGTTTTCAAAAATGCTGATGAGTCAATCTTTGATATAGAAAACGAAAGCATTATTATGCTTGGAGGTTTTGGCTTATGTGGCATTCCTGAAAACTCCATAAAAGCTTTAGTAAATAAAGGAGTCAGTAACCTTACCTGCATCTCAAACAATGCAGGCGTGGATGATTTTGGTATTGGATTATTACTACAACGAAAGCAGGTAAAAAAAATGATCGCTTCGTATGTAGGCGAGAATGCAGAATTTGAAAGACAATTATTAAGTGGTGAACTCGAAGTAGAATTAATACCGCAGGGAACGTTAGCTACAAGGTGCATGGCTGCCGGCTATGGCTTGCCGGCAATATTTACCCCTGCAGGCGTTGGAACCGAAGTAGCAGAAGGCAAAGAAATTCGGGATTTTAATGGAAAGCAATATTTACTGGAATATGCGTTTCGATCGGATTTTGCATTAGTAAAGGCATGGAAAGGCGACAAAGACGGTAATCTTATTTTTAAAGCCACCGCACGGAATTTTAATCCGCTGATGGCTATGGCCGGAAAAATTACTATAGCGGAAGTAGAAGAATTAGTTGAGCCCGGGCAGCTGGATCCTAACGAAATTCACACACCGGGAATTTATGTAGCAAGGATTTTTGAAGGAAAAAATTATGAAAAAAGAATTGAACAGAGAACGGTGAGAAAAAGTTAGAAGTAAGAACTAAGAATTATGCTTGATAAAAATCAAATTGCACAGCGAATAGCACAAGAACTGAAAGACGGCTATTATGTAAACCTTGGTATTGGGATTCCCACACTTGTTGCAAATTTTATCCCTGAAGGAATAAAGGTAATCTTACAATCTGAAAACGGTTTGTTGGGCATGGGACCTTTTCCTCCAGAAGGCGAGGAAGATGCTGACCTGATAAATGCGGGAAAGCAAACAATAACCACATTGCCCGGATCATCCTTTTTTGATAGTGCCATGAGCTTTGGCATGATTCGTTCCGGCAAAGTAAATCTCACAGTTTTAGGCGCAATGGAAGTGAGTGAAACAGGAGATATTGCTAATTGGAAGATTCCAGGTAAGATGGTAAAAGGTATGGGTGGCGCAATGGATCTTGTAGCCAGTGCAAAAAATATAATTGTAGCAATGATGCATACTAACCCGAAGGGTCAATCGAAACTATTGTCAAAATGCAGCTTACCTCTAACCGGTGTAAACTGCGTAAAGAAAATCGTTACAGAACTTGCTGTTTTGAATATTACCGAAGCGGGATTTCAATTAATTGAAAGGGCCCCGGGCGTGAGTGTTGAAGAAATAAAAATTAAAACAGAAGGAAGATTGATTGTTGATGGAGATATACCTGAAATGACACTAACGTAGAAAGTAATCACTATTGATCTATCAGTGAATTTTTCATCGCAAAGAAAACAAGGCCAACAGAATTTTTTACGCCGAAACGTTCCATAAGCCTGTCTTTGATGGCTTCTACAGTCCTGGCGCTTATATCCATTCTCTTTGCTATTTCCTGCGCAGTATGCTCCATACATACAAGTGTAAGCACTTCTTTTTCCCGGTCACTGATTATTAACTCACTGTTTAAATTTGGATTAAATTTTTGCTTTGCATAATTCTTTTTGATAAGAACGCGGTTTACAAAATTATTGAGATAAAAACCGTTTTGCATAACATCAGTAATGCCTTGCTTAATTTCTTCCGGCTCGGTGCTTTTCAATAAATATCCATTAGCGCCACTGTCCATAAGGTGTCCTACGAACCGTTCGTCTTCATACATGGTGAGTATGAGAATCCTGATTTTCGGGAAAAATTTATTGATATATTTAGTAGTTTCAATACCATCTTTTACAGGCATTTTCAGGTCCATTAGAATTACGTCCGGATCCGCTTCTTTTACCCCGTCAATAAGGTCCTGGCCATTTTCGGCTTCCAAAACAAATTTAATATTGGCGTATTGCCTTAGCGAAAGAATAACTCCTTTTCTGAAAATTTTATGATCATCTGCAATTGCAACTTTTATGACGTCCATATAAGATAAACAATTAAAAGTAAAAAAGGATTGGATAAAAATTTAAGAAGTCCTGGCGTTTTTTAGTTCAGTCGGAACTTCAATAGTTACTTTATAATAAGTTTGTGTACTGTCTATATCAAATGAAATACCTCCTCTTAATACCTTAATACGGCTTTCAATATTTTTTAATCCAAGCCCCACCGAATCATAATTTAATTTTTCAAAATCAGATTGAAGAATTCCCTTACCATCGTGATGAATGCGAAAGTAAGAAAAATTTCCCTGCACATTCTGCGTAAGGTGAATGAAACCCGCATGGCTATGTTTAATAATATTTGTTACCAATTCCTGTATTATCCTGAAAACTAATAATTCCTGTTCCTCTTTAAGTCTTTCCCGGTTATCATGAAAACGTGCGCTGGCATTAATAACGCCTGAGCCATTAATTTTTTCAAATAAATCTTTGACAGCAGATTCCAATCCGAAATTCTTTAAAGTCGGCGGCATCAGGCTGTGTGAAATATTTCTGATAAGCTGGATAGTATCATCAATAATTTGCTTTGCGCTAAATATTGATTGCAATTGTATTGCGGGTTCCTGGTGAATAAGATTCTCATTGAGATACAGCCGGGCAGTCGCTAACAATGGGCCGGCGTCATCATGTAGATCGGCGGCAATACGCTGCCTCTCCTCTTCCTGAAAACGAATGGAAGCCTTGAGCAACATTTGCTGTTTCTCCTCTTCCATTTTTTGCAGTTGCTTATTAAATTTAATAACCCTTCTTTGATGAAACACAACAACCGAAACTAAAGTGATTGCCATAGTAAACATACCAATAGTGCCAATAATAAGCATCTTGGATATGCCTAAAGTGCTTTCAGATGTCTGTAAAAAATGCATGTAATAGTTAGCGCTTATTTTAATTTAATGGATTATAATCATCCCATTCATAATTTCTTTTTAGTTGAGGTTTTACTTCATCAGATTTCATTAACATGGCAATAGAAAGCAATACGTTTTTAATTATATTAAAAGAAGAATTGATATAGATATATTGATTTTGAAAGTGCTTATTATGTATCATTGTTTCAGTGAAAATATAAAGAAAGAAAGTACCCGATAAGTAAATTAGAAACGTAATAATGATCCAAAAATTAGATGTAGAATAAACTTTTAGATTGGTACTGCCTTTTATTTGTTGAAATAAATAGTAGATACACATTCCAATGATTAGAAGAGTTTGCAGACCTGATGTAAAGGAATCAAATCCTTCCATTTTGTTTATGAAGAAAAAATCGATAATTGCAATAATTATGAAACAAAGCCAAAGCGGAAACATCAGCTTTTTTATTTTATCCCCTGGTGAGACATAATAATAAAATAAACAAAAAAAAGAAAACTCTAAAACCGTAAAAATTGAATATAAAAAATAAGGAGTTTCAACATGTATTAAATGGAAATAATAACCAGCACATTCATTTAAAATACAATATATAATATAATAAAAAATTGCCCTTAGAGATTTTTCTTTTGAATTTTGTTTAAACAAAAGAAAAAAAACTAAGGGCAATAAATGCGAGAATGTACCTATATAAAAAATTACTTTTAAGATAGCAGTTATGTTTGAACTCAAATATAACTATCTATTTTAAATTTCTAAGTAAACTTAGGCAGATAATACATCGATGTTACCTATTTGGTCCCACCAAATTGTTTTATCGGCAACGATAGCATCTTGTTTAACGATATCTCCTGTATTCGTTACAACAGAGTAGCTAAGGATGTCTTTGCCATCAGCATCTACAGCGGTGTAAACGAGGTGCTCTTCGTTCATGTTCGTAAGACATTTGCGAAAGTTAATTCCAACGCAACCTGGTTGAGACATTATTTGCTCAAGAATGTTACGTCCAATGTAATAGCCTGAAGTAGCTGTAGGGTTAGCTACTTTAAAAGCATTTACTAATTCGATTCCAGCAGCAAGGCCGATGTTTTCGCCAACTTCAGTAAGGTTTGCGGTTTCTACGAGTGTGTTTTGATTCATGATTGTAAATTTTAATTGTTTGTGGTTAAATGTGTAATTTGACTGCTAACTTCTAAACATTGAGTTTAATAATCAACAGGTCTATTTTTTTTATTAATCTAATATTTCGCCAGAATTGAGTAAGGGCAGCCGTTTCAGAGGAAAAGACAAGCTTTTTCACGTATAAAGAAAAGGTGTTTTTACTACGTAAAATAGTATAATTACTATGATGATTATGTATATTTTCTATCGTATTTTCCAACAAAGACTTAGTATAAATACATTTTAAAATTGGGGCCGCGTTAAAATAGTATGAATAAAAATCAAAAAATTATCGTTTTTAAATACCCTTTTAGACAAATTAGGAATAATCCAAATGTTTAACTAAAAACACGAAAAAAATAAATTTTCTTTCACAAGCCAAACAAGCAAACTAATGACAAATAATGCGATACAATTATTTTTTTTTCAAAATAAGAATTACATATTCGTTAGTAAAAACCCTATCGCATAATTACTTAATTGATATTTTTTCTACTCAAAAAAAAATCGTATTCTTCAAAATAGAATTGTAAATTCCTCGTTTATGTTTTATATTTTTACAGCAACCCACTAAGCCATTCACTTCATGTCGTCTTCTACATTAGCTTCAGCCGTTATTAAAATAGCAATTGCAGATGATCACAAGATTTTCAGAGATGGTATTAAAATGGCCCTCGCTCCAAGGCAGAATTTAAAAATGATCTGGGAGGCGGAAGATGGAAAAGACCTTTTACACAAAATAAATATCAAAAAGCCTGACGTATTACTTATGGATATCAGGATGCCGGAGATAGACGGCATTAATGCAATTGAATTATTGCGCAAGGAATATGATGAGCTGAAGATCATTGTGCTTACAATGTATGATGACCAGCAAATGATAAGTAAGATGATGGAGATGGGTGCAAATGCGTACCTCACCAAAACAACTGATCCCGATGAAATTTATGAAGCCATACTTACCTGTATGAACGAGGATTTTTATTTTAACCAGTTGGTTAACAATGCTGTGATGGGCAAATTGATGCAAAAGAAAAATGTGCGTCAGCATTATGGAACTCAAATCCCGATAAGCTTCAGTGAAAAAGAATTGAAAATTTTACAACTGCTTGCGGAAGACAAAACAACTGAAGAGATATCTAAAATCATTTTTCTTAGCCCGCGTACTATCGAAACCATTCGCCAAAATATGAAGAACAAGGTTGGTGCAAAAACTATTGGCGGCTTGATCATGTATGGCATGAGAAACAAGATGATAGAATAGTCTTTTTCTGTCACCTAAGATTCTCGAATTTTTTATTTATTATTCTTCCATCTTCGGCGCCGGAGACTTTATTGATTTCCTGCATAATACTCCGTCATCAAAAGATACAGATTATCTCTGAGGTCTTCATAATTATCGTCACGGCTTACCGGAACGGGAGATAAAAAATGCAGCTCCATTTTCGACGGCCAAAAAAAGAAAACTTTGCCTGGCGGAAGTACTTTTTTAGTATTAAAAAGCAGTGTGGGAATTAACGAAGTGCCTGTTTCCACAGCAAGCCTGAAAGCGCCGTCGTGAAAGGCTTTCAGGGGCAATTCGGTTTTATTTCGGGTGCCTTCAGGATAAATGCATACATGTATTCCCATCTTTAACACAGCTTTCATTGATTTGAAACTTTGTGCCCGGCTGTTCTTGCTGGAGCGATCTACTAGTATGGAGCCGCGTTTATATATAAGGCCAAATACAGGAACCTTTGACATTTCAGATTTCGCGATAGTCTTATTCGGCCCGGGTATAAAAGGTGTTGTAAGCGGCACATCCATCAGCGAATTGTGATTAGATATCACGATATAATTTCTCCCTTTTTCAAAATGCTTTTCCCCAATAATTTTAAGTCGGCAGCCGGATAAGAAAAAAAATATCCTCATCCATATTTTTGAAGTGATTGTAAAAATAGCCGTTCTCTTCGGCTCTTTAACCAACCCGATAATTAACATGACTATTACGACCGGCAGCATTGTAGCGATAAAAATAATCATTGCCCATAATGCAAAAATCCTGGCAAATATTTCTTTCAAATCTTCTCTTTATTTAGATCAATTATAATTTCCAATCTATTGGCTGCTTGTTTTGAACAACAAGTAATTCGTTTGTTTTTGAAAAATGTTTGCAACCAAAAAAGCCTTTGTCTGCACTAAATGGTGATGGATGTGCAGCTTTGAGCACATAATGTTTCGTTTCATCAATAAGTGCTTGCTTCTCCTGGGCAAACCTGCCCCACAATAAAAAAATAATTCCTTTCTTTTTTTCAGATAAATTACTAATAACCGCATCTGTAAACTGAAGCCATCCAATTTTACTATGGCTTCCGGGTTCATTTTGCCTTACGCTCAGCGAGGCATTTAATAACAATACGCCCTGGGTTGCCCACATCTCCAGGTTGCCGGAAGATGGAGTGTTCATGCCAATATCCGCTTTCAATTCCTTAAAAATATTTTGAAGCGATGGTGGCAGTGCAACGCCGTCAGGTACTGAAAAACTCAACCCATGTGCCTGACCTTTGTTATGGTACGGATCCTGGCCAAGTAATACAACTTTTACTTTTGAAAAAGGTGTTTTGTCAAATGCGTTAAAAAGTAATGCACCCGAAGGGTAAATAATTTTGCCTGCAGCTTTTTCGGCCTTAATAAAGGTTACAATTTGCTCGAAATATGACTTTATAAATTCTTCTTTCAGTATTTCTTTCCATTCTTCTTCTATTTTAACATCCATTATTTTCTATTAAAATTATAGAGAATTTTAGAAACAATACTGAGGTGAATGCTCCAAATAAGTTCTTGATTTACTTATTAATCGAAACCTGAGAGAAATATTTAACTAAATAGTGACCCCGACACGATTCGAACGTGTGACCCACAGCTTAGAAGGCTGTTGCTCTATCCACTGAGCTACGGGGCCAATTAATCATCGCAAAGAATGATAACTGTGTGAATATCTCTTTGATATTCTTGCTAAATAAAAAACTGTTTCTCCAGGGAAATATAAAGAATATATACTCTTGGAATTTTGCAAATATAAATTAGTTTACTTCAAATCAATGCTCTTCACACAATCCACTCTACAACAAAAATCAAATGGCCGGGCACGATATTTTATTAGAGTCGTATCATGATAAGATTGTACCTACTTAACTATATTTGGTTATACAAATAAATGATCTCCCAATTAAAATACTATGAAATTTCCTCAACTCTATCTTGCCGCTATTTTGCTTTCTGTGATTAATAATGTCTCAGCACAATCATCAGAGGACATTATAAAAATTGACCAGGAAGGATATTATACCAATGCCCCTAAGATCGCGGTGCTCACCAGCGATTACAAAACCGACGAATATGCGGGTGGCAATGTTGGCTTCTATATATTGCGGGCAAACATCGGTGATACAGTTTACAAAGGTCCCTTGGGAGCAATTCGTCAATCTGCCAATTCATCTATCAAAACCAGGATTGCGGATTTCAGTGCATTTCAGCAAAGTGGTACGTACGTTATTTACGTGCCGGGTATCGGCGATTCTTATCCTTTTAAAATAGGAACGGGCGCTCATAACAAGGTAGCCATTTCCGTTTTAAAAGGGTTTTATTTTATTCGTTCTAACATACCGCTGGAAGAAAAGTATGCTGGCAAATGGCATCGCGCTGCGGGCCATCCTGATACCAAAGTCTTAGTTCATCCATCTGCCGCCAGTAAAGAGCGGCCTGCAGGCACTATCATTTCAACACCTGGTGGCTGGTATGATGCAGGGGACTATAATAAATATGTGGTAAACTCGGGCATAACAACCGGTACCCTGCTCGCTGCTTATGAAGACTTCCCCGCCTATTTTACTGAACTCAACGCCAACATACCTGAAAGCGGAAATAAGGTGCCGGATATTTTAGATGAAGCACTTTATAATATTCGCTGGATGTTAAGCATGCAGGACCCAAATGATGGAGGAGTGTATAATAAATGTACCAATGCGGCTTTTGATGGAATGGTAATGCCCGGCATTACAAAGTTGCCAAGATATGTTGTACAAAAAGGTACTGCTGCCACACTTGATTTTGCAGCAGTGATGGCGCAGGCAAGCCGCATCTTCAAAAAGTACAGCAGTACTTATCCCGGTCTGTCAGATTCTCTTTTAGCTGCCGCAAAATATGCATGGAGTTGGGCGCAAAAAAATCCTGCGATGACCTACAATCAAAACACTATCAACCAGCAATTTGAACCTAAGATCACAACAGGAGGTTATGGCGACAGAGACTTTACAGATGAATTGTTTTGGGCAGCCGCAGAATTGTTTGGCACCTCTGGCAAAAGAATGTATTACGATACGCTTTCTAAATATTTAATTGATTCCGTAAGGCTTCCTTCCTGGGGAAATGTACGTACACTCGGCATTTATACATTGGTAAGATTAAAAAATTCGCTACCGTCATTTGCAAAAAATAGTGCGGAAGATTTATCCGAAAAAACAGTAGCCTTTGCTGACG
>JBDTSD010000015.1:0-46754 GCA_039931355.1 Ginsengibacter sp.
AAACCGGGCAACTGAAAAGAAGCCCGGGATAATCAAAAAATCTTAACCATTTAATCTTAAGACAAGAATCTATTATAATAGTCGCCGGTTTTTTATTTTAAGTTGCCTATTCCCATAGCATTTATATTACTTTAACATTTACAGCTTTTATCTTTTGGGGGACACGCTCCCTGTAAGTTATTTTCTGGTTACTGAACTTTGGATGAAATAAAAAAGGGGCCGGATAAAAATCCACCCCTGTTATAATCCAATATCCTATGAAAAACCGAGTTTGAAACTGTATCACAGTTCCGTTATATTTTTTATGGCAAAAGCCTAAATTTCATTAATTAAAAAAATTGCAATTTCTTCTCTTCGAATCATAGTCGTAATATTTTATACTAAAGTTGCATTTGAAAAAAAATCTCCGGGATAAGTGAAATTTAAAAAAAGGGGCCGGATAGAAATCCACCCCTGTTATAATCCAATATCCTATGAAAAACCGAGTTTAAAACTGCCTCTGCAGTTTTTTTATTATTTATAATGGCTTTCACCATGTTGATTTAAACGTTGACTTAAATACGATATAGCTTTGTGTTTTATACTTTCCTTCTCCAAAATATTTTAATATAGGTTCGATTTCCTTCGGTTCAAGAAATCCGGATATTGAAATTGGCTCCGAATGATCGTCAGGAATTATTACAGTTGAAGGAAATGAAGTTTGTCCGGATGTTGCATATAGTGCAAAATCATTTATTTTATAATTGTCATTGTAATTGTACTGTTTTTCTTTCCAATAAACGATATCTTTTGACTCAGCATTTAGTTTTACGGGGTAAAAATGATCGCTTATATATTCAATTACCTTGGTATTAGCATAAGTTTTCTTATCCATTACCTTACACCAGTAGCACCAATTAGTATATAAATCTATTAATACCGGCTTTGATTGCGTTTCTAACTGACTGGTAAGTTCATTCATATCCATCCAATCGAGCTTTTCACGAAGAGTTGGGTTAACTTTGGCAGAACCCAGAAAAAACATAAAAGCAGCTAAGATGATTTTCATTTTCTGTTTATTGGTATATAAAACGTACGCAATTAATATTTATTGGGTTCAAAAAAAATATTTATCCTTTTAAATTTCACAATGTGTAATTATTTCATCAATGAATAAAATTATTGTCGCGATCACGGGGGCCAGCGGCTCAGTTTATGCACAAATCTTAATTGAGAAGCTCTTATCCATTAAGGATCAATGGTCCGACGTAGCGGTAGTAATCACAGATAATGCCAAATTAGTATGGCAAACCGAGTTAGGCAATGAAGATTATAAAAATTACGCAGTTCAATTTTTTTCCAAGTCAGATTTCATGGCGCCCTTTGCATCCGGCTCCGGGGATTATAACATTATGATTATTGTTCCCTGCAGTATGGGAACTTTGGGCCGTATTGCTTCAGGCATATCCGGGGACTTAATAACACGGGCTGCCGATGTGGTTTTAAAGGAGCGACGAAAACTTATTTGTGTTGTGAGAGAAACGCCCTACAACCTTGTGCACATTCGAAACATGGAAACAATTACTTTAGCCGGTGGCATTATATGCCCGGCAACACCTTCATATTATAGTAAGCCCACCACAATAAAAGAGGCTGCTGCTACGGTTGTAGATAGAGTAATTGACCTGGCCGGTTTAAAAATCAACACTTACCGATGGGGCAAATAAAAAGCGCCCTTTTTACAGGCGCATCTTCATAAAAATTTCTATCAACTTATTACCTCAGATCAACTACTTCTACCTTAGGATAATTCCTGGTGTCAAAAACAAATAAGGAATCAGGGATAGAAGAGTTTGCCTTCATATTCGTGACCGTATAACTATATTTATTACCATTTTTTTCAAAAACCTTTGTGCTTACAATTGACTGATTTACTTTATCAATACCAACCAGCACTTTGAAGAAAGTTTTTGTTTTATCTACCGGAGTTAATTCAATTTCCTGAACCGTTCTCTTTCCCTGCTTCGATTCACCATTTAGTTTATACAGAAAATCTTTATCGTAAAAGTTCGTAAACATTTTTTGCGGCGTAATCATATTTGATGACCCGTCAAACTTTGTGATTTGTACCTCATTTGCTGAATTATCATACGTCCAAATATTATTTCCATCACTAAATATTTCCTGGCCTGACACGCTAATTCTATATTTAGAACCTTTCATACTTACAACACCGGATTTGGTCCCGAGTACCTTGCCATCAGCGTTCTCTATTTTAAGGGTAAAATGCGCAACAACAGACTTATAAGTTTTAAATTTAGCACTTACCTGGTCCAATATTTTTTTTGCAGCAGGGTCACTTTTACCGATAGAAGACGATTGTGCGAAAGATGTAAACGCTGAAAAAAAGAGAATTCCTGATAGTAGTTTTTTAATCATGATATCTATTTAGATAAATACGCTTTAGATTGGCGCAAATATACATAATAGACGCAGTTTCAATGCGATTGGTTTAATCAGATCAATCACAAAAATGTTAATGTTAACGAAATGAATTAGAAAGCTATTCTACCTGTCAATTTTATTCTACCTGTCAATTTATTAATTCTTCCTGCATCTTCTCCTGGTTAACTGAAGCATTTGATTTTGAAAATTCTTTTGCAGCCTGAATAAAGCTAACAAAAATGGGATGCGGTGTTTCTACCGAACTTTTCAGTTCAGGATGATATTGTACGCCTATAAAGAACGGATGATCAGGTAATTCGATAATTTCAACAAGGCCGGTTTGAGGATTAATGCCACTTGCAACCATTCCGGCGTCTTCGAATCGCGATAGGTATTTATTATTAAATTCCCAGCGATGCCGATGACGCTCCTCTATCAAAGGCGTGTCATAAATTCGGTAAGCCAATGTATTCTCTTTAATTTCACACGGGAAAGATCCTAAACGCATAGTCCCTCCTTTCATAGATATTTTCTTTTGTTCTTCCATCATATCTATAACAGGATTTAAAGTTTCTGATTGCATCTCTGTTGAATCTGCATCTTTAATCCCTAGCACGTTACGGGCAAACTCAATGGCTGCCATTTGCATGCCGAGGCAAATTCCGAAAAAAGGAAGGCGGTTTTCCCTTGCAAATTTTACAGCGGTAATTTTTCCGTCTACCCCGCGAAATCCAAATCCAGGCGCTACTAATAAACCATCGAGGCCATTTAGCTTTTCTCCAACATTTTCGTCAGTAATATATTCACTGTGAATATTCACTACCTGTACCTTGCAATCGTTCATTGCGCCGGCATGTATAAACGATTCTAATATTGATTTATAAGCATCCTGCAACTCTATATACTTTCCGATAAGCCCGATTGTAACTTTATGATGGGGATGTTTTAATTTCTCCAGAAATTCTTTCCACTTTCCTAATTCAGGTTCATTGTATTTGGTGATTTGTAATTTTTTCAAAACAATCAAATCAAGCTTTTCTCTAAGCATTGCAATAGGTACTTCGTATATTGTGGAAGCATCGGCTGCTTCTATGACTGCGTTTTCTTTTACGTTGCAAAAGAGGGCAATTTTTCTTTTTATTTCTTCCGTCAGCGGGCGCTCTGTTCTGCAAATAAGTATATCGGGATGTACGCCATTTTCACTCATCAATTTTACGCTGTGCTGTGTAGGCTTTGTCTTTAATTCTTTGGCCGCTTTCAGGTAAGGGATAAGCGTAAGATGCATTACGAGACAATCTTCTTCAGGCATTTCCCATTGAAGCTGTCTTACCGCCTCAATAAACGGAAGGCTTTCTATGTCACCAACCGTACCCCCTATTTCTGTAAGTATTACATCATATTCATTTTTTTCACCAAGTAAAAGCATTCTTCGTTTAATCTCGTCCGTTATATGGGGGACAACCTGCACAGTTTTACCTAAATAATCTCCCTCCCTTTCCTTATTAATTACAGTTTGATAAATGCGGCCGGTAGTTACATTATTGGCTTGTGATGTATGAATATTCAAAAAGCGTTCATAATGGCCGAGGTCAAGATCAGTCTCCGCACCATCCTCTGTTACATAACATTCGCCATGCTCATAAGGATTTAGCGTTCCCGGATCAACATTGATATAGGGATCAAATTTTTGTATTGTTGTTTTCAGGCCTCTCGCCTGCAAAAGCTTTGCAAGAGATGCTGCAATAATTCCTTTTCCTAAGGAAGAGGAAACCCCACCTGTTACAAAAATATACTTGGCCATTTTTTATTATTTTTTAAAATATATAAAACACGAAGCAATAATATCTACGAATTAATAGATAAAATTGAATCATTGCATTTAAAAATCAATTTGAATTGAATGCCATCAGAAAAATGACCGGCGGAAAGAAATTGAAATTGAATTATCCGGGAGGTCATGCAAACATACAGCTAATATTTGTTGGCAAAAAGTAAAGATTTGGTTTGTGGAAAACCCGGAGTAGATTGTGAATTCCTCAATACACATTGATATATTTATATATAAGCATCTTCTATTAATAATTCGATTCATAAAGGCCGGGAAACTTTGACTTTCTCTAAGATGTTCTCCTCATCGTTCTTTTTATTTTTCTGCCTTAATCACATTATTTCCCTGGGGCAGGCCATTTTATTTAGTTCTTGAGCTGATAACGCCTCAATAGGCATGTTAACTTAGTTATAGGATTGTCTTTTAAGAAAACACCAGCCTTCTTCTGATTTTGTTATAGAAGAAACCGAAAACTAATAATAAATATTCTTAGATAGATAATTTTTCACATAATCTTTCACTCCATCTTCCAGGGAATGTATTTCATGCTGGTAGCCCGCATCCCTCAGCTTTTGCATATCAGCCTGTGTATAATATTGGTATGTTTCACGAATATCCTCCGGCATATCTACATACTGAATTTCCGGCTTTAGATCGAGCCCTGCATAAGTTGATTTTACAAGGTCATTAAAAGTTCTTGCTTTTCCGGTACCAAGATTAAATATCCCCGACGAAAAAGCATGGTTGGACACCCATTGTTCCATAAACCAATAGCATACTTTTAGAACATCCTTTACATAAATAAAATCCCTCAATTGCTCTCCATCTTTGTATGGGTCTTTGTGCGATTTAAATAATTTTACAAAACCATTTTTTATCACCTGGTTATATGAATGAAAAATTACACTGGCCATTCTTCCTTTATGATATTCATTTGGGCCGTAAACATTAAAAAATTTTAGCCCGACCCACGCAGGCGGCGATCTCTGCTGCTTTATCGCCCACTTATCAAATTCATTTTTAGAAAGGCCATAAGGATTTAACGGTTTTAAATCTGCAATAATATCATGGCTATCTTTAAATCCCAACTCCCCTATACCATATGTTGCCGCGGAAGATGCATACAGCAACGGCACGTTATTTTCAGCGCAATAATTCCAAATACTTTTGGAATACTCTACATTTAAATGTTCATGGATTGCATAATCAAATTCCGTAGTGTCTGTTCTCGCACCTATGTGATAAACAAATTCAATGGCGGGATTATTTTCTTTTAGCCAGTCAAAAAAACTTTCTCTTTCTATCTTGAATAAAAACACTTTCCCGGTGAGGTTGGCTTCTTTACCGGGTGATGAAAAATTGTCGACAAGCACAAGGTTTCTGTAGCCCTGGCTATTCATAAAACCTACCAGGCAACTTCCGATAAAACCGGCAGCGCCTGTTATTACTATATAAGATTGCTTATCCATTATTCGGGAAGATAATTTTTGAAGTAATTCCCGATCGCATCATTATATTTTTTATTCCATTCATTTATGTTTCCCCAATCTTCATTATCTATATGTAGATCGCCCGTGGTTACTGTTCCCAATTTTTGAAAGGGGATTAACAAATGAGATTCAAAAATTTCAATTTTTTCTTTTGAAACGGTCACTACTACTCTACCCTGCGCTTCGCCAAAAAGCAAAGCATCTTTACGAATATTTTCATTTACTATACTAATATCAAAACCAAGCAGCCTGTTAAATCCGCTTTCAGCAAGTGCCACAAACAGGCCGCCCTCGCTTATGTCATGCGCGGATTTAATAAACTTCTTTTTTATAAGATCACTAACAGTCTCGTGTAGGCGAAATTCCTCCTCCAGGTTAAAATACGGCGCGGGAGAAAATTCTACACCGCATATTTTATAAAGGTATTCTGAGCAACTAATATCATTTTTACTTTCCCCCAGCAAATAAATTATATCACCTTCATTTTTGAAGTCAAGGGTCATTTTATTTTCAACATCATCGAGAATACCAACCATACCAATAACCGGTGTAGGGTAAACCGGCCCCGACGGGGATTGATTGTAAAAACTAACATTGCCTCCTGTGACCGGTGTATCAAACCTTTTACATGCTTCGGACATTCCTTTTACACTTTCCACAAACTGGTAATATACTTCAGGATCATAGGGGTTGCCAAAGTTGAGGCAATTGGTAACACCCAAAGGCTCGCCACCGCTGCATACAATGTTCCTCGCTGCTTCGCTTACCGCGATCATACAACCAATATATGGGTCGGCGAACACGTAGCGGCTGTTACAATCTGTAGTAAGCGCCAGCGCCTTTTTGGTTCCAATAACTGCTACCACACTAGCATCAGAAGGAGCATTGGTGTTAAGATTTGCCGTTCCTACCATGCTGTCGTATTGCTCATATATCCATCTTTTAGATGCAATATTTGGAAGGGAGATCATCTTTTCAGCAATTATTCGATAATCTTCAGGCAAAGGAATTTTGCTTAACTCAAACTTTTCTATCTTCTCAAAATAGGCAGGCCTTTTATACTCACGTTCATACACCGGCGCACCTCCGCCAAGGACAAGGCTTTCTGCAGGCAAAGTTGCTTCCAATATGTCATTCATATAGAACCGCAACATTTTATCATCTGTAACTTCTCCAATCTGCGAGCAGGGAAGATCCCATTTTTCAAATATTTTTATCACTTCCTTCTCCCGTCCTTTTTCAATAGTCAGCAACATTCTTTCCTGGCTTTCGCTCAACAACAATTCCCACGCTTTCATATTTTTTTGGCGAGTTGGCACATTATCAAGATTGATGCGCATTCCAACCTCGCCTTTCGCACTTGTTTCTGCGGTAGAGCATATAATACCGGCCGCGCCCATATCCTGCATGCCTATGATTGCGCCCGTCGCGAGAACCTCGATGCATGCCTCGAGTAACTTTTTTTCCTGGAAAGGATCGCCTACCTGCACGGCAGGCAGGTCTTCGGCACTGTTATCCGTAATATCAGCTGATGCAAATGCCGCACCTCCCATTCCATCTTTACCGGTAGCGCTTCCCGCAATAAATACAGGATTGCCTATACCGTTGGCAGTAGCACTAACTGTTTCGCCTAAACGAACAATTCCCGCACTCATAGCATTCACTAAAGGATTAGTATGATAGCAGTCTTCAAAATAAATTTCACCGCCCACAGTAGGTACACCAAAGCAATTACCATAATGCGCAATGCCGTGTACAACCCCACTTAGCAAGTGCTGTGTTTTATCATTATCAAGTTTACCAAACCGCAGGGAATTTAATGTGGCAATGGGACGTGCGCCCATGGTAAAGATATCGCGATGAATGCCACCAACGCCTGTCGCAGCGCCCTGGAACGGCTCGATAGCGGAAGGGTGATTATGGCTTTCAATTTTGAACACTACGCCGAGCCCGTCTCCAATATCCATAAGACCTGCATTTTCTTCGCCAGCTTTTACCAAAAGCTTAGAGCCTTCACGCGGTAAAGTTTTCAGCCATTTTATAGAGTTTTTGTAGCTGCAGTGTTCACTCCACATCACCGAATAAGCGCTTAGCTCTGTAAAGTTGGGAGTACGCCCGAGTAGGGTAATTATTTTATCAAACTCATCTTTTTTCAGGCCGAGCTTTTCTGCAATTTCAAATGTAATTTCCATAATTATAGTATGGCGCAAACTTACAATCTCCTGAAGTTTTTCTGCAAAAAGGGGTGTAAATATTTTAACTATCTTCCCACAATTAAAATTGATTGATGGATTATTTGTTATTCATTTTTTACCTCCTTCTCTTTTGCTGGCTTATTTCACGCCTAAATTTTTTTAAAAAAAGCGGTATAGAAACTAACACTTTAATCATTCTTTTTTTAATAAGAATAGCCGCCGGATTTGTTAATAGCTATATTAATCTTTATCACTACGCCACGTCAGATGTAGTGGAATTTCAAAAAGAAGGAATCGAAGAATACAAACTTCTCCTTCATCATCCGCTCGAGTATGTAGCCAATATTTTCCATAATAGTTACGTTACTTATTCCGGGTTTTTGGAAACTACAGATTCTTTCTGGAATGACCTCCGTACCAATATAATTGCCAAAATACTGTCCATATTTGATGTGTTTAGTCACTGTAATTTTTTTATAAACACATTATTTTTTAATTTTTTGATGCTCTTCGGTGCAATTTATTTTTACCGGCTTTTTATCAAAATCTTTCCTTCGCATAAAATTGTAATCATTGTCTGCGTATTTCTTTTACCATCCGTAATTTACTTTACAAGCGGCATACACCGGGATGGATTTATATATTTATCGCTTTCCATAGTTATTTACAACGTTTACTACATAATGGATACGAAAACGTTTCCCTGGAAAAAACTCATATCAATAATCCTTTTTTTGTGCATTATTCTTTTACTAAGAAATTTTGTCTTTATTACTTTAGTCCCTGCTTTACTTGGGTGGATAATATCCATGCGCTTCCAACGATATAGATTAGTTACCTTCATAGGGTTATATATTATATTGGCACTTTTGTTTTTTATTTCTGGTAGCATATCGCCGACACTTGATTTACCCGCAGATGTTTCAAGTAAACAAATTGCATTCATCAAAATTTCTAAATTGGGGGCATCCACTATTAATATAAATCCATTATATCCCAATTTTAGAAGCTTTCTTAATAACGCACCACAGGCGCTGAACCATAGTCTCATGCGGCCTTATTTAACCGAAAAATTTACGCTACTATATTTCCCCGTTGCAATAGAGATTTTTGTCTATGAAATTTTATTTCTCTGCTTTGTATTATTTAGAAAAAATGAACAAGCGCGCCCATTTGTTTATTTCTGTTTTTTCTTTAGCATAAGTATGTTTCTTCTGATTGGCTATACGATACCGATAATTGGCGCAATTGCGAGATACAGAAGCATCTATTTCCCGTTTCTCCTTATCCCAATTATTTGCGGAACAAACTGGCCAAAAATCAAGACATTGAGTCATATATATAAAAATAATATCTAAGTTTATTTTCCACAAACTGATATGTTTGGACACATTTTATAAAAAATCTTTGTTTTTATAAAGTATAATTGCTTTTTTTGCCATCTAAATTTCAGAAAAATGCAATCTTTAAGACAAAGTGCTGTTCAGAACTTAATTTCTGATACAAAGCCACAACTTGGACCAAAGTCGCAAAAAATTACTGCGGTCTTTGGGGAAAATGTTTTCAATTTAAAAAAAGCCCGCACATTTTTAAGCGATGAGGCCTATAAAAGCCTGCTTTCCTCTATAAAAACACAGAGTAAAATTGATCGCCGCATGGGTGATCAAATCGCCTCCGGCCTAAAAGCATGGGCAGAGACAAAGAACGTAACACACTTCACGCATTGGTTTCAACCACTTACCGAAGCTACTGCAGAAAAGCACGATTCATTCTTTACCCTCAAAGGTGATGGCACAGAGTTGGAAGAATTTGACGGAGCCGCGCTAATACAGCAAGAGCCGGACGCCTCTTCATTTCCAAGTGGCGGGCTTCGCGCCACTTTTGAAGCCAGGGGATATACAGCATGGGACCCCTCGTCTCCTCCGTTTATTATGGAAATAGGAAATGGCAAAACCTTATGTATCCCTACAATATTTGTGTCTTATACGGGTGAATCTCTCGATGCTAAAACTCCTCTATTAAAAGCTTTAGTAGCCCTGGATAAAGCAGCTATTGATGTGTGCCAGTACTTTGATAAAAATGTAACTACTGTTACGCCAACACTTGGTTGGGAGCAGGAATATTTTGTTATAGATGCTTCTATGGCAAATGCCCGTCCTGATATCGTAATGACTGGCAGAACAGTCTTTGGCCATCCGCCGGCAAAAGGGCAGCAATTGGAAGATCATTATTTTGGCTCCATCCCTGAAAGAATTTATGCCTTTATGCGGGACTATGAAGAAGAAGGTTATAAATTGGGTATTCCATTGCGCACACGTCACAATGAAGTAGCTCCCTCGCAATTTGAGTGTGCACCAATTTTTGAAGAGGTGAATCTTGCCGTGGATCATAATACTCTATTAATGGATGTGATGACAAGGGTTGCCAAGAAGCATGGTCTTATGGTATTGCTGCACGAAAAGCCATTTGCCGGCATTAATGGTAGTGGTAAGCATAATAACTGGAGTATGGCAACGAATACCGGCGTTAATCTTTTAGCACCCGGCAAAACGCCAAAAACAAACTTGATGTTTCTTGCCTTTTTTGTAAACACAATCAAAGCAGTTCATGATTATTCAGATATCTTAAGGGCCTCTATCGCCAGTGCAGGAAATGATCACAGGCTCGGTGCTAATGAGGCCCCCCCTGCTATCATTTCAATTTTTATCGGAAAATATTTAACTGATGTTCTAAACCAAATTGAAAAGAGAGTAGGCGATAAATTTGATGAGCAGGACGAAGCGATACTGAAATTGGATATCCATAAAACTATTCCCGAGTTAATGTTGGATAATACTGACAGGAACCGCACTTCGCCGTTTGCTTTTACAGGGAATAAGTTCGAGTTCAGGGCAGTTGGATCTGCAGCAAATTGCGCAACGGCGATGACTGTGCTAAATGCGATAATGGGCGAAACACTTTCACAATTTAAAACAGATGTTGACGCGATAATTGATGGTGGTGAAAAGAAAGAAATTGCCTTGATGCAGGTGATTCAGAAATATATTGTAGAAAGTAAATCCGTTTTATTTGAAGGAGACGGCTATAGTGAAGAGTGGGCGAAAGAAGCAGAAAAAAGAGGATTGCCAAATGTAAAAACTACACCTCTTGCTCTTGATGCTTTGGTAACTGATAAGGCAAAAAAATTATTTGAGCATCACAATATTTATACGCACAGTGAACTTGAGGCAAGACATGAAATATTGTTGGAGAATTATATAAAGAAAGTTCAGATAGAAGCCAGGATGATTGGCGACCTGGCAAGTACTTACATTTTGCCCGCTGCAATTAAGTACCAAAATGTATTGATAAAAAATATAAGAGGACTAAAAGAAATTGGTTTAGCTGAAAACGGGTATGCAAGCCAACTGCAAATTGCTACAAAAATATCTGAGCATATATCTTACATAAGCACCCGCGTTGAATCTATGATAGAAGCAAGAAAAGTAGCCAATGAAATAACCGATTCAAGGGAAAAAGCAATTGCATATTGTGATACGGTGAAAAGCTACTTTGATGAAATCAGGTATCACGTAGATAAACTTGAGTTACTTGTTGATGATGAATATTGGGAATTGCCTAAATATCGTGAGATGCTTTTTTTAAGATAAAAACTAAATTTCTATTTTTTAACCCTGTCTCGGCAGGGTTTTTTGTTTATTAGATCAGCTGGTAGAAAGAAATATAAGAGTAACCATTTTAATTCGCGTTCAGCCGGCTAAAAGCGTTTCTTATATCTTCGGGATTTGCTTTAGACATCGCTTCGCTAAAACCGAAAGTGAGTTCAGTTTTCCCTTCTTTCAATTGTTCGAATATTGAATCTATAAAGTCACTCACTGGAGGCGCTGTATCGTGTAAGCCTTTTCCGCCAAGGTCTGTATTTAGCGCCGGAGGAATAATTTCAATCACTTCTATATTTTCTGGTTTCAATAGATGTTTCACAGAGATAGTAAACGAATGAAAAAATGCTTTCGTCGCTGAATATACAGGTGCTTTCGTAAGAGGTACAAAAGATAAACCGGAGGTTATATTCATTATGGTTTTTAGCGATTCCAGTTTGATAAAAAGCGAGATCAAATGAAGCGGCGCTTCTATATTGGTGGCAATTTCAGTTTTTGCACGTTCAAAAAAATCTTCGTCAGAGATTTTCATCCATTGTTGAATACCGGCATTATTAACGAGAACATTCAAATCGCTATGATTTTCTGAAATCCATCTATATAGCTCAAGGCGTTCTTCCTCTTTTGACAGATCACACACTTTAGTAATAACAAAAGGAAATTTATCGGAAACCTCTTTTAAAGCTGATTCCCGCCTGCCGCAAATAATGACAGTATTGTTTTCTTTAATAAACCTTTCCGTGAGCCCCAGCCCAATTCCGCTGCCGCCGCCAGTGATTAAAATCTTATTATTTTTTAATTCCATTGTAGTTACTTTATTTAAAATTTAGCTTATTCAATTAGGAAACAACATTATTATTCATACAAAGTTCAATCCATCATTTATAATTGTTTTAGTTGCTGCCTTCCTATTTTTGTTTGCATCAAAAAAATTAAAAACAATAAAGATGTGTCTATGCAGAAATGAATATCCCTTCTATTTTTTTCGATAGGTTCTCTGCCGCTTTTACACAGTCAGCTAATAACGGTTTTACGCGTGAACACCTGTTGATGGATTTTGACTGGAGATTTGCCGGCACAGGTTATTTTTCATACCTCGCCAAGGCAAGTTATGGTGATGGCGCCGCAGCTAAAAATTTTGATGACAGGGGCTGGCGTAAATTAAACCTGCCACATCTAATTTACAAAAGTCAACATCATTCAGGCAAGGACAGTATGTACATCCCACATCTCACGTCGTACATTGCAATTATTTATATTTGCGGCAAATTTACTTCATGCAAAGAGACACACAGGTTTTTGATATAATTAATAAAGAACTGAACAGGCAAAGGGAAGGAATTGAATTAATTGCTTCTGAAAATTTTACCTCACTACAGGTGATACAGGCTATGGGCACGGTGCTCACTAATAAATATGCAGAAGGATACCCTGGCAAAAGATATTATGGCGGTTGTGAGTTTGTGGATGAAACAGAGCAGCTTGCTATTGACAGGGTGAAAAAGATTTTTGATTGTGAATATGCTAATGTACAGCCCCACAGCGGTGCACAGGCTAATGCGGCTCTTATGCTTGCCATTCTTCAACCGGGAGATAAAATTTTAGGCCTTGATCTCAGCATGGGAGGGCATCTTACCCATGGATCACCGGTGAACTTTTCCGGCAAATTATACGAGCCACATTTTTATGGCGTAAAAAAAGAAACCGGGCTGGTAGATTATGAAATGCTGGAAGAAAAGGCAAGAAAGGAAAAACCAAAGCTGATCATTTGCGGCGCATCTGCCTACAGCCGCGATTGGGATTATGAACGCATAAGAAAAGTTGCCGATGAAATCGGAGCATTTGTGTATTGCGATATGGCGCATCCGGCAGGGCTTATTGCGAAAGGGCTTTTGAAAACACCATTTGACCATTGCCATTTTGTAACATCTACAACGCACAAAACTTTGCGTGGTCCACGTGGGGGAATTATCCTAATGAAAAAAGATTTTGAAAACCCTTTTGGCGTAAAAGATAATAAAGGAAATGTGCGAATGATGAGCCACTTACTTGACATGGGTGTTTTCCCCGGTACACAAGGCGGGCCACTCGAGCATGTGATCGCTGCCAAGGCGGTTGCTTTTGGTGAAATACTTACAAATGAATTTACAGATTATGCAAAGCAAATACAGGTAAATGCGCAGGCGATGGCAAAAGCTTTTAACGCAAGAGGCTATGACCTTATAAGTGATGGCACAGATAATCATTTAATGCTTATTGACCTTCGCAACAAAAATATTACCGGGAAAAAAGCGCAGGAAACACTCGACAAAGCAAGCATCACGCTTAATAAAAATTCAGTGCCCTTCGATGATAAAAGCCCTTTCGTTACCTCGGGCATACGGGTAGGCGTACCCGCAATCACTACCAGGGGAATGAAAGAAAATGACATGGAAGAAGTGGTGTCGCTTATTGATAAAGTGCTGATGAATACGGATGATGAAAAAATTGTTTCGTCTGTAAAAAAGGAAGTTGTTGAATTGATGAAAGGTTTTCCTTTGTACCCTGAATTGTAAAGCTCTCAAAAATAATTTTCTATAATATAGAATAACTTGCAGCCTCGAATGCGGTTAACTGAAAAAGAAATATCAGTAATGAAAAAAAACATTTCGCGCTTTGATGCGGAAGCACAAATCTATTTATTTGGTTCCAGGGTGAATGATGCTGCAAAAGGCGGCGACATTGACATCCTGGTAATTTCAAATAAAATAGGGTTTGTTGAAAAAATAAAAATCAAAACGGGAATATTTAATGAGATCGAAGAGCAAAAGCTGGACCTTGTAATTAAAAAAGATTTTGCTGATGTGTTTGTTCAAATGATAGAACCCAACTTACAATGCCTGTAAAAAATACACTTGAATATTTAGAAAAAAGTTTTAAGCAAGCTGAAAGAGTGCTAATTTTTTAAAACAGAAATTCTCAAAAATGCGATGGAATATTCCGGCAAATTCTATATAGATTAATTTGAAATAATAAAACATTTTCTATGATACAACGTGTACAAACAATATGGATGATCTTAGCAGCAATCGCTGTTTTTCTTACATTAAAGTTTTCTTTTTATAGTGGTACACTTGCTGCTGACAACAGCTATCATGCGCTAATGGCAGCGGATAATTTTTTCCTGCTGATTCTTACCAGCGCCCTTGGCACAGGAGTTATTATAAATATCTTTTTGTTCAAACACCGAAGTGTTCAATTCAGGATAATCATGTTTGGCCTCCTGGCAGAATGCCTTATTATTTTTCTTTACATAAGAGAAACTAATAAGTTTTCCAACGGCAACTTTAGCCTTTGGGCTTCTCTTCATCTGCTCATAATTGTATTTCTCATTTTCGCAGCCAGGGGAATTTACAAAGATTCAAAACTTATAAAAGAGAGTAACCGGCTGAGGTAGGCGCTCCCTTCCGAATTTTCCCTTAAAGATTATACTATTTTCCAAAAACATTTTTGCGGATACAAACGTGCGAAGCATCTTTGCACGCTCATGAATAATAGCCCAAATAAACATGCGCCGCTGGCAACAGTAATAATTGCCTTTGCAATTGTGTACATCGTTTGGGGCTCTACTTACTTTTTTATACAATCATCGGAAAGGGATTTTCCTCCTTTTCTTTTGGGAGCGTTGCGCTTTTTTGCCTCGGGCTTTCTTTTGCTTGCATGGTGTGCGTTAAAAAAATATCCCCTAGTATATTGGCCGCAAATAAAGACGTCATTTATAGTCGGCAACCTCTTATTGTTTATAGGCAACGGCGCTATTATATGGGCCGAGATAACGCTTCCCAGTTCCTTTGTTGCCGTACTTGTTTCTGCCGCGCCAATATGGTTTGTACTGTTTGATGCAAGAAACAGGAAAGCTAATTTTAATAACAAGTACATCATTACCGGCATCATTACCGGCTTTTTAGGCGTCGTTCTTTTATTTGGTGAAAAATTATTTTCGAAATTTTCTGCCGGTAGCAATACAATTCAGTTTATTGCCTTAGCTGTGATTGTTATTGGAAGTATTAGTTGGTCTGTTGGTTCTTTATATTCAAAATATAATGCCAGTGGCCACACAATGGTGGGCGCTTCATGGCAGATGATCTTTGCCGCGTTATCATTTTTGATTTTGTCAATTTGCACGGGTGAGATAAATCATTTTCATTTTCACGAAGTTCATTGGCGTGCATGGTTATCCATCATATATCTCATCACGATGGGATCGCTTGCAGGTTACAGCGCTTACATCTGGCTGCTGCAGGTAAGGCCTGCCACACAGGTAAGCACTAACTCTTATGTAAACCCTGTGGTGGCCGTATTGTTAGGTGTATTTTTTGGTGGCGAAACAATTGACCTGTTGCAAACAGTAGCATTAGCCGTCATTCTACTTAGCGTTTTTATTATTAATTACGAAAAGTATAAAGGCAAATAAATGCATCATCCTGATAACATATTTGCTTTCCCCTGCACACGCTGCAATAGCTTAGTGATAATCTTTCTCAATTAAGAAAAGTCGCAATCCACCCTTGAGAATGTCATAAACACACTGCATAAATAAAATTTTTCGATATTACTTTTATACTCTTAAATAAAATTTAAAAGAAATGAAAAATAAAATGTATCCATGCTTATGGTTTGATGGAAATGCCAAAGAAGCGGCAGATTATTATTGTGCTGCTTTTGAAAATTCATCCATCACTTCGGAAAATCCGATGGTGGTTATTTTCGAATTAGATGGCTTTCAGTTTATGGGGCTCAACGGTGGACCCATGTTCAAAAAAAATCCTTCGATCTCATTTTTTGCCTATTGCGATAGCGCCGAAGAAATTGAACAAAAATGGAAACACCTCTCAGCGGATGGCAGCGTAATGATGGCTCTTGATAAATATCCGTGGAGTGAAAAATACGGATGGTGCCAGGATAAATTTGGCGTGAATTGGCAACTGATGATGGGTAATAACAATGAACAAAAAATAGTACCCGCATTAATGTTCACGCAACAGCAAGCCGGCAAAGCTGAGGAAGCTATTAATTTTTATACGGATGTTTTTTCCAAACAAAATGGATCACCAAAAAATGCGGAAGTAAAAATGATAAGCCCTTATGAAAAAGGTGAGCACGATGTGGAAGGTTATATTAAACATGCACAGTTTACATTAAATAACCAATTGTTTGTCGCAATGGACAGTTCCGGGGCACATAATTTCACGTTTAATGAAGGTGTTTCAATCGTAGTGCCATGCGAAACCCAGGAAGAGATAGATTATTTCTGGAACAAGCTAACCGAGGGAGGACAAGAATCACAATGCGGCTGGCTGAAAGATAAATTTGGCGTGTCGTGGCAGATTGTACCCTCAATGCTTGGTAAGCTGATGAGTGATCCTGCAAGAAGAGAAAAGGTTACACAAGCTTTTATGAAAATGAAAAAATTTGATATTAAAAAACTGGAAGAGGCTTGATATAAAGCCTTTTTTAAAAATATTATTTTATGAAAACTACTAAAGCAGCCAACGTAAATGAATACATAAACAGCTTTCCAAAAGCGACGCAAAAAGTTTTAGAGCAGGTGCGTAAGACAATTAAAAAAGCAGCGCCTGCGGCTGAAGAAAGTATAAACTATGCTATGCCGGCTTATAAGTTAAATGGTAAACCACTTGTTTATTTTGCAGGATATGAAAATCATATTGGCCTGTATGCTACACCGTCCGGACATACGGCGTTTGAAGAAGAATTGTCTAAATATAAACAGGGAAAGGGCTCGGTACAATTTCCATTGGATGGGCCGATGCCTTTAGATTTGATAACGCGGATTGTAAAATTCCGGGCGCAGGGAAACGAAGAAAAAGAAAAAAATTTTCTGTCATTACTCAGCGCTCCGGCAAGGCGGGCATTGGAAAATAATGGTATAAAAACATTACAACAATTATCAAAGCATAGTGAAAAAGAGATAATGAAATTTCATGGTGTTGGAAAAACCACAATACCTGTTTTACAAAAAGCATTAAAAGAAAAAGGACTTGATTTTCAAAATGGAAACTAATATTTCCAAAATATAAAAATAAACAAGATGTCATTCCAGGCGTATATGGATAACATACAGGCAAACACAGGAAAGAGCCCTTCTGAATTTAAAAAGCTGGCAGAGCAAAAAGGATTTCTTAAAAAAGGAAAACTGGCTGATGGTGTAAAGGCTGGTGAAATAGTAAATTGGCTTAAAAAAGATTATGAATTGGGCCATGGACATGCTATGGCTCTCTTCGCATTGTTTAAAGAAGTGAAGAAGGAAGGGGATAAATAAGTACACAAGGCTTCCTATGTCGCCCTTTCGGAATATTTATCAAATCTAATTACTTCTATATCATGTTATCATACTTGATCGTATGCGTGTATTATCATGCGTTAGGCAATTACGCAGATAAAAATCGTAAGTTTGGCTTAACAAAAATTATGTCATGGCCCTTATAATTAAGTTGAATAAAACTATAGAGGCATTACTTCAGGAAGTAGATAAGTTAGAGCCATTAGAAAAAGAATCAGTACTCGCCTATGCACGTACACTTAATTTAAGGAGAAAAAAAAGAAAACCAATTGCCAAACCTGAAAAAGGTGTGAAGCCACTTACGATGGCTCAGATAGATAAAATAAAGCATATAGTAAGGAAGCAATATGCGGATAAATAAATATGTGCTGGATGCAAATATCTGGGTAAGTTATTTCATTACAAATAATGAACAAATTCCCGCCAATATTGTAGTTGATCATAAGATAACATTTTACTATTGTGCGGAATTACTGGTAGAAGTAAAACGTGTGCTCAATTATCCCCATCTCAAGAAATATCATATCAATGTTGGAGATGCTGTTAATTTTATCAAACAAATAAGCGTGGCTTTCACGCTGGTTCAGCCGATAAAATCTTATATTCCTGAAGACAAAAATGATAATTATATCATCGCACTTGCACTTCAAACCAATTCTGGATTTATAACCAGTGGGGATAAACACATCCTATCTCAAAAATCCTATCTTGAAAAAAAATATAAAAAACTTAAAATTCTTACTAAGGCAGAATTTGAAAAAGCATTTAAATAGGTTGATATATTTTCTATAGCTTTTTAACTTATGCCTAGGCTATAGTTATTATAAATATTTTCCCGTGTAACTTTCTTTCACATTCTTCAAACCTGACGGCACACCGGCATACACAAGGTTTCCGCCCCCATCACCCGCTTCGGGGCCAAGGTCAATTATCCAATCCGCAGATTTCAAAACATCGGTATTGTGTTCGATAACGAGAATAGAATGCCCCTGCCCGATCAGGGCCTTAAACGAAGTGAGCAATTTTTTTATATCATGAAAATGAAGGCCCGTAGTCGGTTCATCAAAAATAAAAAGAACATTGCCTTGTCCACTTCCTTTACCAAGGAAAGACGCCAGCTTTACCCGCTGTGCTTCTCCCCCGCTTAGTGTATCAGATGATTGGCCAAGCTTTATGTATCCTAAACCAACATCACTCAGCGGCTGGATTTTTTTTGCAACATCTGCGCCATTTGCATCGCTTTTTTTACCGCTATCTTTTTCCTTACTGAAAAAATCAATCGCTTCATCCACGCTCATCTCAAGCACATCGTAAATATTTTTTTCACGATAAGTTACTTCCAGTACTTCCTGCTTAAATCTTTTGCCTCCACAAACATCACATATTAAATGAACGTCTGCCAGGAACTGCATTTCAACTACCTGCTCCCCTTCTCCTTTACAAGCATCGCACCTTCCACCGTCCACATTAAAAGAAAAGTGCTTGGGCTGGTAACCCCGCATTTTGCTCAAAGGCTGCTTACTAAAAAGATCCCTGATTTCATCATAAGCTTTTATATACGTTACCGGGTTACTACGTGAAGATTTGCCGATAGGATTTTGATCAATCATTTCTACCTGCGATATATAATCTATATCGCCAGTCAATCCTTTATTTAACCCTACTTTTTCTGCAAACTCTCCTTTTATTTTTTTTAAAGCCGGGTAAAGAATTTGTTTTACCAAAGTGGTTTTGCCGCTACCACTTACTCCACTTATCACGCACAGCACATTCAGCGGAATTATTACATCAATGTTTTGCAGGTTATTTTGCCTCGCTCCATGCACGGTTATTGAGCGGTTCCATTTGCGTACATGCTTCGGTGGTTCTATGGATAATTCTCCGTTTAAGTATTTCCCGGTAAGGCTTTCCGGGTTATTAATGATTACATCGTAGTCGCCTTCGGCTACCACTTCACCCCCGAGATGGCTGGCAAATGGACCCATATCAATTATGTGATCCGCATGCCGCATCATACTTTCGTCATGCTCCACTACTACCACTGTATTACCCATATCCCGTAAATTTTTCAAAACGGAAATGAGCCGCTCTGTGTCTCTTGAGTGCAGCCCAATAGAAGGCTCATCCAGGATGTAAAGAGAATTTGTAAGATTGCTTCCGAGGCTGCGTGTAAGCTGTATACGCTGGCTTTCGCCGCCACTTAAAGAATTAGCAAGCCGGTTTAGTGTGAGATAACCAAGGCCTACATCCAACAGCGTGTGCAGGCGATTATTTATTTCGATTAAGATGCGTTTCGCAACAGTCTGATCATAGTCAGACAATTCTATTTCTTCAAACCATTTCTGTAAATCTTTTACGGGCATTTCGCAGAGTTCCCCGATATTATGGTGATTTACCTTTACATATAATGCTTCTTTACGAAGACGATAGCCATTACATTCAGGACAAAGCGTTCGCCCCCTGTACCGGCTAAGCAAAACACGGTATTGTACCTTATATAAATTTTGTTCTACTTCTTTAAAGAATTCATTCAGGCCGGAAAAATATTCATTTCCTGTCCAGAGCAAATTGTATTGCGCTGTAGTAAGATCAATGATGGGCTTATGCACCGGAAAATCAAATCTCCTCGCAACACGAATGAGGTTCTCTTTCCATTGCCCTAATTTTTCACCACGCCATGGAGCAATACCATTTTCATAAACACTTAATCTTTTATCAGGCATCACAAGATCAGGATCTATACCAAGTACCAGGGAGAAGCCACCACATACGGGGCAGGCGCCATAAGGATTATTAAAAGAGAATAAATTGGGTACAGGTTCTTCAAACTTTATTCCATCAAGCTCAAACTTATTTGAGAAATGCAAAATTTCTGTTTCGTTTATTTCAAGTATCACTTCACCTTCTCCCTCATAAAAAGCCGTGGTAACGGAGTCGGATATACGATGATTGTCATCTTCATCAAAATCTTTTACGAGAAGACGATCGACGAGAACATAAGGCGTTTTATGGGTAAATAAAGAAGAAAGGTTTTTTTGATCCTGTATGTCTTCAATTCTTATAATCTCTTTATCAAGGTAAATTCTTGAAAAGCCTTTCTGCATTAAAATATTCAACTCCTCCTTTACATTCCTGCTATGATGCTGCTTAAAGGCAACCAACAATAAAATCTTATCGCCTTTTTTACATTCCTTTATAGCTCTTACTACATCACCCACATCGTCCTTTTTTACTTCTCTTCCGGAAACGGGTGAAATTGTTTTTCCCACACGTGCAAACAACAGTCGCAGGTAGTCGTATATTTCCGTCATGCTTCCTACAGTTGACCGTGGTGTACGTGTTATTACTTTTTGTTCAATGGCAATGGCGGGGCAAAGGCCTTTAATATAATCAACATCGGGCTTATTCATGCGGGCCATAAATTGCCTGGCATAAGCGCTGAGGCTTTCAGCATACCTGCGCTGCCCTTCCGCGAATAAAGTGTCTATAGTTAATGATGATTTACCAGACCCGGAAACACCGGTAACTACGATAAATTTATTACGGGGAATTTCTACAGATACATTCTTAAGGTTATGAACCCTGGCTCCCTTTATAAAAATATTATTATGCTGAACTTTTGATTTAGCCAAGTCTGGCGTGGGTTTTGCTTTAGTTGTTTTCATCTTCGATTGCAAAAATAACGAATCGTAATTTTACTAAACGCTCTCATGAGTGTTATTCCTCTATTTTTAAGAATTCGTAAAATAAGCGTGGAAATTACTTGTACGGTTGATTTATTCCTCTAATTTAGCAATTCCAATTTTCCTGAAAGAATGAAGGACTTTTCTGCGCTTCGCAATAATCTCTCTACATTATTTTCTCTTAAATTGGTTGACTTACACAATTATCCTAAATTAAAAATCGCAACAGTTTATGAAAACCATGAACACACTTTCCGATCAGCAATTGATCCACCTTTACCTTGATGGGGATTCTGAAGCTCTTTCAAGCCTTGTACACCGCTACAAAGACAAAATTTACACTTCAATCTACTTGTTAGTAAAAGACAAATATCTTGCAGAAGATATTTTCCAGGATGCTTTTATAAAAGTAATTGATACCATCAATGGTGGCCGCTACACCGATGAAGGAAAATTTTTACCGTGGGTAATGCGTATTGCGCATAACTTATGTGTTGATCATTTTAGAAAAATCAAACGCAGCCCTTCTATTAAAACAAGTGATGACCGCGACATTTTCGAGGTAATCAATTTTGCGGAAGCTGATGCTGAAGAAAAAATGATTCAGTTACAAAGCCACGACAGGGTAAGAAGATTACTTGATCTTCTGCCGGAAGATCAAAGGGAAGTAATTGTAATGAGGCACTATGCCGACCTTAGTTTTAAAGAGATAGCAAAGCTCACTAATTGTAGCATTAACACTGCACTTGGACGCATGCGTTATGGACTTATTAACTTAAGAAAAATGGTTACAGAAAAACAAATTGCTTTATAAAATTTTATAAAGAATTTTTCTGGTGATCCCCTTCAAAAAATGTTTGAAGGGGATTTTTTATGCGGCCACATTCAATTCTTCTTAGCCTCACTTGCCGTTAATTTGTTGCGGACAAGAACGACTAAACTGTCGAGTGTATGAACATCATTAATCTCATTGGCATTCACCAGCATGCGTGTATGCAGGCTATCGCTTAATAAAATCGCCGGCAAAGGCAAATCGTCCGGCAGGTATTTTTTTCTCCCTTCATCCTTATCAAGATAAACTTTTGCCAGGGGAAGCGAATCGAGAAAAAGCTTCCATTGCTTTTTCATTCCAAAAGGCCCATGAGTAAGCAGGCAAAGATTGCACGGATAGGTAGATGGCCTGAAGAATTTATGTAAAAAACCAATGGTGCCGGGCACCATGCCACCCCATGCATTGTATATGAATATTATTTTTGAGTTACTATCCAAAAGAAAATCGCCCGCCGCACTTTCAATTTTATCCTTTTTACCATCAGGCCGCAGGTAACGAATGCCATCAGACATTGCAACGAGCAACATAATGCAAAAGAGTACCCATACAAAAACTTTTTTCCTTTTAGGCATTAAGAGGGTTTATTATAAATATAAGTCTTTCTCGAAGGACGGGTGCATTTCAAAACGTCGCCGGTTGTTGGAGACACTGGCAGGAGCGGGCCGCCGTGGGCGATGTCCACCGACACAAGGAGTACGGCCAGGCGACATTTGAAATGCAAGGCGAAATATAGTTATTTCTGAATGCAAGGCGAAGGACCAATTGGTGTTTAATTGACAGGAATTAGTTGCAAGTTTCAGGATTCACTCTACATTTGCAGTTATTTTTACAATGACAATACAATCTAAAAAAGAATAAGTCGGTTGTGAATTCATTTAAATTTTTGGCGTGAGAAAAAATCTCAATTCGGTAACACCTGCAGGTCTGCTTATAGCTTTAGGAATTATTTACGGAGACATCGGAACATCGCCCTTATATGTTTTCAATGCAATTATCTATAACAAATTAATTTCTGACACACTAATTATTGGGAGCCTCTCGTGCATTATATGGACGATTACATTGCAGACAACTTTGAAGTACGTAATCATGATTTTGCGTGCAGACAATAAGGGAGAGGGCGGAACTTTTGCTTTGTATGCCCTGGTAAGGCGACGATACAAATGGCTTGTATACCCGGCAATGATAGGAGGAGCGGCGCTAATCGCTGACGGCATCATTACACCGCCAATATCTATCACCTCTGCGATTGAAGGCCTTCGCCAATTACCGGTTTTACACGCCATTCAGCCGAACACTATTATGATTATTGTGCTGATAATTATTGTAATGTTTTTCTTCCTGCAACAGTTTGGCACTGCCTCCATCGGAAAAATGTTCGGGCCGGTAATGTTTATTTGGTTTACCATGCTTGCTTTCCTCGGCGCTTTTCATGTGCTGGACGATCTCACTATTTTCAAAGCTTTTAACCCATACTATGCTATCAATTTTTTAGCTAATTATCCCTCGGGCTTTTGGCTTTTGGGGGCAGTATTCTTATGTACCACAGGAGCTGAAGCATTGTATAGCGATCTCGGCCATTGCGGCCGGGGTAACATTCGTATTTCATGGATATATGTAAAATCCTGCCTGCTGCTCAACTATATTGGTCAGGGCGCTTATCTCCTCGCACATAGGAAGGGGCTCACAATTACAGACGATGTAAAAGCAAGCCTGCATATAAATGCTTTTTATGATCTTATGCCGCAATGGTTTGTTTTGGTTGGTGTGTGTATAGCAACGGTTGCCGCAATTATTGCAAGCCAGGCAATGGTATCAGGTTCGTTTACGCTTATCAGTGAGGCGATGCGATTGAATCTCTGGCCTAAGCTTAAAATAAAGTATCCTTCGGATGAAAGAGGACAACTATTTATACCGGCCGTTAATACCATGATCTTTATTGGTTGTGTAGGCGTTGTTCTCTACTTTCAAACATCATCACGCATGGAAGCAGCTTATGGCCTGGCAATTATAGTGACTATGCTTGCAACAACTATGCTCTATGCCAACTATATGGTGGTACACCGGGTGAAGTCGTGGCTGATTTATCTTTTCCTAATTGTATATGGCATTATAGAAATTACTTTTCTTGTGGCGTTGTTATTAAAATTTACGCACGGCGGCTACTTCACTTGCCTTATCGGATGCGTTATGTTTTCTGTAATGTACCTCTGGTACCGGGCAAGAAAAATCAAGAACAGGTATGTAGAATTCGTACGGCTGGAACAGTATCTTCCTATGTTGCAGGAATTAAGCAACGACAACTCCATTGCAAAGTATGCTACACATCTCGTGTACCTTACGAGTGCCAATAATCCTAAGGAGATTGAGCATAAAATTATTTACTCAATCCTGAACAGAAAACCAAAACGTGCGGACATTTATTGGTTTGTGCATGTGGATACATTAGATGATCCGTTTACTTTAGAATATTCAGTAGATGCGATTATACCAAATGAAATAATCCGCGTTGAATTCAGATTAGGATTTAGAATGGAGCCGCACATAAATTTAATGTTCAGGCATGTGGTGGAAAATATGGTGTCTAATATGGAAGTAAATATCACCAGCCGGTATGAAAGCCTGCAAAGAAATAATGTAGTCGGTGATTTTCAATTTATCGTGATGGAAAAATTCCTGTCACGGGACAATGAATTACCATTTTTTGAAAAGCTTATTATGAAACTTCATTTTTGGGTAAAGGAGGTCAGCCTGAGCGAAGAAAGGGGATTTGGCCTTGAACAAAGCAATGTAACCGTTGAAAAATTTCCTTTAATAGTTGCCCCTGTTAGCCAGTTAAAGTTGACGAGAATATTTCCGGAAGATGAATAGCATTTAGTTTTTATTGGTTAATTAGTTCATTGGTTAACTGGTTTATTAGAAATCAAAGTATCATCTATTGACTTATTGACTATTGACCTAGTAACCATTGACCTGCTAACCATTCACAATTGCTCACTCACCATAAAAGTGTCTCCAACCATCATCTATATTATCGCCGGATATGCAGTAGCCATCATCATTGTGTATATAATACAGGAGAAATTTATTTTTAAGCCTGAGAAATTAAAGCAGGATTTTCTTTATAAATATGATGTGCCGTTCAGGGAATTATTTTTTGATGTAGAGCCCGGTGTCAGAATTAATGGCTTGCACTTTCATGTAGAAAACCCTTCGGGCCTCATTTTATATTTTCATGGAAATACGAGGAGCATAAAAGGGTGGGCTAAATATGCAAAAGATTTTTATCGCTATAAATATGATGTTGTACTTGTTGACTTTCGTGGCTTTGGCAAAAGCACCGGTACACGTGGTGAAAAAGTTATGTACGCAGATATGCAGGTAGTGTATGATAAACTGAAAGAGCGTTATCATGAAAGCGACATGATTTTGTATGGACGAAGCCTTGGAAGCGGATTTGCTGCAAAACTTGCCAGTGATAATTCTCCGCGGTACCTGATACTTGATGCACCTTACTACAGTTTTAGAAAGGCTGTGCAGCGCTTTTTCCCCATCCTGCCAATGAAGTATATTTTGCGTTACCAGATTCTTACGAATAAATGGATAATGAAAGTAAACTGCCATACTTATATTCTGCACGGCACCAAAGACTGGATGATTCCAATAAAGCAAAGTGAACAATTACAAAAATTAAATCCCAAAAAAATAACATTGATTCGAATTCATGGTGGTGGTCATAATAACCTGCCCACGTTTCCGGAATACCATAATTTTATAAGAGACATTTTAAAAAATTAGTAAATATTTCAATGATAGAAAACGAAGTCAATACAAGTAATAAAAGTGCAGGTAGAAAAATATTCCGCTGGAGCAAAGTGGTTATCATTGTCTATTGCGGTATTGGCATAGCGCTCTATTACCTGCAGGAAAAACTTATGTTCCATCCGGAGTCGCTGCCATATAATTACGTGTTCAAATTTGATATTCCGTTTAAAGAAGTCAATATCGCGATGAATGCAAATGACAACCTTAACCTCGTACAATTTTTTCCTTCAGCAAAGCCAAAAGGAGTCGTTCTATATTTTCATGGCAATCGCGGCAACATAAACCGGTATGAAAAGTATGCTGCTAATTTCACTAAAAACGGCTACGAAGTTTGGATGCCTGATTATCCTGGTTATGGAAAAACCACGGGTAAATTATCTGAAGAAAACTTTTACAAGCAAGCCAACGAGGTTTATAAACTTGCCAATTCAAAATATAAAGAAGACAGTATTATTATCTATGGAAAATCCCTGGGATCAGGCATTGCAGCGTGGGTAGCTTCGAAAAAAAAATGCAAAAGGCTGATACTTGAGACGCCGTATTACAGTATGGCAGACCTGTTAGGCCATTACGCACCCATTTATCCAACCAACTCAATGGCACATTTCAAACTTCCCACCTTTCAATACTTGCAGGAGATACAGGAACCTGTAACTATTTTTCATGGAATTGATGATGGCGTAGTGCCTTACAGCAATGGCAAAAAGCTAACAAAGTTTTTCAAACCCGGAGATGAATTTATTACGATAGAATACGGTAGCCATAACAATCTCAATGATTTTCCGCTGTTTCACCAAAAGCTTGATTCGTTGTTGGGGGAATGAAGGTATGAGATATCAAGTAGCAAATACCGGGCTGACATGAATGTTAAGTCCGAACTTCAAAGCTTTGAAGAACTATCTTTGAGTGATGCAGGACAACACAAATTGGACACCTTCCTCAGAAGATAATTTCCTGAATCTTACTGATAAAAATGCTATCAATGAGCAAGAAGCAAAAGGAATTGCCTTAGCAGAACTTTTCGTATTGCAGCTTGATACTGATATTACCATCACATCGAGCCTGATACTTGAAATTCACAAAATTGCTTTTAAGCATCTTTATGATTGGGCCGGAAAGTGGCGCAGTACTAATATTTTAGTTGGACAGCTTAACCCACCACAACCTCACCGACTTATTCAGCTTATGTATCAATTTGCTGACAATTTGAATTTTAAAATATCGGTTGCTGAAACAAGGGGAGAACATATAGATTGTCTTTTATATACCCACTATGAGTTTATACGCATTCATCCATTTAATAATGGCAATGGCAGGACGGGCAGAATTCTCATGAACTTAGTAGCAATGAAATTTGGTTATAAGCCTTTGGTATTATATTACCGCGAAGGTGATAGTCGAAAAGTCTACATTAACGCCTTGAAAGCGGCTGATAAAGGAGAGATTGAGCAATTAAGAGATTTGATTTCCGTTGAACTTATTTCTTTCTAATTCTTTATCTGAAAGCAAAGACAAAATAATTTCCTGAATCCTTTTTTTAGGCACTTGTTGGTCTTCCAGAGACATAGTAGTAAAAACAGTTTCTGTCAGCATATTCAAAAGGAACGCCTTTTCTTTTAATTGGGGATATTTTTCGTAAAATGTCATTGTTAAACAAAGATACTTTTAAACTTCAAAGTGTACAACACTCACCACTTATATAAACTTCAAAAATGCGAATTGATGAAATGCGTCTTTGGCTTTTGTTTTTAATTGAACTCACTTCACTTTAAAAGAAACAAAATAAAAATTATTCGCCGCGCCTATTAGTTCGAGATCGAAATAAAATGAATCAATAAAGTTTTTATACGCCATAAATTCATGTGTGGGCACTACAAACTCATCAAAAAAAATGATGTCCCCTTTTTTAAGAAACGGAGCAAGGCTGGTAAGCGTGAATAAGGTAGCAGTATAAAGATCCGCGTCAAGCATTATCACGTTCCGGTTTTCATTATCAAAAGATTTTAAAAATCCCGGCAGCGTTTGTTGAAATAGTCCCTGGAAAAATTTACCCCTTTCATCTTTAATCAAAGGAATATTATTTGCCGTATTGAAAGTTCCTTTTTTGTATGGGCCAAAATCTTCAGGCAAGCCGGTGAAAGTATCAAAGCCATAGAAGCTCGATCCCGGCTGCGTGTTAGCCGTCATCCACCAATTAAAAGAGTGCCCATCTGCCACGCCAAACTCCAGGTAATTTATATCAACAGTCAACCCTTCTTTTTCAATCACATATTTATAGAGATCATTCCGCTTGTTATAATCCCATTTTGAAGGAAAGTCATTGAAGGCGATATATTTATTTTCACTTACCCATTTTGAAAGCCTGTTCATCCATATTATTTGTTGCAGCAAACCTGTAAGCCAGGAGAACAAAACGTGAAGCCTTAGCCGGATGAAAGTAGTCTTAAGAAAGCGGATGATGGTAAAATTCATGCGGCAAATATACCTTTCTAAAATTCTTCTAATTGAACGGATGTAGCCGAAACAGTAAGCTCATATTTTACCCCAATCTTTAAGGCATAATTTTCTTTATCATGGCTTACGGGAAATCCAAAACAAATTGGATAATCGTATTCGCTGACGATATCTCTTATAACTTCTTCCGTAGTTTGGCCAAAGGGAATTGTTGTGTCTTTCATGTCAGTAAATTTTCCAACAATTAAACCTGCAAGATCATCAAAGCGACCACAACGTTTTAACTGGTAAAGCATGCGGTCAACATTATAAATATATTCACCTACATCTTCAATAAATAAAATTTTATCTTTTGTAACAATATCAGAAGAAGTACCAATCAGATGCGCCAGCAATGACAGGTTTCCACCTACCAAAACACCGGAAGTTTTACCCTTTTGATTAAATGGATTTCCCTGGCAACTATAAGTTGCAGACCGCCCCACCAATGCACCGTGCAGGCTTTGTATAAATACATTTTTATCTTCTCCGTCATTAAAAGCAGCAGCCATCGGCGCATGCAAAGATGCAATTCTATAATTAGTAAGCAGGTGGCTATGCAAAACTGTTATGTCACTGAACCCAACTGTCCATTTAGGATTTTTTTTAAATTTTTTAAAAGATAATTTATCAATAATCCTACCCATACCATAGCCACCCCTTGCACATAATATAGCGTTGATGCCATTGTCGTCCATCATTTGCTGCAGATCGGCGAGACGTTCATTATCATTACCGGAAAAATAATTGAACTGATGGCCCAATGTTTTTCCAACCACCACTCTGAATCCCCATTCCTTCAATGTTTGGATCGCGGTTGCTGCCTTTTCAGCGGGCATATAACCGGCAGGACAAACGATACCGATGGTATCGCCAGGCTTTAAATATGGGGGAATTTTAATCATGTTATATTACCGTAAGTTTTCTAAAATAATCTATACCCCGGTCAATTCAACCCCGTTTTCATTAACGGTCAGCTTGTGTTTTACACCGCACTTCAATGCATAATTTTCTTTCTGATGCCCCACCGGAAAATTAAAACAAACAGGATAATTATATTCTTTTACTTTTTCCAAAACCATTTGGTGCAAATTCATTCCAAATTCTTCTCCCGGATCATCCGGCTTCATTTTAAATCCACCAATTATTAATCCTTTCAACTTCTGAAATTTTCCGCTACGCTTCAAATTCCACAACATGCGGTCAATGTTGTAAGGATACTCCCCTACTTCTTCAAGAAATAAAATTTTATTATCAGTATTAATATCAGATACTGATGCAGCAAGATTTTCGAGTATAGAAAGATTGCCACCAACCAATGTTCCTTCACCGACTCCCATCCGGTTCTGCTGGCCAGGGTTTACAACATATTTCATTTCATCTCCAACAAGGCACTTTCTTATTGAATCAATAGAATCAATTTGCGTTTGTTCTGCCAACGACCAATCATCCGGAAAACTGTTACACATTTTAGAATGAATGGATGCAATACCAAAGTTTGCGTTAAGATGTGAATGTATAACGGTCGCATCACTAAAGCCTATTATCCATTTTGGTTTTGAAGAAAATTTTTTAAAATTAATACGATCAATAATTCTTACCGCGCCATAGCCTCCACGGCCAAGCATGATCGCATCTATCCCCGGATCATCCAACATCATTTGAAAATCATTTACTCTCTCTTCGTCAGAACCGGCAAAAGTAAAATCCCGCTCACCGACGGTTTTGCCTACACGGACTTTCAATCCCCATTCCTGCATTTTTTCTACAGCCGGCTGTATCTCTTCCATTGTTATAAAACCCGAAGGGCAGGTAATGCCGATCGTGTCGCCCTTGCGCAAGTAAGTTGGAATTTTAGTTTTATGCTCGCTTTCAAAAAAAGAAATATCTTCTTTTGCCGCCGACGCAATTGAAGCCAAAGGAAATATGGAAGAAATAAAGTGCTTTCGGTTCATCAGCTCAAATTTATAATAATATGGTTTAATGGCAACTTAGCATTTCCGGATTCAGGCAGCTTTTGTTGTTTGGGCATTGGAGCGGTTTGCGGTATTTTTGCAAACCTAAAAAGATTTAGTATTTGGGCAATAGATCATGAAAGAATTCAAACGATATTTAATAACAGCAGCGCTGCCGTATGCCAACGGCCCCGTCCATATCGGGCATTTGGCAGGTTGTTATCTTCCTGCAGATATTTACGTGCGCTACCTGAGAGCTAAAAAGCTTGATGTAAAATTTGTGAGCGGCACTGATGAGCACGGTGTGCCCATTACCATTAGGGCAATGAAGGAAGATACTACGCCAAAGGAAGTGGTGGATAAGTACCATAAGATCATAAGTGATAGTTTTGAAGAAATGGGAATATCATTCGATATTTTTTCAAGAACTTCCAATGCAATACATCATAAGACAGCTTCAGACTTTTTTTTAAATCTTTATGAGAAAGGTTTATTTGAAGAAAAAGAAACAGAACAGTTTTATGATGAAGAGAAGAAAACATTTTTAGCAGACAGGTATATTAGTGGAACATGCCCCGTATGCGGCTATCCGGCTGCCTATGGTGATCAATGTGAAAATTGTGGTTCATCATTAAGTCCTGAACAATTAATAAATCCACGAAGTACATTAAGTGACGCCGTTCCTGTGAAGAAGAAAACTACTCATTGGTATTTTCCTTTGCAGGATTATGAAGCTTTCTTACGGCAATACATACTCGAAGATCATAAGGAATGGAAGAATAATGTTTATGGCCAATGTAAAAGCTGGCTGGATAAAGGTTTGCAGCCACGCGCCATGACACGTGACAGCAATTGGGGCATACAAGTTCCAAGCCCCCCGGCCCCCGAAGGGGGAGGCAGCAAAGTATTGTACGTATGGTTTGATGCGCCTATTGGTTACATTTCTGCAACAAAAGAATTGCTTGATAACTGGGAAGATTATTGGTATAAAGAAGACCTGCCTGCCGGACAGGCAGGTACGAAGCTTGTTCATTTTATCGGTAAGGATAACATCGTTTTCCACTGCATAATATTTCCGGCAATGCTTCAGGCACATGGCAATTTTGTATTGCCTGATAATGTTCCTGCTAATGAGTTCCTGAATATTGAAGGGCAGAAGGTTTCTACAAGCCGCAACTGGGCTGTATGGGTTGACGAGTATTTGAAAGACTTTCCCGGCCAGCAGGATGTATTAAGGTATGTGCTTTGCGCCAATGCACCCGAAACCAAAGACAATGATTTTACGTGGAAAGATTTCCAGGACAGGAATAACAGTGAATTAGTTGCGATTTTTGGCAACTATGTAAACCGCACTTTTGTGCTGATGCACAAGCTATGTAAGGGCAAAGTTCCCTCATTGCATAGTGAATTAATAGACGATGCAGATAAGAAATTAGTCCAGGAAATTTCAAATACAAAATTGAAAATTGAAAACCTTCTTGATCAGTTTAAATTCCGTGATGCATTATTTGAAGTGATTGATCTTGCACGAAAGGGAAATAAATATTTACAGGTAAAAGAGCCATGGAAGAAGGCCTCCCCCAACCCCTCCAGGGGAGGGGATTTGCAAAGTACTGAAGATCTCCAGAACCCTCCCCTGGAGGGCAGGGAGGCCGTTGACAATTGCCTTCACATTTGCTTGCAGCTTTGCGCTAATCTCGCTGTTTTCATCAATCCATTTCTACCGTTTACTGCAAAGAAGATGATACACATGATGAAGGTGGTAGATAAAATGCTGGAGTGGGAAAATGCCGGAAGCATGAAATTATTAAGTGTTGGCTATAGTCTGCGACCACCTGAACTATTATTTAGAAAAATTGAAGATGCAGAGATCACGGCGCAAATAGAAAAATTAAATAAAACAAGTATGCAGGAAATTACGCCAAATGTTCCTATAGCAGAAGATGGGAAAGCAAACGATGCGCAAGCCGACAGTTACGAAGAAGAAAGCAAGCCTATCAAACCCGAAATAGTATTTGATGATTTTGCAAAAATTGATCTTAAGGTTGGGACCATTCTTTCAGCAGAAAAAGTCCCTAAAGCTGATAAGCTTTTAAAGCTCGAAATAGATCTTGGTTTTGAAAAACGAATTATCCTTTCGGGCATAGCAGAACATTTTTCTCCTGAAGAAATTATAAATAAACAAGTTGTAGTCGTTGCCAATCTTGCACCACGGAAAATGCGCGGTATAGAGAGCAATGGAATGATATTAATGGCAGAAAATAAAGAAGGAAAATTATATTTTGTTGCACCAAATACAGTAATTAACAATGGCTCAACAGTAAATTAATTTAGGCAATGGATAGTATTTATCAGCTAAAATGCAAACTTTTATATACTAAGCCTGTGGTGTTCCGCACGTTGTTGGTAAAGAGCGATACCACTTTTTACGAACTACATCACATTCTTCAAATCGCCATGGGCTGGCTTAATTATCACCTGTTCAATTTTAAATACCATGATTATTACCTGGAGCTGCCTTCTGCAGAAGATGATGAGTATAACATGGGACGGCTGTTTCAAAAGGTGGATCCAAGAACAATAACTTTAAATGAATTTTTTATTTCGCCTCAAACAATTATAAATTATACTTATGATTTTGGTGATAACTGGAAGCATGAAATTTCGTTACAAAAAATAATTGAGCCTTCTACAATTACTACGCCGTTACCATTTTGTATAAAAGGCAAATATGCCTGCCCGCCGGAAGACTGTGGCAGTATCCCCGGATACTACAGGCTTATAGAAATCATGAAGAATCCTAAACACAAGGAATATAAATTCTATAAAGAATGGCTGGGAGATTCATTTGATATGGAAGAGTTTTATATAGATGATGTTAACGAAGAACTACTGGAACTAAAAGATTATATAGCTGACTGGGAACGTGAACAAAAATTTGATGACAAAGGAAGATTGTTGTTTTAAAATCTAAATTATTTATGCCAAAAACGAATGCCAATTCAGGCGCATCTCTCACATAATAGATACTTAAAACATTTTTTATGAAACAAAATTTAGGCTTTGTTGGTTTAGGCAGCCTTGGAACTCCGATAGCATTAAACTTACTTGAGAGCGGGCATACATTGTATGTCTACAACCGCACAGCATCAAAAGCAAAACCTCTTGGCGATAAAGGCGCTGTGGTTTGTGAAAGTATAGCAGAACTCGCGAAAAAGTGCTCAATTGTTTTTACCATCGTTTCTGATGATGCAGCATTGAAAAGTATTTGCGAAGGAGATGATGGCTTGTTAAATAATCTTGAAAAAGAAAGCCTGCATATCTCTATGAGCACCATTCTTCCGAAAACTGTTTCAGAACTTGCTTCGCTTCATAAAGAACATAACCTGTATTATCTCGCTTCTCCTGTGTTTGGCAGGCCGGATGCTGCGGCAGCGAAAAAATTAAATTATGTAATAAGCGGCGAAGAACAATTTCGCCGGCGGGCAGAGCCTTTATTAAGGGATGCTGGCGGCGCAAATGTTTTTGATTTCGGAGAAACAATTACGGCAGCAAACACGGTAAAGCTATGTGGCAACTTTCTTATTGCTTCAGCGCTTGAAGCGATAGGCGAAAGCATTAACCTCGCAGAAAAAAGTGGCGTTGATTCAAAGCAAATGTGGAACATGTTTTCACAGACTTTATTTAATACACCGCTGTATGCTAATTACAGCAATATTATTTTGCAACAAAAATTTGAGCCTGCCGCCTTCACCATGAAGCTCGGATTAAAAGATATGAATCTTGTGATGGGGCAGGCTGCTGCGGTACAACAGCAAATGCCTCTTGCACAATTACTTCAAAAAAACATGAAAGCCATTGTAGATAGTGGCAATGAAAATATTGACTGGAGTGCAGTTTCAACTGCCAAAACCAATAAATAAAAATTGAGTTTATGTATTATCCCCTGGATTAATTTACCAGGATCCTTTGATTTATCCACGTCATTAAATTTAACTAATTTCACATCTATAGTTGTTTAACTAACTAATATTATGATACATAAAAGAAATATTAATAAAGTAGCGGTATTGGGCAGTGGCGTTATGGGCAGCCGTATAGCATGCCACTTTGCAGGTATCGGCTTGCAGGTTTTATTATTGGACATTCCTCCCAAGGAACTTACAGATGCAGAAACAAAGAAGGGATTGTCTCTTGATAAACCTACGGTAAAAAATCGCATAGTAAATGAAGCGTTAGCTGCGGCGATCAAATCAAATCCGTCTCCTGTTTTTACAAAGGATGTTATAGAAAATATAACTACCGGAAATTTTGAGGATAATATGAAGGACATCGCCGGCTGCGACTGGACAATTGAAGTGGTTGTTGAAAGGCTGGATATAAAAAAACTTGTTTTTGATGAAGTAGAAAAATACCGCAAACCCGGAACGTTGATTACGTCGAATACTTCTGGCATCCTTATTCACATGATGACGGAAGGAAGAAGTGAAGATTTTAAAAAGCATTTTTGCGGTACGCACTTCTTTAATCCTCCAAGGTATTTAAGGCTGTTGGAAATTATTCCAACACCTTTTACAGATCAAAGCGTTGTTGATTTTTTAATGCATTATGGTGACTTGTATTTGGGCAAAACCACCGTGCTTTGCAAAGACACTCCCGCCTTCATTGCCAATCGTGTTGGCGTTTTCAGCATCATGTCCATCTTTCACATCATGGATAAATTGGGGTTGGGTATTGATGAAATTGAGGCGTTGACCGGACCTGTAATTGGCCGGCCAAAATCTGCCACCTTCCGCACGGCAGATGTTGTGGGAATTGACACATTAGTAAAAGTGGCAATGGGCGTTAAAGAGAATTGTCCCGGTGATGAAGCAAAAGAAATATTTAATATCCCTGCATGGCTGCAAAAGATGGTAGACAATAAATGGTTGGGTGATAAAACAGGACAGGGATTTTTTAAGAAGATGATACCCCTAACCCCTAAAGGGGGAGAAGATGCAACTGCAAAAAAAGAAATTAAGACATTGAATTTATCAACGTTTGAATACGAGGCACGCCAACGCCCAAGGTTTGCAACGCTTGAAGCTGCAAAGCCAATAGATGATCTTAAAGAAAAATTAAAAGTATTAATTGCCGGAAAAGATAAAGCCGGCGAGTTCTACCGCGAATTTCATTATAGCCTGTTCTCTTATATTTCACACCGTATTCCTGAAATAAGTGATGAACTCTATAGAATAGATGATGCCATGAAAGCAGGCTTCGGCTGGGAGATTGGTGCATTCGAAACCTGGGATGTTTTTGGTGTAAAAGAAACAACTGAAGCAATGAAAGCCGCAGGATACGATGTAGCAAAATGGGTTGATGATTTTATTGCGGCAGGCAATACAAGCTTTTATAAAGTGCAAAATGGAAAGCGTTTATACTACGACGTTAGTTCAGGCGAATACAAAGCATTACCGGGCGGCGAATCGTTTATTATATTAAGTGATCTGAAAGAAAAATCAGTGTGGAGCAACGCCGCCTGCAACTTGTACGACATGGGTGATGATGTAGTAGGCTTGCAATGGAATACCAAGATGGGTAGCATTGGCAGTGAAGTGCTGGAAGCCGTAAACAAATCTATCTCTATTGCAGAAGAAAAATTCAAAGGGCTGGTAATTGCGAACGAAGGTCCGCAATTCAGCGCCGGCGCTAATGTAGGCATGATCTTTATGTATGCTGCAGAGCAGGAATATGAAGAACTTGACATGGCCATCCGTATGTTTCAAAACAGCATGATGCGGGTAAGATACTCATCAATACCCGTTGTTGTTGCGCCGCATAGCTTAACACTTGGTGGTGCTTGTGAAATGTGTCTTCACAGCGACAAAGTACAGGCTGCTGCAGAAAGCTATATTGGCCTTGTGGAACTTGGAGTTGGGTTAATACCCGGAGGCGGTGGAACGAAAGAATTTACATTGCGTGCCGCGGATGATATGCATGAAAATGAACCGGAAACGATTACTCTTCAAAGCCGCTTTCTTACAATAGGTACTGCGAAGGTTTCTACATCAGCTTTTGAAGCGTATGAAATGGGCATCTTACGCAAAGGCTTAGACGAAGTAAGTATGAACCAGTCAAGAAGAATTGCAGATGCGAAGCAAAGTGTGCTTGATATTTACGAACGCGGCTACACCCAACCCATACAACGAAAAGATATAAAGGTGCTGGGCCGTTCAGGCCTTGGAATGCTCTATGCAGGTATCAACGGAATGTTTCGCGGAAATTATATCACAGAGTATGATGTAAAAATTGCACAGAAGCTGGCTTATGTAATGTGTGGCGGCGATCTTAGCGAACCAACATTGGTAAGCGAACAATATTTACTTAACCTCGAACGTGAAGCTTTCTTAAGTCTTTGCGGTGAAAAGAAAACGCTTGAGCGAATACAAAGCGTTTTAAAAACTGGTAAACCTGTGAGGAACTAGCCGCTACCTAGCTCTTAAGCGGACAAAGCATCGGATAGAACTATCAGTTCTTAATCCAGTTGATTATATTGCCATTGCTCAACACGATGGAGTACTTACCCGAAGACAGCCCCGAAACATCCAGCGTTTGTTCCTGTGAAGTGACATTGCCTTTCCGAACAATACGGCCTGATAAATCAGAAATCAAATAAGTATTTGGTGTATTTGGAGAAATTATAGAACGCAGGGTAATACTTTCACCCCTTGAAGGATTAGGAAATACTGTCGGCTTAGAAAATCTGTTAGCAACAACCACCGTTTTGATTCCAAGAGTTTTCGCGCTACCATTTAAGTCCACCTGTTCAAGCCGATAATAATTTACACCCTGGAAAGGTGAATTATCAATAAAGCCATAGTTTGCAGTTGCATTGCTACTTCCTGTTGCAGCGAATGCAGCTTCTTTTTCGAAATTCCTTCCGTCATTGCTTTTAGAAATAATAAACTGGCTTACGTTATTTTCAGAAGCAGTCTGCCAGTTTAGTTTCACTTTACCATACGGCTGCAGGTTTGCTGTGTAAGAAATTAAAGATAGAGGCAGTACGGCCAGCGCTGTCCAGGTGAAATTATCTATTGCTACATAATTAAAATTGCCTTGCAATTGAAACTCAACCTCGTCAATATTGATATTACTATTATTAACTCCACTTTCTGTGGCAAAATTGATATAAGTAAAACCGTTATCGGGCACAAAGGTTGAGCTGAATCCTGTTGTTTTCGTGATAGTAAACTTTACAACCCCGCCCAGTTTCCCTTTTATTATAATTGATCCGTCTGTAGAAGGGTTGCTGCCGCCATCCACCGAAACATAGAGCCAGAGGCTTTTCATGTTAAAGAGCCTCGAATCAGAAGTTTTAACAGCATCTGTTTGATTCAAAGCCACGTTGTTTCCGTTATCTATAAAGCGGTTAGAATGTTGATATCCAAAACCCGATCGTGAGCTAAATATAGAGAAGCTGTTAGTGAGCGTAAATGGCTGACCATTGCTATTAAAGTAATTCACATATGGCGTTTGCGACTCAAATGTCTCAGTGTATTGAGCGCTTGTTGAGGCAGAAAGAAAAGTAAACAGGCATATAGCAAATGCGAGTTTAATAGGTATGATTTTCATAAAAGGAATTTGTAAAAATATTGGTATAGTTAGCTGTTTAATATAAACGAAAAATAGTCATTTGTATTTCTCACTTTTCAAAATAAGTAATTTTCAATTTGGGGCGGGCTGGTTGAATAGTAAACTTAAATGATTTAGTCAATATTTTACTATTTCTCCTGTAAATATTTAAATCGCTAAAACGTAGTTATAGCTTGAATTATTCATTCCAGCATTTTGTAATTCAATATAACTGCTTTAGTATTGTAATTATTGCGTTTACATCATCAAATATTCTTCTTATAATTTAATTGCTTATGCCGGTATTATCAATCGAACATTTATCTAAATCTTATGGAAGGATACGTGCACTAAATAATGTAAATTTTACCGTGCCTGAAGGCTCAGTTTTTGGGATACTTGGCCCCAATGGCAGTGGTAAAACCACTTTGCTGGGAACCATTATGGATATACTTAAGCCCACTTCAGGCACTTACCGGCTGTTTGATGAAGTGCCAACTGAACATCATCGAAAGAAAATCGGGACTTTGCTTGAAACACCTAATTTTTACCACTATTTGTCGGGAGTAAAAAACCTGGAGATTGCCGCGGAAATAAAACAGCATGGAAAGGAAGATATCCCACGAGTACTGGATATGGTAGACCTCACGAAAAGAAAGGATTCAAAATTCAGCACTTATTCTTTAGGTATGAAACAAAGGCTTGCAATTGCCTCTTGCCTGCTGGGAAACCCTAATGTGCTTGTGTTTGACGAGCCAACAAACGGGCTTGACCCGGTAGGGATTGCAGAAATAAGAGGCCTTATGAAGCAATTGTATTCACAAGGTAAAACTATTATTATGGCAAGCCACCTGCTTGATGAAGTAGAAAAGGTTTGCACACATGTGGCCATTTTAAAAACCGGCGAATTGGTAACAACTGGCAACGTAAATGAAATTTTATCTAATGAAGATATGGTGGAAGCAGCCGCAAGTGACAACGAAAAGCTGATGCTTGCTTTACAAAAAATGGATGCAAATGCAAGAGTCGTTAAAGATGGCAGCTTCATAAAAATATTTTTCCCCGTAAATACTGCCGACCTGGCTGCAATAAATAATTATTGCTTCAATAATGGCATTGTACTTAATCACCTTTTGCTAAAAAAGAAAAGCCTTGAAGCGAGGTTTTTTGAGCTTACTAATAACTAAAACTGCATGCTACATTTATTGAAAATTGAATGGCTTAAAGTAAAAAATTATAAAGCTTTCTGGATATTTTCTATTCTTTATTCTTTTGCCATACTTGGTGTTAACTACACCGGATACTATGTGAATGAATTAACCATTGAATCATTGCCTCAAAGCCAGGTACTTTTTGGAACTCCATACGCTTTTCCAAAAGTGTGGCAAACTGTTGGATGGATGAGTAGTTGGTTGCTTTATTTTCCGGGTATACTCTTCATCATGTTACTGACGAATGAGTTTAATTTTAAAACACACAGGCAAAACATTATTGACGGATGGACCCGCGGCCAGTTTATATCAGTAAAATTTGTTTTCGCAATTCTATTTTGTGTAGTGGCCACTTTTTTTAATTTTCTCGTAGCGCTGCTTTTCGGTTCGATTACCACGGGTTCACACTTTATGTTTTCCGGAATTGAAAATGTAGGATATATTTTTATTCAGGCTGTGGCTTATATCACTTTTGCCATGTTCATTGCCGTACTTTTTAGAAGGAGCGGCGTGGCTATTGCAGTTTTCTTTTTATATGGGCTAATATTTGAATTCCTGATAACTATTCTTATAAATTTTAAACTCGAACTCAGTCCGCTTGGTTATTTTTTGCCCCTTCAAGTGACTGATGTTATGTTGCCAATACCGTTTGGCAATAAGGTAATTTATAAAGATGCTCCTGATGAATATATATTAGTAATTGCGAGCCTCATTTATATTGCAGGCTATTATTTTTTCGCTATGAAAAAATTTAGAAATGATGATTTATAAGAATTGAGCTAAGCCACATAATGTGCAATCAATACCATATAAAAATTTAATAAACATTCACGTTTGACTCTTTTTTGCCGCCAACACGGCTACTGCTGCTTCAATGGTAGGATATAAAAATGTGAACCCAACTGCCTTTATTTTTTTATCGCTTACGGTGGCGCTTTTTAAGATTTCTACACTTTGCTTACCTAATGCCAGCTTCAATAAAAATTCAGGCACATGCACAGGGATAAAAAATTTTCTCCTTAAAGTTTCAGCTATCTGTAACATCATTGCCTTGTTACTAACAGGTGTTGGCGCCACGCCGTTATAGCTTCCGTCTGCGTATTCATTTTCCATCAGTTCAATATACATCCGGCTTATATCGTCTATATGTATCCAGCTTATTATTTGTTTGCCATTACCTAATATACCAGCAATACCAAACTTAGATGCCATCGTAAATTCTTTATATGCGCCGCCCTTGTTACTCAATACAACGCCTGTACGAATTTTTGTTAGCCGTATTCCTAACTCTCTCACCGGCTCTACGCTTGCCTCCCACAGCAGGCAGGTTTCCCCAAGAAAAGAATTCTTGTCCACAACATCTGTTTCGATAAATCCTTCCGGGCGTATTAAAGGTTTTGCATCAGCGCCGTACCAGCCAATAGCCGATGCCGACACAAACGATTTCACCTGGTGCCCATTCTCCCTCAACGCCTTTATAATAAGCTCACTACTTTTGGTACGACTTTCAACTATTTGCTTTTTAAACTCGTCCGTCCATCTTTTATCCATCACTCCGGCACCGGCAAGATGCATAATATGATCGGCTTTTTTTACTGCATCAATGTCTATCTCTCCACTAGCGATATCCCAATAAGCGTAAGAAATTTTTGGATTGTCAGCTGTCTTTTTTTTGTCCCTTGATAAAATGATCACCTTATAATTCCTGTCAACTAAATGCCGTGTTAAATTTGTCCCAATGAGACCTGTACCGCCGGATATTAAAACTATAGGCATAATATTTTATCGTAAATTAGTTATGTAATGAATTTTTTATTTCATTCCTTCGTAGCCTGTAGAATGGCAGTCTCACGTAAATTTATTTTAATAATAACCATATATGAAGAACTTTGTTTTATTTTTTCTTTTAGCCTTCTTTTTACAAAACAGTTTCGCGCAAACAATTACTTATACAGAACCCGAATCTGAAGATGCACGTAACCTTGATTTCGAGATAATCGGTAAAGTTAGTGGCAACCTTTTGGTGTACAAAAATATAAGAAACCGTTTTGCTGTAAGCGTGTATGATAACAATATGAAACTTAAAGAGCGGGTTAACCTTGACTTTATTCCGGATAAAACTTTAAATGTAGACTTTGTGGCTTATCCTGATTTTGCTTATTTAATTTATCAATTCCAGAAAAAAAGCATTCTCTATTGCATGGCCGCTAAAATAGATGGTGAAGGTAATATAGTAAAACAGCCTGTTGAACTTGATACTACTTTTATAAGTTTTTTCGCTGATAATAAAATCTACAGTGCTATCAACAGCGAGGATAGGTCGAAAATCATGATCTATAAGATCCAGAAAAAGAATGATAATTTTAATTTTACCACGCTCCTTTTTAATGACAGCCTGCAGTTGTTGCATAAGTCAAGAATAGCTACAGACTATGATGAGCACAAATCTGCACTCAGTGATTTCTTCGTAACCAACGATGGCAACTTCGTTTTTACAAAAGGCAATAAGTCGAGCTCGCGTGATTTTTTAGAGTCTGCAGAATTAATCACCAAAGCACCCCTATTAGATTTTTTTAAAGCGAATCAACTAAATCTCTCGGGTAATTACCTGGATGAAATAAAGCTCAAGGTAGATAACGTTAACAATCATTATTTAATAAACTCGCTCTATTATAATAAAAAACGCGGTAATGTAGAAGGCCTTTACACAGCGGTATGGAACAAAAACACTAATGAATTAATTTCGCAAAATTTTGCTGAATTAAAAGATTCTGTCAGGGCGATGGCAAAAACCGACGGAGGATTAAGATATGCGTTAAACGACTTTTTTATCAGGGATGTAATTCTTAAAAATGATGGCGGTTTTATTTTGGCCGCAGAAGATCATTCAACACAGTCGCGTGGTAACCCATGGAACCGCTACGATTATTTGTATGGATATCCTTATTCTTATAATTCTTACTATTTATATTCTCCATCTTCCTATTGGTACTCCGGCAGGCCGCGAAACTATTTTAATTCCAACTCGCAGGTTAGGTATTACTATGATAATATTGTTGTGCTTAATCTTGATGCCACCGGAAACTTAGTATGGAGCAATGTTATCCGTAAATCGCAGTTTGATGATAATTCTGATAATTTTCTTTCATATAATACTATTGTAACCGGTGGTGAATTGCATTTTATTTTCAATGAACTTCAGCGGCGCAACCAACTTATAAATGATCAAAGCGTTTCGCCCGACGGAAAAATTACGAGATACCCGCCATTGCGCAGTCTTGACCGTGGTTACGAATTTATGCCACGCTACGCAAAGCAGGTAAGTTCCCATCAAATAATAGTACCGTGCACTTACAGAAATTATATATGCTTCGCAAAAATTGATTATTAGAAAAAATTTTTTTTACCAAAAAAATTGAGCTTTCTTTTTTCCCGGTGAGAAATGAGTTAAAAGAGGTTACGCAGAGGCATTACTTTTCTCTGGTAACCTCTGCCTTTTTGTTCCTGATATATTTTTTACCCCAGAAAAAAGTGTTAAAAAAGTTTATGCAGAGGCTGCTTTCTCCGCGTAACCCCTGCTTCTTCGGTTCTCTGCAGTGAAGAAAATAACTGCTCAAAGTTTTTTACTTTTGACCCTCAATTAACTTGCACACGTGACAGGGATTTTCCGGGCCAACAATCCATTTAATACATTCATTCTTTTTGTGTACGGCCTGTTCTTAAAACTTGCCTGGTTTATTTCTCCGCAGATACCCGTAGTGCAAAAAACAGATGGATTTCTCTTTAACCGGATTTTAATTTGGGCAAAACCAACATTTGACTCTTTCCCGGTTATCTATTCTATAATAATGTATTTGCTGCTTTATACGCAGGCAATAAGTTTTAACCAGTTACTGAATAACAGGAAACTTATGCAAAAGCCAAACTACCTGCCGGGTATGAGTTATTTGCTAATTACTTCATTCTTTATTGAATGGAATGTGTTAAGTGCACCAATGATAATTAATACTTTAATTATTTGGGTCTGGGCTAAATTGAGCACGTTGTATAATAATCAACATATTAAATCAACGCTTTTCGATATTGGCCTGGCCATAGGCATCAGTACCTTCTTCTACTTTCCTTCATTTGCCTTTGCCCTGCTTATTATTTTTGGGCTGGTGCTTACACGGCCACCAAGAATCGCGGAATGGCTCATCCCGCTTTTGGGCATACTTACTCCCTGGTACTTTTTATTTGCCTGGCTTTTTTTAGCGGACACTTTGTATAGCTTCCAGGTGCCAGGTATAGAAATAAAGCAACCTTTATTTGCTAAGGATAATACTGAATATGCAGGCATAGTATTAATACTTGCTGCTGCCATGGTGGGTGCTTTTTTTGTGCAGCTTTATGCAAGAAGACAGATAGTGCAAGTACGAAAAAGTTGGGGCCTCTTGTCGCTTTACCTGGCTGTAGCATTATTTGTGCCTTTCATTAATAATAGCCACAGCCTGGAATATTGGCTGTTAGCTACCGTTCCCCTTTCAGCTTTTATTGCCTGCACTTTTTTTTATACAAAAAAAAATTGGGTAGCTGCTTTATTACATTGGGCAATGGTGGCCTTCGCTATTTATATCACTTATTTCAAATCATAAACGCAGGTAAATTACCTTTGTAAAAAATGAATCGTTATGAAATTTGGTGTAGTTGTTTTTCCCGGTTCAAATTGCGACAGGGATATGATGCATGCGCTCGAGATGGAGATGAATGTAAAAGTGATACCCTTGTGGCATAAAGATAAGGACCTCTCAATGTTTAAAAGCGAAGACTGTATTGTGCTGCCGGGCGGCTTTAGCTATGGAGACTATCTGAGATGCGGTGCCATCGCTAGATTTAGTCCCATGATGCAGAGTGTCATAAATTTTTCTAAGGAAGGAGGAAAAGTATTTGGTGTTTGTAATGGCTTTCAAATACTTTGTGAGAGCGGATTATTGCCGGGAGTGTTGCTAAGAAATGCCAATATGCAATTTGTTTGTAAAAATATACACATCACTGACAGTAATAAAAATTCTTCCGTGGCATATAAAATCCCTGTGGCTCACGGAGAAGGAAGGTATTTCGCCCAGCCGGAAATCCTGCAGGAACTGGAAGCAAATAACCAGGTGTTATACAAATATTGCAATAACGAAGGGATTATTCATCCTGATCATTCGCCGAATGGCTCTACTGAAAATATAGCAGGTATATGCAATAAAGAACGTAATGTTTTTGGCATGATGCCCCATCCTGAAAGGGCTTGCAGCCAATCGCTCGGCAATACCGACGGAAGAAAAATATTGGCTTCACTTTTTTCTATAAACTAAAGTTAAAACCCATTGCCTGCAAGCTTTACACCCAAACTTAAGATGTTGTTTTTGTAATTTTACATTATGAAAAAAATATTCTTTACCCTATTGTCGGCCTTCCTCATACATACATCTTTTGGCCAAATAGTAAATCCCGTAAGTTTCACTTACTCCACAGTAAAGAAAGGTAATAATCAATATGAAGTTCATATAAAAACGAACGTTGACCCTAAGTGGCATATCTATTCAGTGAACAACCCTGAAGGTGGCGCATTGCCTACTGATGTAGCATTTGCGAACGCTGTAAAAATAGGTAACGTGAAAGAAATAGGAAAACAAAAAGTAATATTCGAGAAAGAATTTAATGTGAATCAAAAGTTTTACGAGGATAAGGTTGATTTCGTGCAATTGGTAAAACTGCTTCCGGGAAATAAAAAGATTTCAGGAAGTATTGAATATATGGCATGCAACGACCGGCAATGCCTTCCACCAAAGAAGACCTCCTTTGAAATACCTTTTTAAAATTTAAATTGATACAGAAATTTTAGTAGGATGACAGTTTGTTATCCTATTTTTTTGCCCTCACCCCTCGCCCCAACCCCTCTCCACCAGTGGAGAGGGCCATGGATTACTATTTTAACCTGACAATATTCTTTATCAATATCGGGGGTGTAAAGTTGGCTTGATTATCAGGTTGATTGTGTATCTGTTTTACATACTTCATTCCATCTACCACTCTACCGAAGGCTGCAAAGCCCTGCCCGTCAGGGTTTGCATCGCCACCATAGTTATAAGCAGGCTGATCGCCAATGACGATAAAAAATTCAGTACTGGCACTGCCGGGAGCTGTGCGTGCAAGAGAGATAGTTCCGTCTTTATGAAGTATGCCTGTTTGCTGTGTGGTTTCATGTGTAATACCAGGAATACCTGATTGCTTTTTATAATCCGTTTCCCATATACCTCCTTGTATTAAATCAGACTTAAAAGCATTTGATGGCTGATCTTCTGCTTTTAGCACTCGATAGAATGATCCGTTTTTATAATAGCCGGAATCAACATAGGAAAGAAACGCCGCAACTGTTACAGGCGCTTTTGCGGGATATAGTTCCACGATAATATCACCAAAATTAGTTTCAATTTTTATGGTGGGCTCTTTGTAAATTTTTTTTGTATTGCACGAAATGAAAGCAACACTAATTATCATGAAACACACAAGAATATTTCTCATAGTCTTAGCTTTTTATGGCGTAGGTGTCTGGCACTTCGAGTGGCCAGACACCTTTGTTTTTTTAATAGGAGCAGCCATCTTTCAAAATACTTGTAGGAATAGAGGAATAAGCTATCATGAAATTCAGTACCCAAATAATGCCTTAGCTCTTTCTTTTTTCAAAACCGCAAACGCGTCTTCTGATTTGGTAAAATTAGCAGGCTTAAATACTTCCAAAATCTCCTCGTAATGATCAATAAAAAACTGGCTTGATTCTTCAAACTTAAATGTGCTATCCTTTTCATAATGAGCTTTCAGAATAAGAAAGCGAACTAAACCCATATCATAACGCCCCTTCCAGCTATGTTCGTTACTACGGGACAGAATAATAAACTTAGCATTTGTATCTTCTGCAATTCTAACGAAAAAGCCACTTTTTTCATACGTGGTAAACATAAACTTTTCGTTGTTTTCAATGAGTTGATATCCTTTGCTAAATAAAAAACTAATAAATTTTGTTACGCTATCCATATAATTAAAGAAATAAAATTATAAACCTTTTCACTATTTTCAATCTACAACTTTTAATAAACTCAATGGAAAAAATTGCCGTTCCGGAAAAAAAGGAGAAAATATTTTTTCCAAATCTTGATGGCCTTCGTTTCCTCAGTTTT
>JBDTSD010000016.1:0-46603 GCA_039931355.1 Ginsengibacter sp.
TGTGCTGCACAGCATTTTCGCAGACAAACATTATCAATGATGCCAATGCAGAAGTGAGAAATGTTAGTTCGTTCTCCGGCATTAAAGTCTCTGGCGGTATAGATGTTTATCTTTCGCAATCAGAAAATTATGCACTTGCTGTAAGCGCTGTTGAGAGTAAATACCGGGACAACATTAGAACTGAAATAAAAAACGGCGTACTTACAATATGGTATGATTCAGAAAAGATGGGTTGGACCCGCGGCGATAAAGGATTGCGGGCCTATATTTCTTTTAAAAACCTTGAAAGCCTTGAGGCTTCCGGCGCCTGCGACATCAGAATTAATGGCACGATTGAAGGAAACACCTTATCGCTTAAACTATCTGGTGCATCTGATATTGATGGAACTGTGAAGCTGAATAATATGACTATGGAATTGAGCGGCGCATCTACGGTGAAAATAAATGGAACGGTGCAAAACTTAAAACTACATTCCAGCGGCGCCAGCGACCTCAAGAACTATGACCTCGTTGCGGAGAATTGTGTAGCGGTGGTTTCAGGAGCATCTGATATAAAGCTTACCGTGACCAATTCGATTTCTGCATCTGCAAGCGGCGCCAGTTCCCTGCACTATAAAGGCAATCCTGATAAGAAAGATATAGCTACAAGCGGTGCCAGTTCTATTTCTCAAAGAAATAATTATTAATTTATTATAAAAATCCTGTAAAATTGAGAGACTGATTCTCTTGCTCTTTCATTTCATGATTTTTCGATAGGCTTCGGGCGATAAACCGAAATGATTTTTAAATAATTTGCTAAAGGAAGAAACGTCTTCATACCCTACCTTGTAAGCAATATCAAATATTGAATTTTTTCCCCCCTGCAATAACTTTTTCGCTTCGGCAAGGCGCACACCGGTTAAGTATTTATGAGGTGTAGTACGGAAATATTGCTTAAACTCCCTTAATAAATGAAAAGGATTTAGAAAGCAAATTCTAGACAAAGCTTCCAAGGAAATATCCTCCTCATAACAAGATTGAATGTAGTCTTTTGCTATATGAAGCCTTTTATAGATTTCTTCCCGTGTTGTTCTTTTTTTTGCATGTACGTTGTCTATTTCCAGGCTTGTGGTAATATTTAAATTTATCAATTCATTTAAAAAAAGATAAAGTATTTCTGCTGTTTTTTGCTGGCCGGAATGCTTATCATTAGAATTTTTTTTTATTGCATCTATGTATGAAAGCGTCTCATAACTATGCGGATAAAGTTTCTCGAATATTCTAAAGCTATACGACGCTTCCGTAAAAGGTTCGTCTACAATCCTGGTTAATGGCACATACATAAAGCCAGCCAGCCACCTGATGTTATTTTGTGTAAAGTTTATGGTAAATGATTCAGTTATTGATTCTGAATTTATAAAGCTCTCATACCTGTTGCCTTCGTTAAGTAATAAAAAGGTGGAATCATTTACTGCATAAGTTGTACTCCGTAACTTATAAAATTCTTTTCCATTGAAAGCACACTTCATAGAGAGAGGAGTCCAATGTTCCGGGTAATATATAGCTGAGCTTTTGCAATTAATGATTACCGTTGAATTCCCGTGATGCCTGTACCAGTCATCCTCTCCGTAGGTATTATCGGTTGAAGGGAATTCGGCTATGTATTTAACTTGCTGCGTCACTAATTTTTTTTAAGTGCTATAATTTTTTTATGGAAAATTAAAAATCAAATTGTCAATTTTCGCCATGTAAAATGATGCCGGGATTAATAAATTCAACAATCTTAAAATCTATAAAAATTTCAGGAATGCAATTTAAAATCATAAGACCTTTTATTTTATCATTTTGTTTTTTCGTATTCGCTGATGCAATAATATATGCACAGGGTACAAAAAATATAGACAATGGAATTTCACTAAACGCTGCTGATTCACTTTACTACGCACGTGACTGGGCGAGAGCAAAGATGGTTTATGATAAACTTTTAAGCGACACATCTACGGATGGTATGCGTCTTAACCGGCTTGCCTTTTCTAATTTTAATTTGAAAAATTACGAGGCTGCTAAGAAACTTTACCAGCGATCTTTAGCTCAGCATCCCGCACCGCTACTGAGAGCTTCGGTTTACTCGAGGTTAGCAAGACTTAATGCTTTTAATAATAATACTGAAACCACTTTTGCAAACCTTGATAGCGCTGTTGCGGCAGGTTACAATGCTTATTTAGAATTAGATACACTCGCTGATTTTAATGCGATCAGGCCTGATGAGCGTTTTAAAGAAATCAGGCGAAGAGTATATGGTAACCGCTTTCCCTGCATGATAAATCCCCAGGCAAGAGAGTTTGATTTTTGGGTGGGAGATTGGGACGTGTATGTAACAGGCACAAGTAACTATGCAGGGCATAATACTATTCAAATGATATCAGGTGGATGCGCTTTGCTTGAAAATTGGGAGAACTCGGCAGGAACAGGGAAGAGCATTAATTTTATTGACCCGCTTACCAATAAATGGAAGCAGGCCTGGGTTGGTTCTTATCCCGGAGGGATACAGGAATTTGTAAATGGTGAGTATAAAGACAGCGCTATGAGGTTCATCTTTGAAACCATAGACGGCCATGGCAATAAGATGATAGGCAGGTTCATCTTTTACAATGAAGCTCCCGGAAGAGTAAGGCAATTTAAAGAAACCTCAGCTGACAATGGTAAAACATGGGTTACCAGCTATGATTTTACTTATATAAAAAAGCAATAGGCCCAAAATATTTCATCAGTGTTTTTTTGAATATAAAACCCCATAAATAATTGTTCAATACCCACAGAATATTTTAGAAAATATTTTCTATTTTTTAAATTATCAATTTTCACCATTTCACCCGGTGATTTTCACGCTACATTTATCACAATTCATGCCTCGGTAAAAAAATTATTTTTTGCCGCCGGCATGTATATAAGATTAATCGTTTTATAAGCTACGAGCTAATCTATGCCTGGTATCTATAACAAGCGATTAATAAATATCCATGTAAAATTTCGACAGTGTTTATTTATGATCACGAACTTAAGATATCGGTTAATTTTTTAAGCTCAAAGCAGCGTAATCACTCAATTATATATCTTTTTTATAGAAGATTTATTTTCATAAAAAATAGATTCTTGATTGCCCGACCACTCATAATAAAATACCGCCACGAAAACTAATTTGCTATTCATTAACATCATATGCGAATAGATTTGATTCAGATTTTTTATTCTATCGAAAACTAATCACTGCCTTATAAAAAATCTTTAACCTCTTGCTGCTATGATCAAGGATAAAATTTTTCGACTGGTTTTTATTCCCTTTCTTGGAATAGTAATTCCTTTTTTGTCTGGTGTAATCACTTACTCTCTTTATTCAATATTTGAGTTGATAATTATTCACCTGTATTTTATTTTACTCTCCTTTTGTATTTGGGCAGGGTCGAGTTGGATACATAAAAAGATCCGGTTTATTTTTAAAAATTTTAAAAACCCGATTATCAAAGTTTTTTCTGTATCTCTTATCAGTGGTTTATTTGGCGCCACTATATCCGGCATATTTGCTATTGCCTGGTATAAGATGTCAGGTGAAAGTTTTAGTTGGCCGGCGGTGTTTAAGTGTATTGCTTTTTCATCTCTTGCAGTTGTATTATTTACTTTGCTTTATGAAATATTGTTCCTGGGGAAAGAGCGAAATCTTTATACGAAAATTGTTGGCCAGCTTGATTGGGAAAGATCCAAAGCCGAGATGGCCGTTTTAAAAAATGAAATTGAACCGCACTTTATTTTTAATTCACTCAATACACTTTCCTGGCTTATTTTAAATGATCCTAAAACGGCCCATGAATTTAATAGTAAGCTTGCATCGGTATATAAATACTTTCTCATTAATAAAGACAGGGAATTGATAACGCTACAGGGCGAACTGGAATTTATAGAAAATTATTTCTTTGTGCTGCAGGTAAGGCATGACAACAAACTGAGTTTAACGACAGAGCTTAACAATCATCACGATGGAACGATAATGATATTGCCGTATGCCTTGCAGGTACTCGTAGAAAATGCAATAAAGCATAATGAGTTTACAGATGCAAATCCTTTAAACATCCGCGTAGTGCTTAACGGTGAATACATCCAAATTAAAAACAACAAGAAGCCAAAGCCATACATTGTAAATTCTACCGGTATCGGTTTGCGCAATCTTAGCTCCCGCTATAAATTAGTTTGCGATAAAAATATTCTGATAGAAACCACTGAAAACGAATTCACGGTGAAATTACCCTTAATCAAATCAACCCTTTAACCATGCTTAATGCTATAATAATCGAAGACGAAAAGCCAGCAATGGAAGTGCTTGCAAAAATGCTTACGGAAGTGCCGGGCGTTAATATAAAAGCGCGGCTTAACTCTGTAAAGGAAAGTATTGAATTCATCTCGACCCATGCCGAGGCGGATATTATTTTTAGCGATGTGCAGTTGTCAGATGGATTATCGTTTGAAATTTTTAAACAGACCGGCGTACAAACACCGGTAATATTTACAACCGGCTATGATAAGTTCATGATGATGGCCTTTGAAAATAATGGCATTGATTATTTATTAAAACCAATCAGCAAGTCCGATCTTGATAAAGCGCTGCTCAAGTACAGGAAACTGCAAACGCATTTTTCTCACACAGAAATAAACAGTCCGGTGGAAAACCTCGTTAAGTTTATTAGCAGCCGTAAAAAGACAAGATTATTGGTAAAAAAAGGAATGGAAAATATCGCTCTCCGGCTTGATGACATTACTTTATTTTATACAGAAAATAAAGTAGTATATGTGCTTGATAGCTGTGCAAAAAAATATATTTCTGATAAGACACTTACCGAGCTTGAGGAAGAATTGGATAGCGATATTTTTTTTCGTGCCAACCGGCAATACATTGTGAACATCAATTATATCAGGGGTTTCAAGCCACTTGAAAAAGTAAAATTAGCGATAGACCTCAGCATACCGGATATAAATCATTGCATTACTATTAGCCAGGAAACGGCGCCTGCCTTTAGAAAATGGATGTATGATGCATAAGATTTACCAGTGAAGGATTGCAAATTTTTTTGAAGAAATAAAATAGCTTATTGAAATATTTTTTTAGAATGAATATTTTTTAAAATGCGAACTCCTGATAAATGCTTACTCATAATCTAACTTCAAGACTGCATATTATTCACGATAATACCACCGGTAATTTTATTGCCCCTGCTGATAAAAATATAATGTATTATAACGCTTTTAAGAAGGCAAATATTGACGATGTCTTCAGGAGCTTTTCTTTGAAATTTGTACTTAAGGGAAACGCTTATTACAAAATTGATTCAGGCACTTATAAAGTACAATCTAATTCGGTATTAGTGGCTCCTGCCCAACCGGGAACGGTTTATTTCAATGAAGAAGAAGAAGTAATAGTATTATGTATTTCTATCAATGATGCAATTATTGCGGAAGCATTTAACCTCGCAAAAGGATCATTTTCATTTGACAATTTCCTCGATGGTTATTTTAAGTTTCCATGTTTTATGGAAGGGCTATACATGAACAATGAGGTCACTTATTTACCCGCCTTACAATCCTTAACTAATGCCATTTATAATGCTTCTTTACCTTTTATTACCGATGAATGGTTTTATGATATATCTGAAAAAATTGTTTCCGACGAATTGAAAAACATAAGATCGCTATCCGGCATGTCGCCTGCAAAATTATCAACAAGAAAAGAATTATTAAGACGGCTGAATATTGCAAAACAATACATGGACGATAATTATTTGGAAGTGCCTGCAATAGGCGCTATCGCAAAAGTTTCAACCCTTTCGCAGTTTCATTTTTTTAGAAGTTTTAAAGAAGTATTTAGCATTACCCCATTCAAATATATGCAGGATAAAAGGCTTGAACATGCCAAAAAATTGCTTCTCCAGAGGGATCATAAAATCGGCGACATAGCAATTGAATGTAGTTTTCCGGATGCTTTTACTTTTAGTAAGGCTTTTAAAAAGAAATATGGTTTACCACCGTCTTATTACAACAAATACACGCCTTAAAATACTTCGTACACTTTTCCTCCTCTCATTTTCTGATTATAGTTATTGTCTCTTCCGTAGGTGCTTAAAAAAATTTAGGTACGTGTTTCACTTGGTTCATTCCTGCTAAAAGTGGTTTGAATCAATAATTAGCAAGAATTGACATCTGAATTTATTTTACATCGCCTACTTTCAAACAAAAAAATAATTTCAAATTATTCTCCCGCAAGACAACAGGCGAAAATGATGCAAAGAATAAATTGTTTGAGCGGAAATAATTCGTCAAAATCAAATTCATTTTTAGATTATCCGTGATCAGGTTTAAATTATCAACATGCTTAATGCTATAATAATTGAAGACGAAAAACCCGCAATGGAAGTGCTTGCAAAAATGCTTACGGAAGTGCCGGGCGTTAATATAAAAGCGCGGCTTAACTCTGTAAAGGAAAGTATTGAATTCATCTCTACCCATGCCGAGGCAGATATTATTTTTAGTGACGTGCAGTTGTCAGATGGATTATCGTTTGAAATTTTTAAACAGACCGGCGTGCGAACACCTGTAATATTTACTACCGGTTACGATGAATTTACAATGATGGCATTTGAAAATAATGGTATTGACTATTTATTAAAACCTATAAGCAAATCCGATCTTGATAAGGCGCTGCTGAAGTACAGAAAATTTCAAACGCATTTTTCTCATACAGAAGTAAATGAACCGGTAGAGAACCTGGTGAAGTTTATAAATAACAGGAAAAAAACAAGGCTGCTTGTGAAGAAAGGCCTGGAAAATATTGCACTCAGGCTTGATGACATTACTTTATTTTATACGGAAAATAAAGTGGTATATGTGTTGGATAGCTGTGCAAAAAAATATATTTCTGATAAGACGCTTACCGAGCTTGAAGAAGAATTGGATAGCGATATTTTTTTTCGTGCCAACCGGCAATACATTGTGAACATCAATTATATCAGGGGTTTCAAGCCATTTGAAAAAGTAAAATTAGCGATAGACCTCAGCATACCGGATATAAAGCATTGCATTACCATCAGCCAGGAAACGGCGCCTGCCTTTAGAAAATGGATGTATGATGCGTAAGGTTTTAAGTTTAGAAATTTAGCTTTGTAACTTGTTTTTTTGTCTTTTTATCCTGCAATAATTATATCCATTTGAGCAACGTGACTGAATATCGCCATCACCTGTGAGTGTTGCTACAGTTGGGGAATTCAATGAATGTTTATCCTGGAACTATAGGTCAATAATGTTTTTAAAAGATGAAGATTAAAACTCTACTCTGCTTTATTTGTCAAAAGAAACTGCTGGTGATAGCGAACTAAAATTCGATGTCTCACCTTCCGGCATCACTTGTTAGCAACACCTGGGTTGGCCGTTTGCGCTTTTTGTCGAGCCTTTCGTTTTTGCCTTCTTTCTTTTGAGAATTTGATGAATTCACTGATTGCTTTTTCTTCTTCTTTTGTCAAGGGACCTAAGCCACCAATGAAGTCAACGTCAAGTTCATTTTTGTTTTGTTTCATTGTTCTTGATTTTTAAAATATCTTTCAATTAATTTTAAAGCTGCTTCACTTTCAATAATCATAAGGCGACCGCTAAAATGAAATGCTCCCAAACTTTTGACGTAATGGTCAATCAGTTGCGTTTTGAAATAAAAGAAATATTTCCGTCAAAACCTCGTTGAAATGAAAGTCTGCAAGCAAAAGCAACTAAGTTTCCAGGAACGCCGGCATAAACCTTTGACTTTCCTTTATTAAACGGCGCACTTTCTACTAAATGCATATAAATTAAATATGGTCGCTTTTAATTTCTAAACTGATGATACCTTGGATTACTGAAAGGTTATTCGGAATAGTCAATTTATAAACTTCTCTTTCAGGTTGTTTAAATTCATATCTCCAGTCAAATTGCCAACCACTTTTTTTTGTTACTGATTTTAGGTCGGCGGTAGAGAGCAAAGTAATGTTAGTGGGAAACGTGTCGCCCGTTTGAAGGTTTTCAATTGAGTTAGTCAATTTGTCAATAAGAAAATCAAGCGGTATTTGTCTGCGTTTTTTCACTTTGCTAATTTACAAAATGTCGCTCGGTAATAAGATAAAGCTTTGAAATGAATACCGACGCACATGGCCGTCAATGCTACTATAGGAGAGTTCTCTCTAAATTTTCTTACAGAGTCTTATTCTTTAAGCCCTCCCTATTCCCCGGGGAATAATTCCATGCTTCGAATATTAAAAATCACGCTTCGGAAATTATTGCTCCTGCGTTTGAAGCAAAAACAAAGAAATTGTTGCCCTCAGTTTTATTACCATTTATTACAAAATTAAAATTTAGCCATGCGACGATTTCTATCATTGTTTATCGCTTCAATGTTTTTTGGAACATTAGCGTTTGCGCAAAACCGTGAGATAACCGGTAAAGTTGTTGATGCAAAAGATGGCACAGGTCTGCCGAAGGTTTCTGTAAAAATTAAAGGGACAAATAAAGGCACGAGTACAAATGTTGACGGGACATTTAGAGTAGAATCTGCTACTGCCGTCACTTTGGAAATTTCAGGCGTCGGATATCAAAGTACTACTGTATCAGCATCCCCGGGGCAGGCATTAAATATAGAACTTAGCCAGGAAGTTAGGAGCCTTAATGAAGTAGTGGTAACGGCTTTGGGTATTAAACGGGAGAAGAGATCATTAGGTTATGCAACGCAAACCGTTGGTGGAGAACAATTGAATAAATCCGGCACGGGCAACCCGCTTAGCGAATTGAGTGGTAAAGCTGCGGGTGTTACAGTTATTAACAGCGCCGGGGATCCTGGCGCCGGTACCTATATCCGCCTGAGAGGTGTAACCTCTATTATCGGGAATAATCAGCCGTTGATGGTTATAGACGGTATTCCTGTCGATAATACAATCAATAATTTTGATCCTACGAATGCAGGATTCCAGGCAGGAGGTGCTAATGGAGATCTTACCGGTGGAGCACAGCCATCCAATCGGGGCATTGATATTAATCCGAGTGATATAGAATCTATCAATCTTTTAAAAGGCCCTGCCGCAACTGCTTTGTATGGAATACAGGCAACGAGTGGCGCTCTTGTAATCACTACTAAAAAAGGTTCTGCGGTTGCTGGCAGGCGTGGGGCAACGGTATCGCTCAACTCTTCCGTTACCTTTGATAAGGTAAGTAATCTGCCGGGACTCCAAAGTCAATTTTCACAAGGTAGCGGAGGCCAATACCTTCCTCCGGAAAGCGGTGCTTCTATATCCTGGGGTGCAGCCATTGATACACTTTCCTGGGATGGCGCCACAGATTATCCATTCGATAAACACGGCAACATTGTAGGTAAATCTGATCCTTCCGCCAAAATACCAGTTACTCCTTATGACAGGTATAGCTTCTTTCAAACTGGTTACACATATAATAACAATGTTGCACTTTCAGGCGGAAACGACCGCGGCACTTACAGAATGTCTGTTGGCAATCTTTATCAAACCGGTATTATCCCTAAAAGCAAATATGTAAAATCAACCTTTAGCCTGAGCGGAACATCAAAACTAACTGATAAGTTAAGTGCCTCCGGTGGCATCACTTATACAAATTCAGCAAATGATAAAGTACAGCAGGGTTCAAGCCTTTCCAGTATTATGTTGGGATTAAGCCGCACACCTGTGACTTTCGATAATGGTAATGGTTCCGCTGACCCTGCTAATGACCCCAGCGCCTACATACTTCCGGACGGAACTCAAAGAGATTATCGGGGCGGAATCGGATATGATAACCCCTATTGGAATGTCAACAAAAATCCATTCCGGTCAGAGTTGGACAGGGTTTTTGGTTATGGGCAAGTAAACTACAACCTGAATGATTGGATCAATCTTGGCTGGCGTGTGGGTGGCGATATATATTCACAGTCAGATAAAAACGCTTACGATATTAATTCCAATCAATTTACCGGCGGTGTCATTTATTTAATTGATTATTTCAACAGGCAATTCAATTCCGACTTCACTGTTAATATAAAGAAATCGCTGACGAAAGATATCTCAGCTTCTTTGTTGCTGGGACACAATTATTTTACGCTCACGCAAAGCAATCGCTTCCTGCAAGGAAATAGTTTTCTGGCTCCTGATTTTTATGATATATCCAATGTTGCTTCTTTTCTTTCGTCGGAAGCTAAACTCAGGAAACGCACAATGGCCTACTATGCCGACCTGGATCTTAATTATAAAAGGATGCTGTACCTAACCTTAACCGGGCGCCGTGAAGAAACATCTACACTTGCCGCCAATCACAATACATTCTTTTATCCATCTGCAAATTTGGGATGGGTGTTTACGGAACTGGAAGGTTTGAAGGACAATAAAATTCTCAACTATGGTAAATTAAGAGGATCATTTGCTCAGGTAGGAAAAGATGCGCCTGAATACTCGTTGACTTCTCCTTTTACGCCTACTTCTATTAAAGATGGTTTTACCACGGGCATCACTTTTCCATTTCCCGGCAACGTTGGCGGATACCAAATTAGTTCGGCAATTACTACACTTGGTAATCCGGATTTAAAACCTGAAAATACTTTTTCTTATGAGGGTGGATTCGACCTGGGATTTTTAAACGATAGGCTAAGTTTCAATGCCACTGCTTATTACAGCAAATCGGAGGATGTAATTTTTCCAATATCTCTTCCTTACTCTACAGGGTATGCCGGTAAATTGTTGAATGCTGCTACCATTACTAATAAAGGAATTGAGCTTACCTTAAACACAACGCCGGTTAGAACATCTTCGGGATTAAAATGGGATGTAAATTTTAACTGGTCAACAAATAAAAACCTGGTGGTGTCATTGGCTCCTGGTTTTGATAGATTTTTTGTTGCCGGTTTTGGTGGCGGTGAAGCCGAGATTGATGCCGTAGCCGGCCAGCCTTTTGGTGTCATTTATGGAAACACTACTCCGCATGTTGTGTTAACAGATTTAAGCAGTCCTCTTTTAATTACTGATGATAAAACAGATCCTGGCTATGGCCAGCCGGTAGCTTTTGGGCAAGGGCCGCTTATGGTAATTGGCAATACAAATCCCAAATGGATTGGCTCTGTTATCACCAATTTAGAGTTCAAGGGATTTGCGTTAGGGGCACAATTGGATATACGGCATGGCGGCGATGTGTATAATGGCACAAGAGGCGCATTAACTAATAAAGGAACGGCGGCTCAAACTGCTAACCGCGGGCAGCCGGTGACATTCCAGGGATTGCTTGGCCACCTCGATGCTAACGGCGAAGTTGTTCATTTTGATACAGACGGCACAACCGAATTGCCTGGCCCGGGATCGCCTAACGCCGTTCAAACTACCTACAGCCAATACTACTGGCAAAATATATGGAACAGTTTCGGTGCGGGGCAGGAGATGGATGTAGAAGACGGCTCTTATACAAGACTGCGCCAGGTGAGCCTGAGCTACGAATTACCTGCTTCGCTTTTAACCAAATCTCCTTTTTCAGGATTGGCCATTACCTTCTTTGCAAACAATGTAAAGCTATGGACAAAGTATGATGGCGTTGATCCGGAAACAAGCCTGGCAGGCCCCGCTAATGCACAGGGGCTCGACTATTTTAATAATCCCGGCACTAAAAGTTATGGCATACGCCTGAGCGTTGGTTTTTAAAAAACTCTAAAAACAAAGTTTATGAAATCGAATAAAACATCTTTTTTAATAATCATCAGCGCAACAATTTTACTTGCCGGCGGCTGTAAAAAAAGTTTTTTTACGGATGTAAATGTTAACCCGAATGTGCCGAAAGAAGTAGCGCCAAATTTAATTTTATCCACCGCGGAAGCGGCGCTTGGCTATACGCAGGGAGGAGATATGTCCAGGTTTACATCGCTTATTACGCAGCAGGTATTTGGTGCAAACAGTCAATCACAAACCTTTTATTCGTATGGATTAAATCCAGGCACCTTTGATAACCTATGGCCGGATCTTTATACTTCTGTTATTATCAATATTGATACATTAAAAAATGAAGCAGACGAAAGAAGCGATAATATCTACAGCGGTATTTCAAGAATTCTTATGGCATATACACTGCAGGTATCAGTAGATCTTTGGGGCAAGATTCCCTACTCGCAGGCTGTAAAAGGAAATGCAAACCTGCATCCTGCTTACGACGATGATAAAGTTTTGTATGAAACAATCGCAAGTTTGGTTGATGCTGGTATTTCTAAATTGGCTGATCCGAAACAAGGTGCGTTAATACCCGGTGCAGATGATGGAATATACAATGGAGACCCTTTGAAATGGATAAAATTCGGCCACGCGATAAAAGCCCGTTTATATATTCATCAAAGCAAGGGCGATGCTTCCATGGCTCAAAAGGCATTAGATGAAGTTGCGTTATCGTTTACAAATAATTCCCAAAATGCACAATATATGTTTGGTGTTGCAGAGACTGCTGCAAATCCCTGGTACCAATTCATAAGAGACAGGCCCGGCGATGAATCATTTGATAACAGCACTTTGCTAATGCGACTGGCATCCAGGAACGATCCCCGGCATGATGCTTTCGTGGATGCAAGTGGAAGCCTGAATACTTTTTATGGTTCAGTAAATTCTCCTGTTGAGTTTATTACTTATGATGAATTGTTATTTATTAAAGCAGAAGCTACTCTAAGGATTAGCGGTGACTATGCTGCTGCCCAGAATTTTTATAGAATGGCTATTACAGAAAATATGCAAAAATTAGGAATTGAGCAGGGAGATTTGAATACCTATCTCGCATCCCAGGGTACTTTACCCACAAGCAGTGTGAATGCTGCTATTGCACAGGTAGCAAAAGAAGAGTTTACAGCACTGTATTTAAATCCGGAAGCATGGGTAGTATGGCGCCGCACAGGTAGCCCCGCACTTTCACCGACAGGGCCAGGCGAAGTGCCACGCCGTTTATTATACCCGCAAAGTGAGTTATCCTACAATGCTGATAATACACCAGCAGTGACGCTATATACACCAAAAATATTTTGGGATAAATAAGTTTCGAAATACAACCTGCATAATCCGTGGCATAGATGCTGCGGATTTTTTTTTGAGATGGTTTGTGTTTTTAGGTATCCAGGCATTGCTGTTTTATGAAAACACCAGCACTTAATCTCTTTAGTAGTTGCAATCTATCACAAGCATCACGAAGATTGAACCATGAATAAATGGATACGAACAATATTTTTTCTTTAGAAATTTTTGTACCTAACCTTATCTAATAATGGTTAAAATAGTAAAATTCATGTTTCGGTAATTAAGGCATTTCTCTTTGAGACATACGCAATAAAATTGTTGCCTACAGGTATATATTCTTTACTAAAACTTAAAAGGCAATGAAAAAATTTACCTTATCATTTGTGTTGTTATTTATCGTGTTCATTTCAATGGCCCAAACACGAACCATTCGCGGAAAAATAGTTGACAAGGCCGGGGCGCCGGTTGCCAATGTATCAGTAACTGTCAAAGGAAATTCCCAGGGCGCATCTACGGAGCCAGATGGATCCTTTACCCTTTCTGTGCCCAATGATGCCAAACTACTCATCGTTTCTTCTATTGGTTTTGCTGACCAGGAAGTTGCGATTACAGGCAATTCTCTTAATATAGAATTAAACCAGGTGGAAAAAAAATTGGAAGAGGTGATAGTGGTAGCCTACGGCGAGCAAAGTAAAAGTAAAATAACGGGTGCTATCGGAAAGGTGCAAGGCAAAGAAGTTGAAAATATACCGCTGCCATCAGTAGATCAAATGTTGCAAGGCAAAGTGGCTGGTTTGCAATCAACCGCCCCGAGCGGCCAGCCCGGCAGTTTCCAGGAAATTCGTATTCGTGGGATTGGTTCCATTAATGCGAGTTCGTCTCCCTTATTTGTAATAGATGGCGTACCGGTTACTACTGGCGATTTTTCCGGTGCTACTAATTCCAGTAATCTCTTAGCAGGGCTTAATCCTAATGATATAGAGAATATAAGTGTTTTAAAAGATGCCGCGTCTGCTTCCATTTATGGATCCCGTGCGGCCAATGGCGTTATTCTTATCACTACTAAAAAAGGAAAGGCCGGCAAAACCAAAATCCGGGTAGATGCCGAAGCAGGTTCTAATGATATTGCATTCTTTCCGGATTTGGCAAAACCACTAAATAAAGATGAGTTTAAGCAATTGACGGTGGAAGGAATTTTAAATGTTGGCGGCACACAAACTGATGTTGATGATATATTGAATCAGCTTGGGTACAATAGCACGGCTAATTACAACTGGCTCGATCTTATAAAACGCAAGGGGCAACAACAGCAGGTAAATATTTCAGCATCTGGTGGTGACAGCAAAACACAGTTCTTTCTTTCAGGTGGATATTTTAAGCAACAAAGTGAAATTATAGGTTCTGATTTTAAAAGATACAGCACAAATTTTAGCGTTAAAAACCAGGCTAATAAAAGGCTTACACTTGGAGCAAATTTAAATATTTCAACCTTCCATCAGCAAGGAGAATCTGAAAGTTCAGGGTTTAGAAATCCTGTTTTTGATGCGCTGGCCCTGCTCCCTACCTCGGAAGCATATAACGCTGATGGCACTCCAAACTATGACCCCGTAGTTTTCAGCCAGCTATTTAATCCATTGGCTATTCGCAAGTACGACAGGTTAAGTAACCAGACTTCAAAGCTTCTTGGTTCAGTGAATGCCGAATTAAAAATATTGGACAATCTAAAGTTATCTACCCGCTACGGAATAGATTATAGCAACATAGAAGAGTCTGCTTATTATAATCCTTTCTTCGGAGATTTTTCAAGCAACGACCCTGCTACTACGGGCTATTTTTATAACAGGTACAATCGTATTTTTAATTGGGTATGGACTAACCTGGCCGAATATAACTTTCATGCAAAACAAGATGCCATTGAAGGCCGTATTACCGCCGGGTATGAAGTGCAAAAATCACAATTGTTAACTGAAGATGGTTCTGGTAATGGTTTTCCTTTAACTACGTCAGTACTCTATCCTTCGCCGGTAACGCCATTGACACCCACTTATGCAGGCTCAGACTATTCATTTGTTTCGTTATTATCAAACGGTGAAATTGACTATTTGAAAAAATATGTGATCTCCGGCAGCGTACGCCGGGATGGTTCTTCACGTTTTGGCAGCAATAACAGGTATGGAACTTTCTGGAGTGTGGGTGCCGCCTGGAACATAAGCGAGGAAAACTTTATGCGCAATATTAAACCAGTTTCACTTTTGAAACTAAGGGCATCCTATGGTGTGAATGGTAATGCAGGCATTGGCAACTATGATTGGCGTGCTACCTATCTTTTTGGCGGAACCTACAATGGATTGCCTGCAAGTTCTCCTAATAATGTAGGTAACGCAAATCTTACCTGGGAACAAAATAAGCCTATGGATATAGGCGTTGAAATTGGCTTATTTGATAATAGAATTTCGTTTGAAGCCGATTATTATAATCGAAAAACTGATCAGCTATTGCTACAGGAGCCTCTCTCAAATACCAGTGGATTTAGCTCTTTCAATAACAACATAGGGGCAATGGTAAATAAGGGAGTTGAATTAACTCTGAATGCAACACCGGTAAAGACAAGAGATTTTTCATGGAGTATTTCTCTTATAGGAAGCTGGAATAAAAATACCGTTACCCGCTTAAGAGAAGGACAAACTGAAATAAGAACATTACCCTACCTGATAAGAATTGGCGAAGATGTGCAATCGATTTTTACACGGCTTTGGGCCGGCGCAGATCCGCAAACCGGTGATCCGCTTTGGTACACAGATGGTACAAAAAAGGAGACTACAAGTGATTTTAGCAAAGCGCAACGCTCAATAATTGGAAGCGCTTCTCCAAAGGGTTTCGGAAGCGTAAGCACTTCGTTGGTATATAAATTTATCTCCTTGGATGCACAATTTAATTATCAATATGGCAATTATATTTACGATCAATGGGGATTTATTCTTACAGGCGATGGTGCGTTCCCAAGCCTGAATCATAACCGGAAAGAACTTCAGCGTTGGCAAAAGGCAGGCGACATTACACAAGTTCCAAGGTATGATTTCGGGAATGCTACAAACTCCGATGTATCATCAACAAGGTATTTTTATAAGGGTGATTATATAAGGCTTCGCAATGTTACACTCGGCTTTAATCTCCCGGATAATATCGCCAAAAAAATTGGTTTGTCTAAACTAAATTTTTACCTGAGGGGAACAAATCTCTGGACAAAGGCTTTCGATAAAAACATCACCATTGATCCCGAAGAGCAAATCAACGGCACAAGCGACCTTCAATTCTTTAATGCGAAATCATATACAGCAGGAATAAATATTCAACTGTAAAAAAAAATTAATTCTAAACTTGTTTTATTATGAAAGCAAAATATAAACTCAATTTTTTTATAACAATAGCCGGGGTTGCGCTTACATTTTTGTTTACCTCGTGCAAGAAAGATTTTTTGGACCTGAAGCCTTTTGATAAAGTATCATCCGATGTTGCAATATCGAATGTATCAGATATGCAAGCTGCTGTAAGCGGCACATACGCTGAATTGGAAAGCGCTAACCTCTATGGACGTTCCGTCCCGCTTTTTGGAGATTTAGTTGCAGATAATGTCATTATCAGTACAAAAAACAGCAACCGTTATCTTGATTTTTTTCAGATAAATTATACAGTTAACAATGGCAACGCTTTGGGAATCTGGCAGGACGCATACACGACTATTCTAAGGGCAAACAATGTAATTAACAGCTCGCTAAGCGGCACTACGCAAATAGACCAGTTGCGTGGAGAGGCTGAATCAATAAGGGCCCTGATGTATTTTGAATTAGTGAAGTTTTTTGCGAAACCTTATATCACGGATCCCACGGCGCCCGGTGTGCCTGTTGTGCTAACCTATGATCCAACGTTGAAGCCTACCCGAAATACAGTTACAGAAGTGTATGCACAAATAGAAAAGGACCTGACAGATGCCGCTGCCCTCATGACGGAAGATAAATCATCGGGTTTTTTCACGAAATATGCGGCTAAAGGATTACTTGCAAGAATGTACCTGTATAAAGGTGAATGGGCCAAAGCCCTTGCCGCTGCTGAGGATGTGATAAATAATAGCGGCTATAGCATGCTTCAACTAAATGATGTTTTGCCTTACTGGGATAACAATACAGACCGCAGTGATAAACTCGAATCACTTTTTGATGTTGTATTTGATGCGAACAGCACGATTTCAAATTCATCGCTTGCATATTTCTACGATCAGAGCGGCTACGGTGATGCGCTGGCTTCCGAATCGTTGTATAATTTATATAGTAACACAGATATCCGTAAAGACCTCATCATCGTTGGCAGCCCGATTCGCGGCGCTACTGCAAAAGTGGTAAATAAATATCCGAATGCAGGCTCAGCCGATAAGGATGAAACACCTGTGTTGAGAATGTCTGAAGTGTACTTCATCGCCGCAGAAGCTGCTTATCATTTAAATGATAACGCCAAGGCGTTACTGTATTTGAATGCAGTTGCCACGCAACGTGTTGCTTCATTTGGTGGATATACCTCTACAGGAGCTACAACGCTTAATAATATTTTGCTGGAGCGGCGCAAAGAGCTTGCTTTTGAGGGTCATCGTTATTGGGATCTCGTGAGAAATAATTTAGACGTCGTGAGAGTGAACCTTGCAGGCAATTACCTTGGGAATGTTCCGCTTACTTTACCTGTTGGAGATTTTCACCGGATATTTCCGATTCCGCAGGTAGAATTGGATGCAAATCCTAATCTTCGTGATCAGCAAAATGCAGGGTATTAAAAACTTCAATCTGTTTTGTTGAAGGCAACAACCAAAGGCGATAACTATTTTATCGCCTTTGGTTTTATTTACCAGGGACTAAGCAATTTATCTATGTTTGCGAAAGAAATTTTTATCACATAAATTATCAGCATCGCAAAATGTCTATTTGATATTTGTCATCTATGAAAAAAATACTCTTATCATTATTCCTCATTTTTTCTGCAACAGTTATTGTTCATGCCCAAGTGCACGAAACAAAGTTTTCAATCGGGCCTGAAGTTGCTGTACCAACATACGCGGGAATCACATCGAACGGTATTGGTGGCGGGGTTACTTTAGAATATTTTTTAAATAAAAAAGTTGCAGTCACAGGTGGTATAAGCTTCAATCATTTTAAGGGCGAAGTGTTTAATAATTTCAAGCATGATACTATAAATGGTTTTAGCGTAATGCCTGTTTTATTTGGTGCCAAATATTTTATTATTCATTCATTTTACGTCTCCGGATCTGCCGGAGTCATTGTTGGTTTGCACAATGCAGGAAATCACCTTGCGCTATCACCAGGGGTAGGAATAGAAATTCCCGTTTCATCAAAGACAGGTGTGGATGTTGGAGTAAAATTAATTGGCGTACCCACCGGTTATTCATTTTCGGAAAATAGCTTTCTTAATAAAGGAGGATATAGTTTTCTTACATGCAGGCTTGCTTATATTTTTTAAAACCAGGTTTGAATTAATTAAGCAGTATTTACAAATCCAAATATAGAAATTGCTGATATAGCATAAATGAAGACTGAATTTAAAATTCATTCTATTTTCTTCCTGGCTTCAGTTTTTACATTTTTTTTGATCAATTATTTTTCGCATGTTAGATAATAGAAATTACATCAATAAAATTTTAATGCTATTATTCTTTTCATCAACCTGTTTCAGTTTGTATTCACAAAGTTTTCAATTAAAATTTACCGGAGATTCAATACCCGTAATTTTTGGGCCCGGATATATTTCGGATGGTTTTGACAATCGCGATATGGCAATATCTCCGGGTAATGATGAACTGTTTACAACACTTCAATATGGAAATTCTTTCAGTGGCATATTGTATTCTAAAAAAATAAATGGGCTTTGGTCCATGCCGCAAATGGCCTTATTTTCAGGACGATTCAATGACCTGGAACCTGCTTTTTCTCCTGATGGTAAGAAATTATTTTTCACATCCAACAGGCCTTTACGTGATACCGGCAATAGCCCAAAAGACTATGATATATGGTATATTGAAAAAGAGGCCGGTAACTGGAGCAGCCCGAAAAATATGGGCCCGGTTATAAATTCAGAAAAGGATGAGTTCTATGCCTCTGTGACCAATAATGGAAATCTATATTTTACACGTGACAACGATTCCACTGCCGACGATATATTTTTTTCAGCCTATAAAAATGGAAGTTATTTATCGCCTGTTGCGTTGGATGAAAATGTCAATTCCAAAGGACTCGACTTTAATTGTTTTATAGATCCGCAGGAACGTTTTATAATTTACTCTTCTTATAAAAGAAGTGATGACATGGGAAGCGGGGACTTGTATATTTCTATAAATAAAAATGGTAAATGGCAGCCCGCATTAAATTTAGGTGCGGGAATTAATTCAACTTCTCTCGATTACTCTCCGTTTATTTCTTTTGATAAAAAATATTTCTTTTTTACAAGCCGCAGGTCAACATTTAAATTTCCTTTAAAAAAGCCCGTAAGCCTCGATGAGATTCATAAGATCCTTAATTCGCACGGAAACCGCAGTGAGGATATTTATATAATGAGTGCAAAATTTTTAGATAAGTTCCTAAAATAGAACCCCTATTTACCCCCGGCCCAAATAAGGAATTGCGGAAATACAGCGCTCCACGAATCATAATTATGCTTTCCCTCCTTTGCCTCGGTGTAAATAATATCCCGTGAGCCACTTACATTTTTCTTTTTGATTAAATCAATTACATCTTTCATATCATCAACTACATCGATTATTCCATCTTTGTCCCTGTCGGCAGTTTCTTCATTGTCTCCCACATAAAACCAATATTTTAAATGCGGTTTTTTTCGTGACGATCTTATTTTATTTATCATAATCCTATCCTTATCATCAGCGTAAGTGGGATCATTGGCATCTTTGTCACGCAACCAAAAGGAGCCTGAGAAAATACCAACCTTATCAATTTTATCAGCATGATCCCAGGCGAAGTCGAGGGCAGCTATACCTCCGAGAGAGCAACCTGCAATCGCAATGGATTTAAATTTTCTAACTCCTGACATTTTTTTTATAAACGGATACAATTCATCGTCAACGAAAGCCGCATACTTCGTTGCAGAAGCTCCATTTTTTTGGTAATCAGGATATCCTGCAACGCCATATTCATCTTCACGGTTCAGCGCATCTATTCCAACCACAACAAGAGGCTGTATCATTTTCTTTTTGTAGAGACTGTCAACTATTTCCTTTACGCGTAGCTTATCCATATCCTGCCCGTCATTCAATAACAAAAGATTAAAAGAATTCTTGTCGTTTGGGGGTGGTGTGCTAATAATAGTAAGATGAATATGCTTTTGTAAATGGCGGGAATAAACATCATCTGTCGTTTGTTTTATTTTAGAACCGCACGAAGCTGTTGCAAATAGGGCTAATACTATTATACAATTTTTAATCTTCTGTTGATATAGAAATTTTTGCATTTGCTAATGTATTAAAATTTGGTTTCAATAACGTAAGGCATTACCTTCGCACCTCAAAATCGCGAAGTAGAGCAGCGGTAGCTCGTCGGGCTCATAACCCGAAGGTCGGAGGTTCGAACCCTCCCTTCGCAACAAAAGTTCAAAACAGCCTCATTAATCTGAGGCTGTTTTTTTATTATGTAGACCGTTTACGTATTTATACTCTGAAAAATTTAATAAGAATTTAATAAGACTTACGCTGGCTTCACATTGAATCTTACAGAAAGATTTAGATCCCATAATGAGTTAAATAAAAAGGGTTAGACAAAAATTTTCGTCCCTGGAAAATAGTTTATCAGGAAGAGCATCTTCATAAATCAGATGCGATGGCGAGATAGAAGTATTTTAAAAGTGGAGTGGGAAGAGAATTTGTAAAAGATTTATTAGGTGACGATAAAGACTGAAATTGAATGGCTCATCATTGCTGCGGTCGGATTTGCCGCGGCGAACTCCCTTCGCAACAAATACTTGTCACAAAAGCGTTCAGTTTTTTTCTTAAATAGGTTAATAAATTAAGGTGGAAAATCTTATTGGCTTGGATTAGCTTTAAAGCCAAATTTCTTCCCGATTTAACTCCATTCAATTTTCAAAAAATTCTCAATTTCAGCACGCCGGGTGAATGCATAGAAACGTTTACCAAAAAATATTTGCAGGAATATCCAAACAAAATCCACATCACAATGTTGAGAATTTTTTTTAGAAACATATTCTGGATTTCTTTAACTTCCAATAATCTTTAAATCAAAATCTAAAACTAAAAACTTAAACATGAGAAAAATTCTATTTTTCCTGCTACTTATTTTCCTGCTCCCGGGAATATCTGCAGTAGCCCAAAAAACTATATCAGGAAAAATTTCTGATGCAAAGACTGAAGAGGCCATTCCAAATGCTTCCATCATTGTAAAAGGCACCAACCTTGGTACTTCATCCAATGAAAATGGATCGTTTAGCATCAAGGTGCCGGATGGCCGCTCTGTGCTTGTAGTTACTTCGTTGGGATATCAAAATAAAGAAGTAACAGTGAACGGAGAGGTAGCTGACATAGCTCTTTCTGCCAGTGAAACAAAAAACCTGGATGAAGTAGTGGTAGTAGGTTTTGGTACAAAAATAAAAAAAGACCTCACCGGCAACATTGCAAAAGTAAAAGGCAGCGACGTACGCTACATGCCGGTAACTAACCTTGACCAGGCGCTGCAAGGTCGTGCAGCAGGTGTATTTGTTGAAGCGAATAACGGAAAGGTGGGAGATGGCGTAAAAGTATTGATACGCGGCTCTGGCTCTATCTCAGCATCTAATAGCCCGTTGTATGTAATAGATGGTGTGCCTATAAGCACCAATTCCTATTCAGGCGGCCCTATATCTGATATTAATTTTAATGATGTAGAATCGTTTGATATTTTAAAAGATGCATCAGCAGCGGCAATCTATGGATCAAGGGCGGCTAATGGTGTTGTACTTATAACAACTAAAAAAGGCAAATCAGGAAAAACATCTTTCCAGGTTAATACGACTTATGGCGCCAACAGGCCAACACATTTAAGGGGTTTTCTGAATGCAAAAGAATATGTTGACCTTCTAAGAGAGGCTGCGATTAATAGCGATAATATTGATGGCGTAGATCCTACTGATCCGGCCCAATATCCTGACTCCTGGCTGGAATATGCTGAAGGTAGCCTTACCGATTACTCTGGTTGGTCTGATTGGAGAAAGCTTGAAACAAATACCAATTGGGAAAAAAAGGCGTTCAATTATGATGCGAAAACCGCAGGAATAGATGTGTCTGCATCGGGCGGTACCGACAAAACAAAGTTTTATATAAGCCTTGGATATGTAAACCAGGATGGAATTTTAATAGGCAACCGTTTAAAACGTTATTCATCCCGTATTAACCTTGATCAATATGTTTCAGATAAATTCAGGATCGGGCTCAACCTGAGTCTCACTCAAACACAAACCGGCAGAGTGCAGGTGGATAACGAATTTTCTACTCCGATGCAGATTGTGGCCCTGTCTCCAGTAACGCCGTTTAGGGATTTAGATGGCAATTTATATAATGAACCCACCACTACTTATTCAAATCCTTATGTTGACTATGCTGATGGTAAATACAATGCTATCATCTATCGAAATATCGGCAATGTATATGGCCAATATAATTTTAATTCTTCTTTATTTTTCCGTACAGAATTTGGTGTGGACATTCAAAACCAGAATGATGACCAGTTTTATGGCGCGACTACTACCTATGGGTCCGGCACCAATGGCTACGGTGAATCGGATTGGTTCAGGTCAATAACGTATAATACCAATAACTATTTCAATTTTAAAAAGACATTAAATGAAGTGCATGACATAGATGCCGTCTTAGGTATGTCTTTTCAAAACTACAATTCGGCTTATGCCAATGTTTTCGGTGAACAATTTCCCACCCAGCAATTGCAAAGATTAGCAAGTGCAGGGCTTATAAAAGGCGGAACTTCTACAGAGACTAATTCTGCCTTTCTCTCTTATTTTGCCAGGGCCAATTATAAATTTGATGATAAATATTTGTTGTCGGTTAGCGGCCGCGTAGATGGTTCGTCGGTGTTTGGCAATGACAGGAGATATGGTTTTTTTCCTGCCGTTTCTGCAGGATGGATTTTATCCCAGGAGAAATTTCTTGCGAACTCAGATGTCTTAAGCTTTTTAAAACTCCGGGGTAGTTGGGGGCTTACCGGTAATGCGGATGGCTTCGGTGATTTTGCTTCTCGTGGTCTTTGGGACGGTGCTTCTTATAACGGCACCGGCGGCTTAATACCCACACAGTTGGCAAATCCCGATTTGCGTTGGGAAAAATCAAACCAGGTAGACATAGGTTTAGATTTTGGTTTTCTTCGCAACAGGATAAGCGGCGAGATAGATGTTTACAACCGCAAAACGAATGATCTTATTTACAACGTGCCGGTACCAGGCAACACTGGCTACGCTACAAAGACAGTGAATATTGGCTCAATGGAGAATAGAGGACTTGAGATTGTGCTGAATACAGATAATGTGATAGTTAAAAATTTCAGGTGGTCAACTAACTTGAATCTTGCTTTTAATAAAAATAAATTAACCAGGCTAGACGGAGATCAAACTTTGTTAGCAGGTAACGATGGCCGTTATCTTAATTCATTAATTGTCGGTGAATCGATCGGCATTTTTTACGGACCAAAATTCGCTGGCGTGGATCCTGAAAATGGTGACGGACTTTATTATAAAGAGGATGGTAAGTCCACAACCAATGATTACAATGAAGCAGGAAATTTTGTAGTTGGCAATCCGAATCCGAAGTTAATTGGAGGATTTAATAACACTTTTAATTACAAAGGATTTGAGGTATCTGTATTATTCCAGGGGGTATTTGGCAACCAGATTATGAACGGTGCAGGCGGCTTTATGAGTGCCAGCTTCGACGCTTTTGATAATCAAACCAAAGACCAGTTGAAAAGGTGGCAAAAGAAAGGCGATGTTACTAATGTACCTCAGCTAAGGTTAGGCGGCGGGAATGGAATAAGCGCCTCAAGCAGGTATATCGAGGATGGTGATTATGTAAGATTAAAGAATGCAACAATTGCTTATAATCTTCCTGGTTCACTGATTAGCAGGTTAAAATTAACGAGCTTAAGAGTTTATGTAACCGGCGTTAACTTACTAACTTTTACGAATTACGGCGGTTGGGACCCTGAAGTAAATACGGATTATCGTGCAGGTAATCGTAACCAGGGCAGCGATTTTTATGCTGCGCCGCAGATAAGAAATATTTCCGCAGGCCTCAATATCGGCTTCTGATTCAACCATCCATTAAAAAAGAAACAATGAAAAATTTAATTATAATAACGGGCTTTATTATTTTAATTACAGGTTGCTCAAAACAACTCGAAGTAAATCCCCTGCAGAGTGTAGATGAGAGCTTTGTATTTAAAACTGATGCAAATATAAAGGCCGCGCTCAACGGCGCATACGATGTTCTAAGCGGGGGATATTTATTAGGCGGCGACATGCAACTGTATTCTGAGTTATTAGGCGCAAATGATGAGATTACATGGGCTGGAACTTATCAACAGCCGAGGGAAATCTACCAGAAAGCAATATTAACCAATAACAGTTATGTAAGAGATACTTACCTGCAGGGATACCGGGCCATCAATATTTGCAATAATATTATCACTAATATAGAAAATGTAAATGATGCCGATCGCGATGCCGTAAAAGGACAGGCGTTATTCATTCGCGGCCTTATATATTTTGAGCTTGCTGAGTTATACGCACTGCCTTACAGTGCAGGCAATGTTGCTACAAATATGGGCCTTCAAATTGTTACCACGCCCACAGTTAATGGAGAGGTAACTGATATGAATAAAGTTCCCCGCAGCTCAGTGAAAGAAACTTATGACCAGGTAATTGCAGACCTAATTGCTGCAAAGCCACTTATCCAGGGTGAAGTAGGAGTACTTGGAAGTGAATTTTCTGTTTCAGCAGTTTTATCAAGAGTGTACTTGCAAATGGCGAATTATGCAGGAGCAAGAGATGAAGCCAACCTTGTAATTGCTAATTCCGGGGCCTCACTTGAATCAAACTATGCCGGGGCTTTTAACAATATGGCGCCCTCAAGCGAAGATATTTTTGTGTTGCCAGTAACCGCGCAAGACGGAACTAACGACCTGTGGCTTTTCTTCTCTATTAAGGCATATGGCGCAAGAAGTGGAGATGTAAGAATTAAGCAAAAGCATATTGATCTATATAATCTTGGTGACGAAAGACTGGCTCTTTTCTATGTTGGTAATGGCTTTTATAGATCTGGAAAGTGGCAGCTTCAATACAGGTATCTTCCAATTATACGTCTTGCTGAGATGTACTTAACACGTGCAGAAAGCAATTTTAGATTAGGCACTTCGGTAGGAGCAACGCCTGCGCAGGATCTTAATAAGATCACACAAAGAGCAGGCCTTTCGCCTGTACCAGCTACACTTGCAAATATCTTGTATCAGAGAAGGCTCGAGCTAGCGGATGAAGGGCAGCGTATACAGGATGCAAAGCGATTGATGCAATCTACAGATGGATTTGCTTTCGATGCAAATGAATTGGTATTTCCTATTCCATTAAGAGAAGTAAATGCAGGTGCAGGTGTGCTGAAGCAAAATCCTGGTTACTAAATTTCAATCAAAATAAATAAAGGCCAGGTAGTTGAAATTACCTGGCCTTTATTTATATGTAAATACTATTCTGCTAATCTTCAAAAACAAGTTTTGCAATAAGATGTTTTTGGTGGGAGAGTGATCCATTCATCTTTGTTCTTCTTTTTTACGTAAATTCTACCGTACAATGATATTATCAACATGAAAAATATACTCTTTCTTTCATCTGTCTTTTTATTGCTAATATCGTGTGCAAAAAAAAATGATAATAGTTACATAACCCCTCCTTCTGCTCAGCCGGTGGATACAACAAATTATAAAACTTATCTCGCTCTTGGAGATTCTTACACCATAGGGCAGTCTGTGGATGCGTCTCAAAGATTCCCGGTGCAAACGGTCCAGCTTTTAAGGCAACAAAATATCAATGTTGCTGATCCCGGTATTATCGCTGTTACCGGCTGGACAACAGGCAATCTTTTGAATGCTTTGAAAACTGTTCCTCCTAAAAATAATTACGACATAGTTACCCTGCTTATCGGAGTAAATAACCAATACCAGGGAAGGTCTTTGGATGAATATAAAACAGAGTTTACTGAATTGTTACACAGAGCTGAAAAGTATGCAGGTAATAAAAAAGAACACGTCTTTGTAATTTCTATTCCTGATTACAGCCCTACTCCTTTTGCCCGCGGTGCAGATACAGCAAAGATCGCCAGGGAAATTGATTCCTTTAATGAAGCAAATAAAGCCATTACATTCAATGGGGGCATTGCTTATGTTGACGTTACACCAATTTCCCGTGAAGCAAAAAATGATCTGTCTTTAGTTGCCGGGGATGGCTTACATCCTTCTGGCGTACAATATAAAAAATGGAGTGACCTTCTTGCGCAGGTAATTGCAAAGGCCATAAAATAAATTAAGACTTGCGCTGCGATTTGATATTCCTTCTTCATTAAATTTTTCCGTTAAACCCATCGTTTTTTTGGATATTGATGAAAGCCTGATCGGAAACATATTGTGCTGCCGTTTATATTTGCTTCGCAATGATCAGCAATACTTTTTCTCTTTACAAAAAAGCTTACGAGGGACTTTCACCCGGCACCTGGTGGCTTTCACTTGTAATGCTCGTAAACCGCAGCGGCACTATGGTTGTGCCTTTTATGACTATATATCTTACACAACATTATGGCGTGTCAATCGGCAAAGCCGGCTTTGTAATGAGTGTGTTTGGGCTTGGCGCTATTGCCGGTGCCTTGTTAGGCGGCAAACTTGTAGATGTTGTAGGATATTATTATGTGCAAATAGCAGCCCTTATTGGTGGCGGTACTATGTTTATTGTATTAGGACAAATGCATTCTTATACGGCAATTTGCATTACGACCTTTGTGCTTGCTGCAATGAACGAATCTTTCAGGCCGGCTAACACGGTTGCCATAGCACACTACAGCAAAGAGCAAAATCGTACAAGGTCTTATTCACTAAACAGGCTGGCGATTAACTTAGGATGGGCTGTGGGTGGCGCTTTGGGAGGTATTTTAGCAAGCTTCAATTATAATCTTTTGTTTTGGGTAGATGGTATTACCAATCTTGCTGCCGCATTTTTGCTTTACCTAACGTTGTCGCCCAAACGCAATAAAGAAACTGAAAAAAAAGAACGGGGCTACAAAGTCTTACCCGCAAATTCTGTTTATAAAGATGGCGCTTACCTTTATTTTGTTGTGCTGGTATTTTTATTTGCCATTTGTTTTTTCCAGTTGTTTACTACCGTTCCGGTTTTTTTTAAAGAAAAATTTCATTTGAGTGTCTTATTTATCGGGATGATAATGGCGCTTAATGGCCTGATCATAACCTTATTTGAAATGCTTATTATTTTCGGCCTTGAAGGTAAGAGGCCATCATTGCAATTTATAGCAAGCGGTGTTTTGCTTGTGTGCATCGCATTTTTAGTGCTTACTATACCCTCTGCAAATAAAGGCCTTATTGCTGTTATCGCCATGATCTTCCTGACCTTTGGTGAGATACTCGCTATGCCTTTTATGAATGCCTATTGGATAAGCAGGACTATGCAGTACAACCGCGGGCAATATGCGGCCCTGTACAGTGTAGCGTGGGCTTTAGCGCAAACGCTGGGGCCATTTGCAGGAGCCCAGGTTGCTGAGCATTTAGGGTACAAAATGCTTTGGCTTTTTGTAGCAGCTGTGTGTTTATTACTTGTCATTTTTTATTTCAGGCTTCAAAGCAATGATCGGTTACCTGCGTAGAAAATCTTCATAAGAAATTTGCATATACGCTTTGCCAAAATTAATTGCGGACGAATCAACATGAGAATCTCTGTAAATTATTTTCTGTGACACATTATCTACTGTTACGGCGCCGGACGGATTTACAAACCCAAAGCCATTATTGAATGTATAAAAGGCAAATGACCTGGCGGAAGAATCAAGCAGGTCTTTTCCCCATTTAAAGTCACTTGCAGAGATGCCGAGCTGATGCAATACGGTTGTAGCAATGTCAGTTTGGGAACCTATGGTTTTTACTTTTCCCTTCAGCGTTAAAGCGCCGCCGGAAAAAATTAAAGGAATATGAAATTTTGATGGCCTGTCATTAGGATCATGGCCTGGCAAAGGATGCCCATGGTCCGCCACTAATACTACCAAAGTATTTTTCCATAGCGTATCTTTTTTCAGGTTGGATATAAAATCGCCAATGCAGCTATCAGTATATGCGATGGAGTTTTTAAAAAGTGTCGTTTCATCTTTTCCTTTGAAGCGTGGCGCCATCGGCACGTCATAAGGTTCGTGGCTGCTCAGGGTAAAAACGGTTGCGAAAAACGGTTTCTGCTCTTTGTTGATATCTTCAAAAAATCTGTTAAGCACAATGTGGTCGTGAACACCCCATGAAGTATTTCTTTCGGAAGGATCAAAAGAATATTTACTTACCAATGTTTTAAATCCCACATTCAAAAGATAGGATTTTATATTGGCGAACTCGAGTTCACCGCCGTAAGTATAGCTCGTATGATAGTCTTCTTTTTCGAGCGATTTATTTATTGCGGGTAAATGCTGTGTCTTTGTTGGGGTTTTTATTATCGAGGTTATTGCCTGGTTAGGGTATCCGCTTAACACGGCAACCTGTCCCTTTTCACTTCTGTCGCCGGCCGCATAAATATTGGTAAACAGCAATCCTTCCGAAGCAATCTTATCAATATTCGGTGTTGCACCCGGTTCTCCGCCGAGGCAACCAACAAGTTTAGCTGTATAGCTTTCAAGAATGATGAAAATAATGTTTGGTTTCTTTACCGATAAAATAGAAGGTATTCTAAGCGGGCCTGTATTGTACAAACTATCAACAAGCAATTGTGATTTTTCCGGTGAAAAATAATTGAAAGGATTTTGCTGGCTATTCCGGTTTAATATAGAATGCACCACGTTCCATGGTAAATTGATGGCCGCGTGATCTGCAAACAAATTTGGTGAAAAATATGCATCGCTTTGGTTTATCGGAATTTTTTGAAAGCCGCCCCGAATGGGCACAAACAGAAAGACAAACAGAAAAAGAGCGATGCTTATACTCAAAAAAATATTCTGTTTCGGTTTTGCCTGCGCAAAAAAGCCGTCAACGAATATTTTATAAAGCCAAATAAAAAATGCGGTAAGCAGCGCAAATATTATAAAAAGGGAAAATAACGGAGCAGACGATATAGTGCCACCCATTTCTTCCGGCGACTTTAAATACTGGAGGGGTGTTGCATCCATCCTGTAGCCCCACGCAGTGTATAATTCAAGGTCTGCCGTGGTTATGAATGAAAGGATAATAATTACTGTAAGTGTATAAATCCTTGTAAGTATTTTAATTTTTAACTTGCCAAAAAGAGATTGGACAAATAAAAGGAAGAAGGGAAATATACAGATGTAAGAAGTAAATGAAGCATCCATTCTTGCACCGTATATAAATGAATTAAAGATCTCGCCGCCCGTAAGGCCGCTGGTAAGAGGATGATGATACACTAAGAAAAAAATCCTTGTAACAACAAAGTAGAAAAGCCAAAAGAGAAAATATACCAGGTATTGCAAATATTTTTTCACCCGGCAAAAATATGGCAATGTTAAATGAATGTTACGGATAAGGAGCTTTGAATTTATCTAACAAACGCAGCAGAATAATCTTGTAATTTTAAGAGTAAATTATTTTTGCCAATAATAGTTAAAATAAACATCAGCCTGCATCTCTTTGAAATGGCACCTCGTATTTTAAACAAAAAATATTTATGAAAAAGTTTCGATATTTACTTCTTCTTCCTGTACCTCTTTTTACATTATGGTTTTGCACTTCTTCTTCAAGCGTAAAAAGTAAAGAAGATAATAATTTGCAAACAAAAACTTATATGCCGGTTAGTAAGAGCGTAGCAGTGTTGGAATTATTTACATCGCAGGGCTGCTCCAGTTGCCCTGCAGCAGACAGGTTACTCGAAAAGTACAGCACAAAAGATAATGTGATTGCGCTTTCATTTCATGTTGATTATTGGAACCGCCTCGGTTGGAAAGATCCCTATAGTTCGAAAGATTTTACTAAAAGACAATACGACTATGCATCTGCACTCAATGCGGGTGTCTATACTCCTCAGTTGGTTATAAATGGTCAAAGTGAAATGGTGGGAAGTGATGCAAGAAAAATTGACAACACACTCAAAAAAGTTTGGTCACAGGATCATGCATCAGACGTTTCCATTGAATCTGCAAAACTGGAAAATGGGAAAGCTATCATTAATTATACACTTACAGGCAATACTGGTAATGCTTCGTTGAATATTGCCATTGTAGAAAAGAAAACGATGACTGCAATAAAAGCCGGCGAAAACGGCGGTGTTACACTTAGCGGCACGAACGTCGTAAGAAATTTTCAAACTCTTGGCAATGTGAAAGAAGGAGCAAATTCTTACAGTATCGAAATGCCTGATGGCGTTGATAAGAATAACGTATCAATTGTGTTGTATTTACAGAAAAGTAATAATGAAATTACCGCAGCTTCGCAGGCTGCGGTATCAATGTAAGATAAACCTATAGTGCTTTAACGGTGGTAACCGAAGTAATCTTTGAAGACGTTGGAAATTCCTGGCCCATGACGCCTATTGTACCTTTTGCGTCAGTAGAAGTATTGTTTTGTTTGATAATGCCGGTTTTTAGATCAACAATTTCTTCACCAGTAAAATCGCCGGTTGTTTTGGTCTGGATTTCCATTCCCTGCATTTCGGTTTTTACTTCGCCTGCAATAGTTCCATTTAGTGTAAGTTTCCCCTCATTGCCATTTATTTCCTTCACTTTGTAGTGAGTAACTTTAGTAATGCCACCAGTTGTTGAAGAATCAGTCCAGGTACTGCCAACTTTTACATTTGATGGAATTGCCTCGAAAGTCATGGTAGCTCCATAGCCCTGCTCTGCGGGGTCGCCGCCCATCTGCTTCATGGCAGCTATAGCCGGATTATCAGCTGTGCCTGCGCTGGCAGAATCTGTGTTGTTTGCTATTATTACATTACCGCTTTTGTCCATTACCACATCTTTAGGCTGGTTTAAAATGTCTTTAAAATTTTTACCAATCTCACCATCCATATCTTCGGGCTTGTCAGAATCAAAACTTACTTCTTTATCCATCACTTTCATGTTCATTTTCATGCCGGTGAATGTGTTAATGAAATTGATGTTATTATTTTGTATGCTTTTTACTTCTATCTTATAAGTTGATGTAATATCTGCATTTGTTTCCATCGTTTGGCCCATCATTTCGGTAGAGCTTGTGGTATTTAATTTGTTTTCAACAATAAATTTCTGCCCGGCAGTTGGATTAATTTTTCCGTTTAACTGGGCAAATGAAACAGTGCTTATGGTGGAGAAAACCGCTATTGCAAAAGTGATTTTATTCATTATATTTTTTTAAAATTTAAGTTGCAAATATAGGCTGCGGCATTAATAATGTTGATCCTTTAAAAACATTTAACTTCCCCGATTTTAACTGTAGAAATGTAAGGGCCTGAATAAATAATTATTATCTTTTCAAAAAATATCTTTTGATTATTCAGCATAGCATACTCGCATTTTTATGGATTTTTTACTGCATTATTCATACTGTACTCGCTACGAATTCTGCTAAATTATTTTTTGAAAAGAAAATGGGAAAATATTTTCGGTATTACAGATTAGGTTACTCAATTTTTGCAACGGTTACCTTGCTGCTGTTGCTTTATTACCAGTTCTCTTTACAAAGCATTCTACTCTTTCATTCAATCGTCATAACATACCTTTCAAGTTTTGTACTGGTGATTCCAGGGATAGCCATTATGCTTGTGACTATTTATAAATACTTTAATTTATTGAGTGGCGTAAGATCACTTTACCAGGAAAAGCAGGCTACAGAGCTTAAAGTTGATGGGATACATAGATACATGCGGCATCCTTTATACACAGGAACGCTGTTGTTTCTTTGGGGCGTTTTCTTTATTTTTCCTTACATAAATAATTTGATTGCCGTTCTGATAATAACTGTATATGTGTTGATAGGGATCAAATACGAAGAGCGAAAGCTTCTTGTTGAGTTCGGAGAATCTTACAGGAAATATCAGCTGACGGTACCAAAGCTAATTCCTCGCTTATGAAAATGAGTTAGTTTAGCTCATAAAAAAAGGTGACCATTAGGCCACCCTGTAATGGTGTTGGAAATATCGATTTTAGCCGATTAATTTCACATTAACGGCATTCATGCCTTTCTGTCCATTCTGCAAGTCAAATTCTACTTTGTCATTCTCTTTAATTTCATCAATTAAGCCGCTTGCATGTACAAATGTTTCCTTTGCGGAATCATCGTGTTTGATAAAACCGAATCCTTTTTCGCTGTTGAAAAATTTAACGGTTCCTGTTGTTTTGTTGTCCATTGTTTTGTTGTTTATTAAGATAATTAACTGCGAAGATAAGCCTTTTAATTGAAGGAGGTAGCGATTTGCAAAGAGTTAGCAATTAATTATCACCGCGCATGGAAGATAGCTCTGCTATATCAAGCAAATTGGTAGCAGTAGGAGACAAAGTACTGCTTAGCATTATTTGTTTCCACTTATTTATTCTTTTATCCCATATAGCCTTTGGCGGGTAATCATTATCGGCAGAAACAATCAGAGTAGCCACCTTTGACGAGATTTTTACTGGCTGCCCTCCGGGACCTGCTATTGTAATATACTTCTTTTGCTTACCGATCTGTGTCTGAGCTAATGCAGATTTATTTTTGGAAGACTTGATAATACCTTCCAGGGTTATATTATTCAATGAATCTTTAGCCCTGACAACTGTGGAACGGTTGTCATAATTTTTGTTTACCAAGGTAGTGGCTTGATCTGCGCTTTTCTTAGCGGTTTTTTCAAAAAATAATGAACTTAAAAAGATAATAATAAGCGATGCGGCGGCGGTTAAGCTATAAAATAAAAACCTGGACCTTTTGCGCAGTCCCGGCATCTGCATTACCTTCTGATCCCCGGAATCGAGTTCAGATGCGATGCTATCCCAAATACTTTCCGGCGGATTCGCTTCATAATTAAACAACCTATCTTTAAAATTCTGCATAGCCCTCTACAAATTAATAGTATCGTTACTTTTTTTATTACTCCTGTTCTCAAGAGATTTTTTTAAAACCCCTTTCGCTCTTGCTAACTGCGATTTACTCGTTCCCTCTGTGATACCAAGAAGTTCAGCAATCTCTTTATGCGAATAGCCTTCTATTACATGCATATTAAAGACTGTTTTGTATCCTGGCGATAATTCATTTATCAATGCAATTATATCTTTTTCGGCAAGCGAATCAAGTACATTTAAATCAGTGTCTTCTATGGTATTTTCCTGCACTTCAGATACATTGTACAGCTTTACCTTTTTGCGGAAATGCTCAATAGAAGTGTTTACAAAAATCCGGCGTATCCAACCTTCAAAAGATCCATCTCCCCGAAACTTACCAAGATTCTTGAAAATTTTAATAAATCCCTCCTGTAAAAGATCGTTTGCATCTTCTGTATTTCCACAGTATCGAAGACAAACGCCATACATTTTCGAAGAATATTTATTATATAATATCTCCTGCATTTGCCTGTTCCCCGCAATACATGCTTGTATTAAGTCGGGTTCGGAAGGTGTATGGTTGCTTGCATCGCTCAAATTATTCAAAATGTTTTAATCATGGATTGGATTTGGCTAATCAGATTTCTCAAAATACTCCACCAGTTTTTTAATTGCCATTTTTCTGTGGCTAAACATATTTTTTTCTGGAAGAGTCATTTCCGCAAAAGTTTTGATAGAACCCTCTGGAATAAACACAGGATCGTAACCGAATCCTGTGTCGCCACGTCTCTCTGCAATAATAGTGCCTTTGATTGTGCCCTCAAAAAGAAATCGATGCCCATTCATAATAAGGCAGACAATTGTTTTGAACATTGCACTGCGATCTTTTTTGCCTTTTAATTCAAATAACAGCTTGTCAATATTTTTTTCAGATGACCTTTCCTCGCCTGCGTACCTTGCACTTTTTACTCCTGGTTCTCCATTTAAAGCCATTACCTCTAGTCCTGTATCTTCCGCAAAACAATTTTTCCCCGTCATTCTATTTATAACTACAGCTTTTTCTATTGCATTTTCTTCTATTGTTTCATAAGGTTCAGGAATTTCAATATTTATACCGGCTTCTGAGAGCATTTCTATTTTAAATTGTTCATTTAAAAGGCTCCTCACTTCTCTTACTTTATTTAAATTATTTGTCGCGAAAATTAGGTTGATCATCTTTGTTTATCGATCTTAAAAATTTTTTGAAGATTGGACCATAACTGCTTTTTAGCATTTGTGTCTTTCTGCAATTCATCCAGCGAGGGGCAGAACAAATAACCAGTTTCCTGGAACATTTGCATCTGGAAAAAAGGTATTGCAAACGGAAGATCAAGATCCGCTGGCGTAATACCAAAGCCCAAAACTTTGCCGCAGGATAACTCGTTTTTCAGACTAATATAACTGAGAGGCGTATGATGAGCAAAATTGACTACGGCAATGTCATCCAGCGAAATATTGCAAGCCCTAATGAGCCCCAATGTGAAGGTGAGTTGATTGTCGCTTAAAAATTTATTTTCAATATTATTTACAATAAAAATGATATTTTTTGAATTGCCTCCCAGGAAATCAATCGGAACCTTCACGTTACTAACAGGATTGCTTGTTGATTTCAACACCTTACCAACCAAATTATTTTTGAATAATGCCTGTTGAAGAAATGCTGATAATTGTATGTTATCTATGCCCATGCTTAATATTTGCCTTTCTTTTTTTCGTTTCTTTGCTGCAAATTTAATGATATGACGGCAGCTGAAGATTTTAATATTACTCGTGTAGAAAGAAGCAAACTGAATTTATTGTCACTGGATAACATCCCTTTCGGCAAATATTTTACCGACCATATGCTGGAGGTTGATTATACAGATGGGGAATGGCAAACAGTGGAAATAAAGCCCTACCAACCTCTTTTGCTTTCACCTTCATTAGCGGCTTTACATTATGGGCAGGCTATTTTCGAAGGAATAAAAGCTTTTAAAAATCAGGATGGCGAAGCGCAGATATTCAGGCCTTATGAGAATTTTAAGCGTTTTAACTTGTCCGCTGAGCGGATGGAAATGCCAGTGGTTCCCGAAGAAATATTTATCGAGGGAATGAGGCAATTGGTAAACCTTGATCAGAATTGGATTCCTGGTAAAGAACATCATTCATTATACATCAGGCCTTTCATGTTTAGTGCCGATGAAATGATAGGAGTAAGGCCCGCAAGCAACTATAAATTCATGATTATATTGAGTCCTACCGGGCCTTATTACAGCGCACCTATGAGGATATATGTGGAAGAAAAGTATGTGCGGGCTGTTGAAGGAGGCGTTGGATTTGCAAAAAACGCGGGTAACTATGGTGCGGCAATGCACCCTACTGCTGAAGCTAAAAGAAACGGGTATGACCAGGTATTATGGACAGATGCCCTGGAACACAAATACGTTCAGGAGTGTGGTGTTATGAATGTTTTTTTTATTATTGGCAATAAAGCGATAACCCCTGACTTAAACTCAGGAACTATTTTAGCCGGTGTAACAAGAGATAGTGTGATTCAGCTATTGCAGGATATGGGTTTCATGGTTGAAGAACGGAAGTTGAGTATTGATGAAGTTGTTGAAGCTTATAAGACGGGTGAGCTGCTTGAGGTATTTGGTACCGGTACCGCAGCAACTATCTCCATGATTAAAGAACTCAGGTATCGGGATTTTGTGATGTATTTCGATACGGAGAAATGGCAAATTAGCCCGGAATTAAAAGAAAAGATGAGTGCCATAAAGGAGGGCAGGATTGAAGATAAGTATAACTGGTTATTGAAAGTGTAATATTTTATGCAACAAGCAATACATTCACTGTTGTAACGCTTAAATAATTTTGGTATTTCACAAAGCGACGCTTACCTTTGCCGTCCAAAAAAATAAGGGTAAAAGATAATGCCTACAATTCAGCAATTAGTAAGAAAAGGAAGAACAATTATAAAAGCAAAAAGCAAGTCAAGAGCACTTGATAGTTGTCCGCAAAGGCGTGGCGTATGTACAAGAGTATATACAACTACCCCTAAAAAGCCTAATTCCGCACTACGTAAAGTGGCAAAAGTGAGGCTTACCAATAAAATTGAAGTAATTGCCTATATACCTGGTGAAGGCCATAATTTGCAGGAGCACTCTATTGTACTTATTCGTGGCGGAAGGGTGAAAGATCTTCCTGGTGTGCGTTATCACATCGTAAGAGGAAGCCTTGATACTGCTGGAGTAAAAGATCGCAAGCAAAGTCGTTCCAAATATGGAACAAAGAGAGAGAAGGCAAAAAAATAATAAGAAATTTAATAACAGAACAAACAAATAATGTAAATGCGTAAAGCACAAGCCAAAAAACTTCCACTTGCTCCAGATCCTAAATTTCAGGACAAACTGGTTACCCGTTTTGTAAATAACTTAATGTGGGAAGGAAAGAAAAGCGGGGCATATAATATATTTTACGATGCGCTTGAAAAAGTTACTAAAATTTCCGGCGAAGACGGTTATGAAGTTTGGAAAAAAGCACTTGCAAACGTAACACCTGGGGTAGAGGTTAAGAGTCGTAGAATTGGGGGCGCTACTTTTCAAATACCGGCCGAGGTACGAGCAGACAGGAAGACTTCATTGAGTATAAAATGGCTTATTAAATATAGCCGCGATAGAAATGGCCGCAGCATGTCCGAAAAACTTGCAAACGAAATAGTTGCCGCAAGCAAAGGTGAAGGTGCCGCGTATAAGAAGAAAGAAGATACGCACCGTATGGCTGATGCTAATAAAGCATTTGCTCATTTCAGGATATAAAACCTTTCATGAATATATTTTCAAACCTTTCTGATTCAGGAAGGTTTTTTTGTGCGACCCTTGTTAAATATATCGCCGTCATTTTAATTAATAAGTGGATTATTTGTAACTTTGCGCCTCCAAAAAGTAATTAACAGAATTCGATAACAACAAAATAAAAAACAGGCTATGGCCGACTTAAGATTTCAAAGAAACTTTGGTATTGCAGCTCACATTGATGCGGGCAAAACCACTACTACAGAGCGCATTCTGTACTATACAGGTGTTAACCATAAAATAGGTGAAGTACATGATGGAGCCGCGACTATGGACTGGATGGCACAGGAGCAGGAAAGAGGTATTACTATTACTTCAGCCGCTACTACATGCTTTTGGAATTTTCCGACCATACAGGGTGCAAAAACTCCTGATACAAAATTGTACAAGTTCAATATTATTGATACACCGGGCCACGTGGATTTTACGGTGGAGGTGGAACGTTCTCTCCGCGTTCTTGATGGCCTTTTAGCATTATTTGACGCGGTAAGTGGTGTTGAGCCACAAAGTGAAACTGTTTGGAGGCAGGCTAATAAATATAAAGTTCCGCGTATTGGCTTTGTAAATAAAATGGACAGAGCCGGCGCTGATTTTTTAAACGTTGTTAAGCAGGTAAAAGAAATGCTTGGAGCTAAGGCGGTGCCTTTACAGTTGCCAATAGGTGCTGAAGAAAATTTTAAAGGAGTTGTTGATTTGGTTACCATGAAAGGTATGGTTTGGGATGATGCCACGTTGGGTATGACCTACAAAGAAGTGCCTATACCGGAAGATATGATAGAAGAGGTAAACGAATGGAGACAGCATCTTATAGAAGCAGTTGCAGATTATGATGAACATTTATTAGAGAAATTTTTTGATGATCCTAATACAATTAGTGAAGACGAAATACATGCAGCCATGAGAAAGGCGACCATTGATATTTCGATAATCCCTATGATGTGTGGCTCCTCTTTTAAAAATAAAGGCGTACAAACCGCCTTAGATGCTATTATCAGGTATTTGCCCGGACCCATGGATCTTGAAGCGGTTAAAGGTATTGATCCTGATAACGGTGAAGAGATTGAGCGCAAGCCGGACCCTAAAGCACCGTTTGCGGCTTTGGCATTCAAAATTATGACTGATCCTTTTGTTGGTCGTCTCGCATTCTTTCGCGCATATTCAGGACACCTTGATTCTGGTTCTTATGTGTTGAATACACGTACGGGGAAAAAAGAAAGAATCTCAAGAATAATGCAGATGCATGCTAATAAACAAAATCCGGTTGATTTTATTGAAGCCGGTGATATTGGTGCAGCGGTGGGTTTTAAGGATATAAAGACGGGGGATACACTTTGTAATGAAGACCACCCAATAGTATTGGAAGCAATGACTTTTCCCGAACCCGTTATTTCTGTGGCGGTTGAGCCCAAGACCCAAGCAGACGTTGATAAAATGGGAATGGCAATAGCCAAGTTAGTTGAAGAAGATCCTACATTAAGAGTGAAGACAGATGAAGAGACTGGTCAAACTATCTTAAGTGGAATGGGTGAATTGCATCTTGAAATTATTGTGGATAGGATGAGGAGAGAATTTAAAGTTGAGATAAACCAGGGCGCACCCCAGGTTGCTTATAAAGAAGCGTTTCAACAGACCATTGAGCATCGGGAAACTCTAAAGAAACAAACCGGTGGCCGCGGTAAATTCGCTGACATTGTTTATGAAATCGGGCCTGCTGACGAAGAGTTTTTGAAAGAAGGGAAAGGAAATTTCCAATTCGTAAATGGTTTGTTTGGCGGATCAATTCCTAAAGAATTTGTTCCTGCTATTCAGAAAGGATTTGAATCAGCTATGACAACAGGTGTTCTTGCGGGTTACCCGATGGAAAGCATGAGAGTAAAGGTATTTGATGGTTCATTCCACGCAGTTGACTCTGATGCAATGTCTTTTGAACTTTGTGCCAAGCAGGGATATCGTGAATCAGGCAGAAAAGCTAAGCCGGTATTACTTGAGCCGATAATGAAAATTGAGGTTCTTACACCCGACCAATACATGGGTGATGTAACAGGCGACCTTAACCGTCGTCGTGGCATGCTGGAGGGAATGGATAGCAAACACGGAGTACAAGTGATAAAAGCCAAAGTGCCTTTGAGTGAAATGTTTGGTTATGTAACTCAATTACGTTCTTTGTCAAGTGGTCGTGCAACTTCAACCATGGAATTCAGCCATTACTCTCCTGCACCTAATAACATTGCAGAAGAAGTAATCGCAAAACAAAAAGGCAAAGTGAAGGTCGAAGATTAAAGAAGTCCTTTATAATAATATTGAAAATAAACCTCATTAGAAATAATGGGGTTTTTTTGTTCCTGGAGATATAAGGTAACTTCTCAAAAGCCAAATTTTAGAATCGGCTTCTAACAATTGGTAAATGATTTGTGTTAAATTGTTTGAGTTGGTTATTACTCACTTTTTTCAACATTAAATTAATAGACATGGAATTCAAAAGCATAAATCCTTATAATGGTGAAGTTTTACAATCATTTGCCGGTCAATCAAAAAAAGAGGTTGAAAAGACACTTGAAAAAGCATCGCAGGCTTTTAAATATGGAAGAGATATTTCCATTTCCAAACGATCAAAAATGATGCGTAAGGCAGCCGGTTTGCTAAATAGAAATGTTGAAAAATATGCCACGACAATTTCCCTTGAAATGGGGAAACCAATATGCGAAGCAAGAGCAGAAATAGAAAAGTGTGCCTGGGCTTGTGAATTTTATGCAGAAAATGCAGAAGAGTTTTTAGCAGATGAAATAATAAAGACTGATGCCCACGAAAGTTTTATCAGCTACGATCCATTAGGTTGTATTCTAGCAATTATGCCATGGAACTTTCCTTTCTGGCAGGTGTTTCGTTTTGCTGCTCCAAATCTTATGGCAGGTAATGTGGCTCTGCTAAAACACGCTTCCAATGTGTTTGGCTGCGCAAAGCATATCGAGGATATTTTCAAGGAAGCTGGTTTTCTTGAAGGTTCATTTCAAAATCTTTTTATACATCATGATGAAATTGAAACGATAATTGCGAACGATGTAGTGCGTGCAGTCACTCTCACAGGCAGCGAAAAGGCAGGTAGATCAGTGGCTTCACTCGCCGGTAAATACATAAAGAAAAGTGTGCTTGAACTTGGAGGGAGTAATGCTTTTATTGTATTAGAAGATGCAGATATTGACAGAGCGGTTAAAACCGGGATACAGGCACGTATGCAAAACGATGGGCAAAGTTGTATTGCTGCAAAGCGCTTCATTGTGGTTGATAAAGTGTATGATGAATTTGTTTCAAAATTTACCGCCGGAGTAAAAGATTTAAAGTCCGGCTCTCCCTTGGAAGAGGATACACAAATCGGCACGCTTGCAAGAAAAGACCTTGCTGAGAAGCTGAATGAACAGGTACAAAAATCAGTGCAAAAGGGAGCCAAAATACTTGCCGGCGGAAATTTCAAAGATGCTTGGTTTGAGCCAACAGTGATGGTGAATATTACGGTTGATATGCTTGTATTTGAAGAGGAAACTTTTGGGCCCGTAGCGCCAATAATTCGGGCGAAAAATGAAAAAGAAGCTTTCGGGATTGCAAGTAAAACAAAATTTGGTTTGGGCTCAACTCTATTTACCACTAATATAGAACGAGCCCGTAAGCAGGTTGCCAAAATTGCCGACGGATCATTTTTTATAAATGACCTGGTAAAATCTGATCCCCGTTTGCCCTTTGGAGGAACTAAATATTCAGGATATGGCAGAGAGTTATCTAAAGAAGGAATGTTAGAATTTGTAAATATTAAAACAGTTTATGTGAAAGAATAACTCTTGTGGTCTTATCTCCATAATTTATGCAATTCCATGCTGAGGGCAAAAACAGCAATTACCAGAAGTTAAACGAGTGTTTTCAACCCTAGCCGGATTTAAGCACCCTGCTAAATATGTTCGTTTCACTCTTATTATAATTGAAAATCTTTTAGAAATTTGTGTAATTGTCACCAACTTTTATTTCTACCACAATAACTTACTTCCCGCAACGAAAAACAGATTTTCTTTCTTTTACAAAGCACTTGATAAAAAATTTACCTGACATAAAAATATCAAAATGAAAAAGAAAACAGCAGCTCCAAAGAAAACAACATCACCAAAAAAAGTTGAATTGCATGTTTGTGTTGATCGTCCCATTTCAACATTGAACCTGCATCGCCAGATGTATGAAGCTATTAAAGCTAATCCTGCAAACAATCCTGCGGCAACCGGTACAGCCGAACACTCCGTAATGAGAAGTTTTATTGCCAATCCTCATCAGCAATTTAGCACCGGCGAGCATATTGTGCTTTCGCGGATGGCGATTTTAACCGATAATAAATGGCAGAGAGGCCAAACGATAACAGTTGCATTCCTTGACGGCAGCGATTTACAAAAAAAGAAAACCAAAAAGTACGCCCGCTACTGGACCTTAAAGAAGCATGCGAATGCAAACATTAAATTAAAGTTTGTAAGTGGAAAAGACGCCATGATACGCATTTCGTTTATTGCTGACAGTGGCTCCTGGAGCACAGTTGGCACCGACTGTAAACTTGTGCCGGCTAATGAACCTACAATGAATTTTGGCTGGTTGCGGGATGATACTGAAGATGAAGAATGGGAGCGGGTAGTGGTGCATGAATTTGGCCACGCATTAGGTTGTATTCACGAGCATCAAAGCCCGTCAGGAGGAATTAAATGGAATAAGGCTGCTGTTTATAATTACTTCGGCGGCCCTCCTAATAATTGGAGCAAAGCCGAAGTTGATAGCAACCTTTTTCAGAAATACAGTAAAAATATTACGCAGTTCACCGAACTGGATGTTACCAGTATTATGATGTATTTTTTTCCAAAGGAATTTACAACCGACGGATTTGGTACCCCGGAAAATAAGAAGCTTTCAACAATGGATATTAGTTTCATCAGAAAACAATATCCAAAATAAATTCCGTCAAAAAAATGGAAATAAAGGGTGTTTTAACGGTGGGTTTAATTAAATACAAATTGCATTTTTGTATTAGAAATTAATTAATCAAGAGGGTAACAATTTGAAGCCCTGAATTTTCAAAATAAATGAAAAAAATAAAGTTTAAGTAGAAAATTAAAACGCTCTCAAAAGCGTAAAGAATATAGCGGTGGTTTTTCAATTAGAGTTCAAGGTGCCCTTTTGGGCACTTTGAGGTTTTATAGGTGTCCGGTAGAAATAGCCGATACTAAAATGTAAGTCACGCAACAGGTATATAAGTAAAAACTATTTTACGGAAAACTTTCTGAATACTAAGGTTTAATGATAAAAGATAGCGCGGAATGAAGAATGCAGGAATGATTAAATAAGGAAGCCTCTTATTTTTTCTTATAATCCCCTCTCTTCCATGCCTTAATAAACTCTGCCCAGGCCATGGGATTAAATATATTTTGTGGTGGCAACTGTCCGGCAGAATAATATTTCTGCGCATTTTGTTTTAAATAATAATTAGAAGCCTCACGACCATCTTTCGGATACACAGCCATTAGAGCCCGTCTGTTACTTTCAGAAAGATTTTGACGGGCAATTTCCTGCTCATCATCCGGTACTTTCGTGGTTACGAAATCACGCTCAAACTCTTCACGGGAGGGCCGTTTCTTAATAATAGTTGCGGGCAAATACACGGTATCTTCCACCATTAGCTGTATCATGCTTTGCTGATTGCCATCGAGGGTTTTAGGTATAACTACATCCTTTGGCTTATATCCCACACTGGTAAACTCTACCTCATCGCCTTTCAAAACTACAATGGAAAAAACACCTTGTTCATTGGTTACTGTGCCACGGTTTTGTCCCTTCACTACAACACTTACCGAAGGCAAAGCCATCAGGCTATCAGCAGACATTACTACTCCATACAATTGAACAACCGAATCTTTATAAGTTTCAAACTGGGCTTTGGCTGCAGTGGGAAGTAAAAATGAAAATATAAAAAGGTATTGTATAATTTTTTTCATAGCCAACCCTCATCAGGTTTATAATTTTCAAATTTATTTAGTTAGTCACGTATTTAAAAGTAGCAATTTTATTATCCCGGGTGCGGATTTTATTTAAACAAAGTAAGGGTATCAATGTTTAAATTTGCAGATACAAATTCTTTTTAACAAAAAATTGAACGATGACGGAAAAAGATATTTTGGATGCGTTGAGTAACGTGCAAGAGCCTGATCTCGGCAAGGACCTTGTTACACTGAATATGGTAAAGAATATACAAATTGATGGCAACGATGTTTCTTTCACAGTGGTGCTAACTACTCCTGCCTGCCCTTTGAAAGAACTTATAAAAAATGCATGTATAAACGCAGTTCAGCTATTGGTAAGCAAGGAAGCAGTAGTAACAGTAAACTTCACCAGCAACACGACTTCATTAAGAAAGGATAACAATGTATTAAGCGGCGTAAAAAACATCATTGCCGTAGTAAGTGGAAAGGGAGGAGTCGGTAAAAGTACGGTTGCGGCAAACCTGGCTTTGGCTATTGCGGCAGGCGGCGCTAAAGTGGGCCTTATGGATGCTGATATCTATGGCCCAAGCGTGCACATTATGTTTGGTGTTCGTGGTGAAAGGCCAGTGATGAAAGATATTGATGGAAAGGGTAAGATAGTTCCGCTGGAACGCTTTGGAATAAAACTTATGAGCATAGGTCTATTGGTTGATGAAAAGCAAGCTGTGGTGTGGCGGGGCCCCATGGTGAGCAGCGCAATCAGGCAATTCGTGAGCGATGTGGATTGGGGGGATTTGGATTACCTGGTAATTGACATGCCGCCCGGAACGGGAGATATTCATCTTACTATTGTGCAGACAGTCCCCGTAACCGGTGTAATTGTAGTAACTACACCCCAGCTCGTTGCATTAGCTGATGCCAAAAAAGGAATTGCTATGTTTAACCAGGCGCAGCTCAAAGTGCCTATAATAGGGCTTGTGGAGAATATGAGTTATTTCATCCCGCCAAACAGCGGGGCAGAATTACCGGATAACAAATATTATATTTTCGGAAAAGAAGGTGGTAAAAACCTTGCGGAAGAATTTGATATTCCTTTTCTTGGCGAGATCCCTTTAATACAGTCCATTCGCGAAGGAGGAGATATTGGAATACCAGTGATGATCGGAGATGATGTTCTTTCAAAAAAAGCATTTGTTGAATTTGGTGACAATGCCATCAGGGGTATTGCTATGCGCAATGCGCAACTTCCGGCCACTGAAGTTAGTGAAGTGCTGGAGTATAGTTAGTTGATGAGCATAGAAGGTATCAAGAATCAAGTTATCAAGTATCAAGAATCAAAACCGAATATCAAGCATCTATTAGATAAATATCTTCCTGAATATACTTTTGATGAGTATCATAAAATTTTAACTAATGCTTCGGTGAAAAATTGTTTTACTGTGGCAAAAAATGTCAACATAGGCGAATCAACACTCACCAGGTTGTTGATGAAACTAAGAGGCTTGCCGGCAAAGGATTTGAAGTTGCAAAATTTTATAAGAAACATTGGCTTTACCTATCTTGAAGAAAATCCTTATCATGAATTTGTAATTGATGCTTCTCAAAAAAATATAAAAATCTTCTGGAATTTTTCTTTTGAAATAATCACTGAGCATGAAACACTTGTAAGCACAGAGACAAGAATATTGTGTTTGACTAAAAAAAGTAAATCTGCATTCTCTCTTTATTGGTTTTTTGTAAAACCTTTCAGTAGTTTAATCAGAAAGGAAATATTAAGATTAATAAGGCTACATGCAGAAGAGTAACTATTCGGAAAGAGCCAATGACTCATGAGATATTTTTGAAATAACTGATAACATCATTCAGGTATTTTTCTTGTTTTTCTAAAATAAAATTTTTCATTTCGGGCGCCGCAATTCCATTTTCGATTATTAAAATTTCGTTGGTAATAACTCTCGCTTCATCCCACAAACCTGCATCAATAAAGAATTGTAGCGTTTTGGAGCCTCCTTCAATTAAAATACTTTGAATATTAAGCTCAAAAAGAGAACAAATCAATTTATCTGTAAATCCATCAGTTTCTAATTGTTTAAATACGAGGTTTTTTTCTGTTGTCTCTTTCGATAGATTAAAAATTATTGTTTTTGCTTCATCATCAAATAACGAAAGCGACGTGGGCAATCGCAATTGTTTATCTATAATTATTCGAACGGGATTACTTCCAGGCCATAACCTTGTGGTCAATGAAGGGTTATCGTGCTCAGCCGTATTCGTGCCAACTAAAATAGCCGCTTCTTCGCTTCGCCATTTATGGACAAGCCTGTTATTATAGTCATTGCTTATTAAAATCCTTTTATCTTTTTTACCAATTTTTCCATTTGCGCTTTGCGCCCATTTTAAAATAATATATGGGCGGCATTTGTCATGGAAAGTAAAAAAGCGTTTATTAAGTTCAATACATTCTTTTTCTAAAATGCTACTTACTACTTCAATCGAAGCATCTTCTAATTTTTGAATTCCCCTGCCTGCTACTTCTTTAAAAATATCTCTACAACCTATCACCACTTTTGGAATATGCTGTTGAATGATGAGGTCAGCGCACGGTGGTGTCTTTCCGAAGTGAGAGCAGGGTTCCAGGGAAACATATAATGTGCTTTTGTTTATTAAGTTTTTATTTTCATCGCTTACACTATTTATACAATTCACTTCCGCATGCGCTTCGCCGTATTTTTTATGATAGCCTTCCCCGATTATTTTATTTTCATACACTAACAAAGCGCCCACCATTGGGTTGGGAGCTACATTGCCGGCACCCAATTCAGCCAACTGAATGCATCGCTGCATGTATTGTTCATCACTGTTCAATGACTTTAAAATTTTATTACTTCACAAAATAATTAAGTTTGCCCTAATGTCAATTGCAGAAGCGTATAAGATTTTTTTTAATGAGCTCAAATCAATTTATGATGAACGGGAGGCCGATAATATAGCTGACTGGGTTTTTGAAAATGTAACGCAACTTAAACGGTGGGAGAGAAGAAATAATTCAAAAGATATTATGCCGGAGCAAAAATTAAAATTAAATGATTACCTGAAGACACTGCTGCTGCATAAGCCAGTACAATATATCTTAAACGAAGCATGGTTCTATAAATTAAAATTTTTTGTAAATGAAACCGTGCTTATTCCACGTCCTGAAACGGAGGAATTAGTAAAATGGATTGTAAGTGATGTGCAAAGTGCGAAGGACGAAATATTGCTGGAAGAGATAAAAATTTTAGAAATCGGAACAGGAAGCGGGTGTATCGCTATATCTATTAAGAATGAGTTGCAAAATACAGCAGTAACATCTGTTGATATAAG
>JBDTSD010000017.1:0-46248 GCA_039931355.1 Ginsengibacter sp.
CTTTTGGCCTTTTTTTGACCACCCATTTTTATTTGGGAGTGCAAAAGTAAGAGCCTTTATTTCCACCACCAAATTTTTCTTAAAAACTTTTAAAATTTATTGTGTGGGATTTGTATTTTTTTTGAAGAACTATTGCCTTTTTTCAAAAGCGGATTGCAAAGATAGTATGGTATTACTTATCATTCCAAAATTATTTGAAAGATATTTTGTTAACATATAGTAAAGCTGCACCACCACTCCTTTATAATTTCTTAAAGTAAATCAGAAAACATCATACAGGAGTGCTTTTTAAAAAATCACTTGTATTGAATTCCTACTAAAAAAAGTCCTTGCGGTGGAACAGAAAAATCTGCCATGGAACAATTTTTACTTTTTATAATATTTGAGAGTGATTCAAGTGTGATTTTTCCAGTGCCTACTTTAAGCATCGTTCCTACAAGTCCGCGAACCATTCCTCTTAAAAAGCGGTTGCCTCCTATATTATAAATTATGAGATCATCTTCTGTATACCATTCACTTTTACATATGGCGCAAAAGAAATTATTTACCTGGGTATTTCTTTTTGAAAATGAAGTAAAATCAACTGTGTTTAAAATGAGTGAGGCCGCTTGTTGTAACTTATCAATGCTAATGGTGTATGGATAAAAGTAAGCTGTATCTTTATAAAAGGGATTTTTATGCTGGTAAATTTGATATTTGTATTCTCTCTGCAAAGCATCAAAACGTGCATGTGCGCTTTGATCTACTTGCGCAATATTTTTTATTACAATATCCCACGGCAAAATTGAATTCAGCGAATACAAGGATTGCTCAAGGCTCTCACAAGCTTTTGCAACGTCTTTAGTTTTGTAAAGCAATTCTTTATCAGTATCGAAATGAAAAAAATTTTGTAGAGCGTGTACACCAGCATCTGTACGCGATGCACCGGTAAGTGCAAATGGTTGACGAAAACAAATACTCAATGCTTTTTCAACTTCGGATTGGATAGTGATTGCATTCTGTTGTACCTGGAAACCCGAATATCTTCTACCATTGTAAGCAACTTCTATAAAATATCTTGGCATTATTGCAGCAAATTATTTATGGATCATTGCCTTAAACCTGTTTATGTAATAAGGGTCGCTGAGCTGGCTTTGTAATTTATAATATTGGTCAGAATCAGAAGTGTATGCATAAGCCGCATCAAAAAAGTGGTATTTGCCTTCATCATTCAGAAATAAAAATGAAAGATTTTTTATTTGTTCCGTGCTAAAACACCTGGAATGAAATCCTTTTTTCGCCTCCTTTAGCATATTATCGTCATTGGTTTCCCCGGCTATTTTTTTTCTAAGTCTTAGGAAATCTTCATTAGACGCAAATGCCTTGCAGTCAGAATTTATTTTTGAAAACTGTACGACTTCCGGAAAATTTTTTTTCTTCTCACTCGGTTCTCCAATGGCTTCCTCTTCCTTAATGCTATTTATATTAACAAGCTTCGCTACATCCCGATCGCTTGTATTTTTTTGCAAAACAACCGAATCTTCAGCAACCTGCTCTTGTTCTTGCAGTGGCGGGTTTGTTATTGATTTTGATGTATCAGGTTTATCAAGAAAAATATTATTTCCCTGATCTGCAGTTAAAGTCTCCGGAGATTTCAGCACTGCTTTAGCAACCGTATCCTTTTTTATTTCTCCTGTATTTTTTGAAGAGTTATCATCAATCTCATCCGAAACGGATATTGGGATAAAAATGCGTATAGTGTCAATATCGTTATCAAGTTTGTCTATGTAAATCATTTCAACACCATCCTTACTTTTGTTAAACAGCGTGCGTGTAACGGTTGACAGTAGAACAGGCTGAATAATATGCGGTAGCGCTGATGAAGTATCCGCCCCTGCATTCACCATAGCAACTGTATCAGATTTCCCAGGAGCGGAGGCTACAACTTCTTTAGGCTTTTCTAAAATGGATGAATCTTTTACAACGGTAGCAAGCATTTTAGAGAAGGGATCATTTTGAACAATTGTGCTTGCATTAACAACATCATTTTCCCCCGCACCCATCACAACAGATAAAGATTGCAGGTTAAACAATCCCCACCCTTTATCTCCAAAATTCTTTAAAAGAAATCCTTCATTATTTTTATCAATAGACAATTGAAATTTTTCTTCCGGAAATTCTTTCTTCGGAAAGCCAACAGTAATATCATAATTACCGTCAGATAATTTTGGAAGAATAAGATAACCTAAGGAAGAAGAACTGGTAACATTGTTATTAAGCTTTACATAAAACGGCTGCGCATTATCTGTTTGCAAATAAATAAAATGCACTTGCTGCGCCGAGGCAAGCACAGTGATCATACTAAAAAAAATAAGCGTTACTATTCTAAAAAAATATCTAAAAATCATAGGCTACAAATCTATTTAATAAATAATAAATTTTACCTTCTATCCAAAAATTGGATTCATTTAACATTAACCCATTTACTTTTGCGCACATTTTAAAAATAAAATATGAAAAAAGTTTTATTGGCTTTGATATTTGCCAGTTCCGCTTTTATTGCAAGTGCCCAACAGGATGAAACACAGTCTGATACTGCATGGAAGCATGAATACAGAGCTACCGCTACCCGCATAAACGATTTGGTGCACACCAAACTTGAAGTAAGCTTTGATTATGACAAAGCCTGGATGTATGGAAAAGAATGGGTGACACTTCATCCGCATTTTTATCCCACAGATTCGTTAACACTTGACGCAAAGGGAATGGAAATAAAAGAAATTGCTTTAATGAAAGGCAGCGCCAAAACTCCTTTAAAATATTCTTATGACGACAGTATGCAGCTAAAAATAAATCTTGGGAAAGTTTATAAAGAAGGAGAGAATTACACTGTCTATATTAATTATATCTCTAAGCCAAATGATCTGAAAGAACAAGGCAGCGCCGCAATAACAGACGCAAAAGGATTGTATTTTATTAATCCAAAAGGAGAAGATAAAGACAAGCCAACGCAAATATGGACGCAAGGTGAAACTGAATCGAACAGTGCATGGTTCCCCACAATAGATAAGCCTAACCAGAAGACTACAGAAGAAATATATATGACTGTACCTTCAAAATATGTTACCCTAAGCAATGGCCTTCTTATAAGTCAAAAGAAAAATGCTGATGGTACAAGAACGGATTATTGGAAAATGGATCTTCCGCATGCACCCTATTTGTTTTTCATGGGCGTAGGCGATTATGTTATTGTAAAAGACCATCACAAAAAGTTACCAGTGAACTATTATGTAGAGAAAGAATATGCTTCGGTAGCAAATAAAATATTTGGCGAAACACCCTCTATGATTGGATTGTATGAAAGATTAACCGGCGTGCCTTATGCCTGGCCAAAGTATGATCAAATAGTTGGAAGAGACTATGTAAGTGGCGCTATGGAAAACACCACAGCAACATTACACCAGGAGAGTGCTTATCAAAATGCACGGCAATTAGTAGATGGAAACTCATGGGAAGAAGTGATAGCGCATGAATTATTTCACCAATGGTTTGGCGATTTAGTAACTACAGAAAGCTGGAGCAATATTACCTTGAATGAATCATTTGCTGATTACAGCGAAACGCTTTGGGACACTTACCGCTATGGACAAGATGCAGGCGATGAACATATTGAGGAGAACAGGCAAACCTATCTTTCCAATCCGGGCAATGCTTCAAAGGATTTGGTGAGATTTTATTACCAAGACAAAGAAGATGTTTTTGATGGTGTTTCATATCCAAAAGGTGGCGCGATATTACACATGCTGAGGAATTATGTAGGAGACAGCGCTTTCTTTAAATCATTAAATCTCTATCTCACCACTAATAAATTTAAAAGTGCAGAAGCGCAGCAATTGCGCCTTGCATTTGAGCAGGTTACCGGCAGGGATTTAAACTGGTTTTGGAATGAATGGTATTATGGGCATGGCCAGCCTAACCTGACTATCAATTATGATTACAGTAATAATAAAGAGCGAATAATTATCGAGCAAACTCAATCGGGACAGATATTTAAATTGCCTGTCGCAATTGATGTATATAACGGCGGTGCTTCTAAAACCAGGTATAATGTATGGGTAAAAAACAAAGCAGATACTTTTTATTTCCCAGGTTCACAAAAACCCTCATGGGTAAATGTAGATGCAGACAAAGTACTGCTTGCTAAGAAAACAGATAAAAAATCCGCAGAAGAATTTCAGCAACAATTTAAGTATGCAGGTAATTATATGGATCGGAAGGAAGCACTCTCCTATTTTGCAAAAAATAAAATGAGTGACCTTGTAAATGGCCTTACCGATAAGTATTGGGGGCTTAGGCTTTTTACATTAGAGGCGTTAGAAGAAAATAAAAGCTATACGATACCTTCTGTGCTAAATGGTATCGAACAAATTGCAGCAAAAGAATCAAATAAAAAAGTGCAGGCGAAAGCAATTGAAATTTTAGCGCAAACAAAGGATAAAAAATATCAGCCATTGTTTACGAAATACGTAAGTGATTCCTCTTATTCGGTATCAGGCGCGGCTCTTGAAGGTCTAAGTGCTCTTGAACCTGCAGAAGCCTACCAGCTTGCAAAAAAATACAGTAGCGATGCAAAAGGAAAATTGGGTAAAGTGGTTACTGCCGCGCTTTTGGCGAATGCAACAGAAGCAGATTTTGATATTATATTGGAAAATTTTAAAAACTCTCCGTTGAGTCAAAGCAAGATCCAGGAGGCAATCTCTTTTGCTAATTATCTCTCAACAGTAAAGAATGGTGACAATGTAAGGAAAGGCGTTGATGAAATAATGAAATTAAGAAATGGGGTTCCTGAGAAATACAGGACTTATATTGACCCCGGTTTTAAGAATGCATTTGCAAAAATAAGTGCCGCAAAAAAAGCAGAAGGAAACACGGAATTAGCCGGGTATATTGATGGACTACTGAAATAAATCTATCATCCCACAGCGTCAGTTAGGCTCCTCCAATAAATCTTTAAAATCCATTCTCTTTAACTGGTATGGATTTTTCTTTTTAAGATCCATTATTGATCCCTCTTGTAATAAAAAGGGGATTTTTTTTAAGCAAAGAAATACCAACTCTTTTAAGTCAATTTAATTTACACACTCAATTCATTATTTTTGCCAAATGTCAATAAAAAGTAGCCTTTTAATTTGCCTGTGTTTTGTTACTGCGATATCGCAAGCCCAGGAAAAATGGAGTCTTAAAAAGTGTGTGCAATATTCTCTTGATAACAACATTTCTATAAAGCAACAGTCAATACAGGCAGATCTTTCGGCGATTACTTACAAGCAAAGTAAACTATCTCAAATACCCTCCGCCAACTTCAGTAACAATGATGGTTACAGGTTTGGTAAGTCCCAAAATCCATCAACGGGAATATTGGAAAGCCAGAATTTTTTCCAGGTAGGGTTAAACTTTCAATCGAGTGTTGACATCTTTAACTGGTTCTCTAAAAAGAATTCCATCCTTGCCAATGAATGGTCATTGCAGGCAGCAAAGGCTTCTGTTGATAAATTAAAAAATGATGTTGCGCTCACTGTTGCCAACTCCTATTTGCAGGTGTTACTGGCAAGGCAGCAACAGGAAATTGCGAATGTGCAGATACAGCAATCAACGTCACAACTTGATATTATAAATAAACAAGTAAGGGCCGGCGCCTTACCGGAATTGAATGCGGTGGAACTGGAGGCACAACTCGCCAATGACAGCGCCACTTATATCTCTTCAAAGGGAGCCGTAGAGCAGGCAAAATATGTGTTGAAAGCATATATGAACCTTGATGCAGCTGCTCCATTTGAAATAGAAGAGCCATCGGCTGATGAAATACCACTGGAGCCAATAGCAGACCTTCAGCCAGAAAACGTTTATGCGCTTGCGTTAGCTAACCTGCCACAGCAGCGTGTAAATGATTTTAATCTGAAAGCGGCGCAAAAAAATTCTTTAGCGGCAAAAGGAGCTTTGTATCCTACCATATCAGCTTACGGAAGCCTTGGTACCAACTATGGTTATTTTCGCTCACCGGTATATCAACAGATTCAAAGTGGATATAGCTCAAGCGGTTTGGTAGTAAGTGACGGCATGGGTGGTTTCATTGATGTGCAACGGCCTTTATTTACAAACGGCGGCAAAACAGGTTATATAACTTCTGACCCGCTCGGCACACAGTTCAGTAACAACTTTGGACAGTCCATAGGAGCGAGCCTTTCAGTCCCCATCTTCAACGGATGGCAGGCAAAAGCAGGCTATGAAAGATCAAAGCTTAATATAAAAACGCTGGAATATCAAAGAGATCTTGACAATCAAACATTGAAACAGGATATTTACCAGGCTTATAATTCTGTAATCGTGGCGCTGGAAAAATTTAATTCATCTTTGAAATCTGTTGACGCTGCACAAAGGACTTACGATTTTGCTTTAAAAAGATTTAATATTGGAATGCTGGGCACATTTGAATTAGTGACAGATCAAAATAATTTATTCCGGGCAAAGCTTCAGTATGTGCTAAATCAGTTTGATTATGTTTTTAAAATGAAGGTGCTGGAGTTTTATAAAGGGCAGGGGATAAAGTTATGATCCGGCCCCCTAAATCCCCCAGAGGGGGGACTTTTTGAAGCCTTTATTTAGTCGACAGTTTAAAGATATAAGCAACGCATTTTAACCAGGTATAAGATACATTCTTAAAAAAAAATAAAAGACAAAAGCCACCCTCGTATGGGCAAGGGATAGGTTTTGGGAGACATTCATTATGAACAAAAAATTAAAATGGATAATAATTTCCTTGATTGCTTTGATCGTGCTGCTGGTGGTTTTGAAAAAAACCGGCGTACTCGGCAAAGATGAAGGCATAAAGGTCACAACTGAAAAAGTAATACGACGCACAATAACAGAAACTGTAAATGCCAGCGGAAAAATTTATCCCGAAATTGAAGTGAAGATGAGCCCGGACATTTCAGGAGAAATTGTTGAGCTGAATGTAGAAGAAGGCGACAGCGTAAAAAGAGGACAGGTACTCGCCCGCATTTATGGCGATATCTATGCAACACAACGCGACCAGGCTGCGGCTATTGTAAGCCAGCAGCAAGCGCAGGTTGCCAATGTGCAGGCTTCCATAGGTGCTATGCAGGCGACGCTTGACCAGGCAAAAAAATCGTATGACATGCAAAAAGAATTGTACGATGAAAAAGTAATTTCTAAAAATGAATTCAATACGGCTGATGCTGCTTATAAATCTGCGTTAGCAAATTATAATGCAGCTAAGGAAGGAATTGTAGGCAGCCAGGCAGGCGTACAAAGTGCAAGAGCCGCATTGGCTAAGGCAAATAAAGATATAAGCAGGGCAACTTTGGAAGCGCCAATGGACGGCGTCATTTCTTTATTAAGCGTAAAAAAAGGAGAAAGAGTTGTGGGCAGCTCGATGATGGCGGGAACAGAAATGATGCGCATTGCCGACATGAGTAAGATTGAAATAAGGGTGGATGTGGGTGAGAATGACATTCCAAAAGTACACCTCGGTGACAGTGCCACCATAGAGGTAGATGCATATAATGATAAAAAGTTTACCGGGGTAGTAACACAAATTGCCAGCAGCAATAATGGCGCTGCAACTCAGTCTGCCTTGTCAGCAACCAGCACCGATGTTACGAATTATAAAGTTTACATAAGGCTTGACCCTGCTTCATATAAAGATCTTATTGATCCTTCGCGGCCAAAGAGTTTTCCTTTCAGGCCAGGAATGAGCGCCAGCGCCGATATACAAACCAAGACCCACAAAAATGTATTGGCAGTGCCGATAAACGCCGTCACCACGAGAGATAAGAACGACTCCACTGGTAACGCAAAGCCCGTAAACGCAGCGGTTGACAATAAAGATAATATGGCAGTTTCCAATGGTGATGGAAACACGTATGCAAACGAGCTTGAAGAAGTAGTTTTTTTGTTGCAAGCCGATGGCACGGTAAAAAAACAAAAAGTAAAATCTTCCATACAGGACATCAATGATATTGAAATTACCGAGGGATTAAAGGAAGGAGATGAAGTGATCACTGGTCCTTACGATACCGTTTCTAAAACCTTGAAAAATAAGGATAAGGTGAAAGTAGTTCCAAAGAGCGAGCTGTTTGATACGAAGAAGTAGTCTTATGGCTGACCCGTGATCAAATGGAGCGGCAAACATTTTGAAATGCCAACAATAGCAACAGATAGCATTATTTATTAAGCCCTCATTTAAACAACCTCTCAGCCTTTGCAATACTCTCCGGTTTTCCTACATCAATAAATTTTGAATTGCTGTGATCAAATTCAGTGATAGCCTGTGTATTGGCGAGTTCAAGATAAAAATCTACTATCGAAAATTTCCCATGCATATTTATTAATGGAAAAATTGTTGGTGAAATAATATGGATACCGCTAAATGCCTTTTGTATAAATTTGGAAGCTTCACGTCTTATTTTTTGTTCGCCCGTTTTTGTGTTTTTCCATCCACACAATTGACCCAGATCATCAAATAAAAAGTAACGGGATGTGTGGCGGTTGGTAACGGCCAGCGTTGCCAGTGGCTTATGTTTTTTGTGTTTTTCTATCATTGCTTTCAGGTTCAAATCAGTGAGCACGTCTACATTCATCAATACAAAAGGCGAATCTTCTTCTTTAAAAAACCAACCAGCTTTTTTCAAGCCACCGCCTGTTTCGAGCACTTCACTGCTTTCATCGGAAATAGTAATCTTACTTCCAAAATCCTTATTTTTTTCCAACATCTCTATTATTTGTTTGGGGAAATGGTGAACGTTTACAATAATATCGTTTATGCCATACCGTGAAAGATATTCAATGTTTCTCTGAAGCAATGTTTTGCCATTTACAATAGCCAGCGCTTTAGGATTATTATCAGTAAAAGGCTTCAGGCGGCTACCCAATCCTGCGGCAAGTATCATCGCTTTCATAATAATTAGTTTTCGAATTTTTTATGTTCACATATGTTTTGCTCAATATGATTGAGAATAATTTCTACCCTGAATTTATTTCTCAAATGCCTTACAAGTGCATCTGCAGCATATACGCTGCGGTGTTGGCCACCTGTGCAACCAAAACTTATCATCAAAGAAGAGAAGCCTCTTTTGATATAATCTTCTACAGCAATGTCCACGATATTATACACACTGTTCAAAAATTCCGGCATCCTTGTTTGCTGTTCTATGAAATCCATAACACCTTTGTTTCGTCCATTTATTGATTTGTATTCTTCAAACCGCCCGGGGTTAAGCAAGCCCCTGCAGTCAAATACAAAGCCACCGCCATGTGCACTTTCATCCTTTGGATAACCCGATTTTAAAAAAGAAAAACTGTTAATCATAACTATTAAAGGAGTAGATGAATTTGCCTGTATTGGCCTGAATTTTTCTATTATCTCATCCTGGATAATTATCTGCAGTACTCGTTCGAATTCTGGCAAAGCTATCCCTGTACTTTTGTTTTCAAGAAACCATTTAAGATTGTTAAGTGCGAGCGGAATGCTTATTAAAAAATGTGCCTTTCTTTCAAATAAACCCCGAAAACCATAAGCGCCCAACACCTGCAACAATCTTATAAGTACATAACCATTATATTGACTTATAAAACTTACACGATCTATCTCTTCGTTCAGTATTTCCCCTACGCAATCCATATAATATTCAAGCAACGAATTTTTCCAGTCATCAGGAAGGTTTGCCTTCGCCTGCCATAATAAAGATGCCACATCATATTGTAATGCGCCATGCATGCCGCCCTGGTAATCTATGAAATGAACTTCTTCATTTTGAATAAATATATTCCTGCTTTGGAAGTCCCGAAACATAAAATATTTATGCTGAACGTGAGTAAGGTAATTGCTTAACGCTTCGAAATCGTCAATCAACTTTTCCTTATCATAAGCGATTTTCAATGGGTCAAGAAAGTAATATTTGAAATATAAAAGATCGCTGATGATGGCTTGTTTGCCAAACTCTTTTGAGGTAATGCACCAATTATAATCAAGGTTTTTATCACCACTCACCTGTAGTATTGCAAGCTTCTTAAGGCTTTGCTGAAACAAGCCATAGACATAATCAGTAAGACCGTGTGCTTCCAGCTTGTTTAATAAAGACTCATCACCGAAATCCTGTTGTATATAAACGGTGCTATCGCCATTTATTTTGTATATGCCAGGAACAGGGTTACCACTCTGTTTAAAATGCCTGCTGAAATTAAAAAAGGTCCGATTTTCTTTTACATTTTGGTTAAAGGTTGCAATGTAAGAACCAGTGCCAGTGTGAATTCGGAAATATATCCTGTCGCTACCTGACTGAGGTAATTTATCGACACTTTTTATCTCGGAATCGCTATAATCTTTAAAAAGATTTTTTATCTCATCAACAATCGCTTGCATTAATATTTTTTAATATCCGTAAAAATAAATGATTTTAACTCACCAAAATAAGTGGCTGCCAGGGGATAGATCGCTTTAAAAAAGTATAAAAATGATTTTGGAGATCAATAAAACGATCATTTAATTTTAGGATGAGAGAGGTGCAATTATTAAATTCGGAAAAACAATTTATATGCCCAAAACTAACAGGTTGTTTATATTGACGATTTGCTTATTAATACAGTCATCAATTTTTGCTCAAAAATCTTTAGTAAGCGGAAAAATTATTGATGAGAAAACAGGAGCACCTTTAGATGGCGCTACAGTTCGCCTCAAATCTACCGGCGCAGGTACTACTACAGATTATAACGGAATATTCAGTATTGATGCCAATTCTAACGACGAGTTGGAAATAAGTGAAATCGGGTACAAGTCGCAATCCATAAAAATTAATGGCCGCTCTCAAATTAGTATTTCTCTCGTTAACGCCGTAGCTGGCATGACGGAAATAGTACTGGTAGGAACGAGAAGTGCCGGGAGAATAAAAACAGAAACGCCCGTACCTATTGATGTGATCAATATCAACCAGGCCGGGAATTCTACCGCAAAAATGGATCTTACCTCTGCGCTAAATTATGCGGCTCCATCATTCAATTACAATAAACAAAGTGGTGCAGATGGTGCCGACCATGTTGATCTTGGCACACTTCGCGGCCTCGGTCCTGATCAGACACTTGTTTTAATAAATGGCAAAAGACGCCACCAGACGGCGTTTGTCGCCTTGTTCGGCACAAGGGGTAGAGGCAATTCAGGAGCTGACCTCAATTCTTTTCCTGAAGCAGCCGTTGATCGCATTGAAATACTTAGAGACGGAGCTTCGGCGCAGTATGGCTCTGATGCAATGGCGGGAGTTATAAACATTGTATTGAAAAAAGACATCAATCACTGGACAATTAATACAGGATGGTCCGGTTATTATGATCATAAATATAATTCACTTAATAACATTGACCCAAGTCAATATTACACAGGTGATAAGGTAGATGGTAACACTTTTTCTTTCTCTGCAAATAATGGTCTTGCCATTGGGAAAAATGGCGGCTTTGTAAATATTTCATTGGATTTTTTAACACAGGGAAAAACTTTTAGGCAGGTACCGGACACCAACGCTTCTACAAATTCCAAAGCTTTACCTTATACTAACAGCGGCAGGCGGGCATTTGGCGATGGTTCGGTAACTACAGCAGGCGCCATGTATAATATGGAAATACCAACAAGCTCAAGTGGTAAAGTAACTTTCTATTCGTTCGGCGGCTACAATTACAAAGCCTCGGATGCGTATGCATACACAAGAAATTTCAGTGCCAAGCCAGATCGGTTTCCTGTAGATGCAAATGGTAATCTTCTTTTCGTTCCAGGTATTATGCGGGTATCAAGCGATGGAGAAACGTATTATAATCCGCACATTCAAACGCACATAACGGATATGTCGCTTGCTGCAGGCATAAAAGGTGAAACAAGTAATAATTGGTTCTGGGATCTAAGCAATACCATCGGAAGAAATGATTTTCATTATTATGGCGACAAGACTTTTAATGCATCAAATATTGGACAAACAACACCTAATCATTTTGATGATGGGGGATTTAATTTTCTTCAAAATACTGTAAACCTTGATTTCAGCAAACCGATATCAGTTGCTCAAGGCCTTAATCTGGGCCTTGGCGCAGAGTTCCGGTATGAGAAATATGCCATCTATAAAGGCGATTTCGGTTCTTACGGAAGCTACAGCACCGACCAGATAATTTATCCAAATCTTGTAGGCGATGGTAATGAAGATTCGTTAAGAACACCTGCATCGGGCTCACAGGGCTTCCCTGGCTTTAGCCCTTCAGATGTGGTGAATGCGCATCGGACTAATGTAGGCGCTTATATAGATGCTGAACTGAATGTCACAAAAGCGTGGTTAGTGGATGGTGCTGTAAGGATTGAAAACTATTCTGATTTCGGCTTTGTAAGCACATACAAATTTGCCACGCGATATAAATTGGCGCCGGGTTTCAACCTTAGAGGTTCCGTAAGCACCGGGTATCGTGCCCCTTCTTTACAGCAAATTTATTTTAGCAATACACTTACGTCTTTCAGTGGCGGCATATTAGTGCAATCAAGAATTGCAAATAACAAGGATCCAATTACAAAGGCAGCCGGCATCCCCGAATTGAAGCAGGAGACATCGGTTAATGGAAGCCTTGGCTTTTCATGGAAGCCGCTTCCTGAACTAACGGTCACGCTTGACGGTTATGGAGTAAAAGTAAAAAACAGGATTGTATTGTCGGGTCTTTTCAGTGCTGATGATAATACATTGCCCGCTGCGTTTACCTCGCAATTAAATGACATTGGAGTGGGCACGGCGCAGTTTTTTGCAAACGCTGTCACCACCACCAATACAGGGATTGATGTGGTAATTGACTATAACAAGAGATGGGGAAATAAAGGTTTTAAAGGTTTGCTTGCAGGCAACGTACAACACATGACCATAGACGAAATTCATGTGCCTTCATTCCTTAATGATACAAAGCTTCATCGTAAAACTTTTTTCAGTGACAGGGAAGAAGCTTTCCTGAAGGCATCAGCGCCAAAGGAGAAGTTTACGCTAAGCCTGGAATATGATGTAAATAAGTTTGGCATAGGAACGCACATAACTTATTTTGGAAAAATTGTATTGTTAGGTTTTGGGGATGCAACTCCGAATAACCCGAACCAAACAGGAATAAACCCAAGAGTTCCGAGCGATGCAAATCCCGATATATTGGTACCTGAAGTATTTAATTTTAATGGAAAAGTAACCACTGATGTATTTGTCTCTTATAAATTTTCTAAGAAGGTAGGATTGTTTATTGGTGCAGATAATCTTTTCAATGTACATCCTGACCTTGGCGTAAACCCACTGGCCCGTGGATGGTTTGGAGATAATGAATCGGGCGGCCCGTGGGACTCTGTTCAGATGGGCTTTAACGGTTTACATCTCTTTGGTAAATTGATTTTGAACTTCTAAAAAAAATTAATTTTTTTAACTGCTGATAACGTCTCCGTGCCGGGAGTTGTGATCAGGCATTATTTTGTATGATATGATTTTGAAAAAAATTGTTATTTGTTTCATCTGCTTAATTTCTTTTCCGATTGCAAAAGCACAAAATAATATCGTGGTTTTCCAATCAGATTTTGGGCTAAAAGATGGGGCTGTTTCAGAAATGAAAGGAGTTGCTATGGGAGTTTCACCTGATCTAAAATTATATGATCTTACACATGAAATTCCTGCCTACAATATTTGGGAAGCCGCTTATCGCCTGCAACAGACTGTAACTTATTGGCCTGTGGGAACGGTGTTTGTTTCGGTAGTAGATCCCGGCGTTGGTACTAATAGAAAGTCTGTAGTTTTAAAAACAAAGTCAGGACATTTTATTGTAACACCAGATAACGGAACACTTACTCTTGTAGCTGAATCTCTGGGTATTGATTCAATAAGAGAAATAGATGAATCAGTAAATCGCAGAAAAGGCTCACAGGAATCTTACACATTTCATGGGCGTGATGTTTATTCATATACAGGCGCAAGGCTTGCTGCCGGCGTTATCAGGTTTAGCGATGTTGGAAAATTATTGGCTGATTCTGTAGTAAACATTCCTTATCAAAAAGCTGTAATTGAAGGCAAAAAAATAAAAGGAAATATTTCCATTCTCGATGTTCAATACGGAAATATCTGGACAAATATTTCTGCTGATTTATTCAATAAACTACAGCCAGCGTTTGGCGATATTTTGCATGTAATCATTTTCAATAAAAATAAAAAGGTGTACGATGGTAAAATGCCTTATAGTCAAACTTTTGGTGAAGTGGCAAAAGGAAAACCACTTGCCTATTTGAACAGCCTTCTGCAATTATCTTTTGCATTAAACCAGGATAGCTTTGCAAATACTTACCATATTTTTAGCGGCAGCGATTGGAGCGTTGAAGTGGCAATTGTGAAATGAAATCCCGGGTGAGTATTATATGATAAAAGATGCTGCCTGTAGAATTTTAAAAAAAAATTACAAACTGTTAATAGCTGCCTGGCGTAAGCTTCACAAAATTTTCAGGATCAAATATTGAATTGTCAATGTTGATATCGGCCTTCATGTTATGATATTTTTCAACCTGGAGCAGTTTATCATTTATATAAAAATGCACAAGGCTTTCGCTATATCCGCCATTAAGCTTCACATGATTTTCAAAAAGTCCTTCTTCCTTTTCATTTTTGTCAAACTTAATCATCCGTACCACGTTTAAGTTCTCTTTATCTATCCACAACTGGCTTACAGAATCCTCATCTTTGCCGGCGCCAATTACATAAACAGGCTTTCCCTTCCATACATCTTCATGAAATTTATCAAGATCGTATCCAAGTTTTGCCATTTTTGAAAGCACCGAATCGAGTGGATAAAAATACATTCCTCCTAAAAGAAATGTAAGGTCATTTTCATCAGGCCTTGCATTAGCACGCTTACCATTCTTGAATAAATAAGAAGAATCGTTTTTAAAAATTACTGCGTTGCCACTATCAGGGTTGCCGAAGTCAATACGGAAATCATTGGGGAATTTTATATTCTCATACCAGGTGGATGTCGTGACCAGGCTATCGTTACGATACCTTTCTGTTGTTTGATTAAAAGAAAAAGTTTTATACCATTTGCCACTATATCGCTTATACATTTTTTTTAGAACATCCCGGCCGTCACCAGCTTTTACAAGCGATGAAGCAAAAATGAAAAATGAAATTGCAAAAACTATTTTTTTCAATATTATATTTTTTGACAAATAAAAAAATTCCTTTGTTGAGCTTATTCATTTTCCGAAAAAGTTTGTTTACAACAACATTCTTATTTTTCAGGATTTGAATTTTGATTTTCAGTTTCAGTTTCCTCTTCTCCCATCACCAGGTTGGCGCCACCGTCACGCATTATCTCTTCCATATTACGATCATTATCTACAATGCCTTTTTCTTCCAGCATGCGCATATCTTTTGCATCGCGTAAAAACTCTGAGGCAAAAATGAATTGATTCAGTTTTTTATTTTTATTGAAGATGATCTCTTTGTTGGTGCCTTCCCATTCTTTCTCGCCCAAATACAGGTAGATAATATTTTCACCGATTTCCATTACACTATTCATGTCGTGCGTGTTGATGATCGTGGTAATGTTATTTTCTTTGGTAATGTCCCGTATCAGCAAATCAATAACTAATGAGGTCTGCGGATCAAGGCCCGAGTTAGGCTCGTCGCAAAATAAATATTTAGGATTTAAAACTATTGAGCGTGCAATTCCGACCCGTTTCATCATACCGCCACTTATCTCGCCGGGATATTTTTTGTTGGTGTCTTTTAAATTTACCCGCTCCAATACATCGTTTACCCGTGTTATTTTTTTTGAGTGATTCCATTTGGTAAACATGTCAAGCGGGAACTTTATATTTTGCTCTACAGTCATACTATCGAAAAGCGCGGAGCCCTGGAAAAGCATCCCTATCTGCTGGCGCAATTCTTTCCGTTCTTCCTGGTGCATTGTCGCCAGATCTTTCCCATCAAATAAAATACCGCCGCTATCAACTTCAAACAAGCCAACCATGCATTTTTGTAAAACGGTTTTACCGCTGCCGCTGGTGCCTATAATAAGGTTGGTTTTACCAGTTTCCATTACAGCACTTATACCTTTAAGTATTTCTTTTTCTCCAAAAGCTTTTTTTACATCTTTAAGCTCTATCATTTGCAACAGGAATTAAATTAAAAATAATCATAGCGGTCATTAAGAAAAAATTAGCCGCATTATCAAAGTAATATTGATGCAAGAATAAAATCAGCAAACAATATTAATATACAACTGGTAATAACCGCGGTGGTACTTGCCCGCCCAATTTCAAGGGATCCGCCTTTCACATTATAGCCATAAAAAGCGGAGACACTGCTTATTATAAAAGCAAACGTATACGCTTTCGCAAGCGCGAACCAAACGTTCTTAGGTATAAAGCTTTGCAGCAATCCCCTGTCGTAAGTATCAGAAGGCACAATACCTGCAAATTGGCCGGCCAACCTTCCTCCATAAATGCCAAGTGCAGCCGCAAGAACTACAAGCATGGGAATGGTGATAAGCGCAGCAAGAATTTTTGGCGCAACGAGGTACGCTTTAGTATTTATGCCCATAATTTCCAGCGCATCTATTTGCTCGCTTACACGCATGTTGCCGAGCTCACCCGCTATCTTACTGCCAACTACTCCGGCCAAAACTATACATACTAAAGTAGGAGCAAACTCGAGTATCACTGTATCCCGCACAATTTGCGCAATTGTTTCTTTTGCTATTAAGGGATTTGTAAGCTGGTATGCAGTCTGCACGGCACTCACAGCTCCCATAAAGATTGAAATCACCGAAACAATCCATAAAGACCCGATGCCAATCTCCACTGACTGGTGCATGAGTTCTTTCCAATACATTTTGAAATTTTCGGGCTTGGTAAACATTCCCTTTATCATCAGCAGGTAGCTGCCTATAGTAGAAAATAATTTCATTGAGGACAATTGTATTTAATGCAGTGCAGTGTTTTAATACAGTGTAATTTATTACATTTTATATTTGAAATTTCTTTTAGCAAAATCACGATCAACCCGGATTAGGTTTAACCGGACCTTATATTTTGCTACAGCGCTGGCTTTTTCGACCTTTTCCATCTGCCCGGCAATAGCTCTGAGTCTTTGTTATTTGTGCATTTCATTTGAGCATCCGTTACTGCTATCATTACCATGTTATAAATGCTTCTTACCTGGCTACCAAGTTGTAGTACATGTACCGGCTTGCTCAAACCCAATAAAATAGGCCCGATAGCTTCGGCCTCTCCCAACTCCTGTAAAAGATTATAAGCTACATTGCCCGCGGCCAGGTTAGGGAAAATAAGCACATTTACATCTTTATTTACCAGCTCGCTGAACGGGTAATTATCTTTGATCATCTCCTTATTGAATGCAACATTGGCCTGCATTTCCCCATCAACCACAAGCGATGGTTCTTTAAGTTTTACGATTTCTCTTGCCCTGGCCACCAACTTCGCTTCTGGGGAATTACTACTTCCAAAATTAGAGTAACTCAGCATAGCAATACATGGCTTCATACCAAAATTTCTGACTTCCCGGGCAACCATTAAGGTTATATCCGCAAGCTCTTCTGCCGTGGGATTAAAGTTCACCGTTGTATCTGCAAGGAATATGGGTCCCTTTTTTGTCATCATGATATACATGCCTGCCACTTTTTTCGTGCCTTCCTCTAATCCAATAATCTGGAGAGCGGGACGTATCGTGTCGGGATAATTTTTAGAAAGGCCGGATATCATGGCATCGGCCTCACCCGTTTCCACCATCATACATCCAAAATAAAGGCGGTCTTTCATTATTTTTTTTGACTCATAATTATTAAATCCCTTACGCTGGCGTTTTGCAAAAAACAAATCACCATACAGCGATCGCTTTTCGCGGGATTCGTCTCCTTTAGGATCAATAATTACCATTCCTTCCAGGTCAATTGCATTTTCAGCGGCGATGGCGTTGATTTTCCCGGGATCTCCTAACAGTATGGGGTATGCGAGACCTTCATCCTGTACAAGCTGGGCCGTCTTTAAAATTTTATGATTTTCTGCTTCAGCAAAAACAACTCTTTTAGGATTTTTCCTGGCTTTATTCCCTATCGCTCTCAATAACTGGTTATCGATTCCCAACCGCTCCTTTAACTCAACCGTATATTTATCCCAGTCCGTGATTGGGTTCCGGGCAACACCACTTTCTATCGCGGCCTTCGCTACAGCCGGAGCCACGATTGTAAGGAGGCGATTATCAAGCGGCTTTGGTATTATATAATTCGGACCAAAAACAATATTCTTTTCATTATACGCCATCACGACAATGTCTGGCACGGGTAGCTTAGCCAACTCAGCCAATGCCTTTACAGCAGCCAGTTTCATAGCTTCGTTTATCTGTGTCGCCCGTACATCAAGTGCACCACGAAATATATAGGGAAAGCCTAAAACATTATTTACCTGGTTAGGATAATCGCTGCGTCCCGTAGCCATAATTACATCTTTCCTTGCAGCGGAAGCTTTATCAAAAGTTATTTCAGGATCAGGGTTAGCCATGGCGAATACAATGGGGTTTCTCGCCATGCTTTTTACCATCTCCGGAGATATTACGTTTCCAACACTCAATCCTATAAATACATCGGCATCCTTCATAGCATCAGCCAATGTTTGGGCAGAATTAGTCGTTTGGGCAAATCTCTTTTTTGTTTCATCCATTTCAGTTCGGCCTGCATGTATCACGCCCTTCCTGTCAAATAGAATAAAGTTGGAAGCCTTTGCACCAACCGCTTCGTAAAGTTGTATGCAAGCCATGGCAGCCGCTCCGGCACCATTTACAACAAATTTTACACGATCAATTTTCTTCTTTTGAATTTCCAGCGCATTCAATAATGCAGCAGCGCTTATGATAGCAGTGCCATGCTGGTCATCGTGCATTACAGGAATTTTCATTCGCTCTTTTAATGCTTTTTCAATATAAAAACATTCAGGCGCTTTTATATCTTCCAAATTGATTCCCCCAAACGTTGGCTCCAAAGCGGCAACGATCTCAACAAATTTTTCCGGGTCTTTTTCATTTATCTCAATATCGAAGACATCTATATCTGCAAATATTTTAAAGAGCACACCTTTACCTTCCATTACAGGCTTTCCCGCCTCCGGGCCAATATCGCCTAAGCCCAATACGGCAGTACCATTACTGATCACACCGACAAGGTTTCCTTTTGCAGTGTATTGATAAACTGTTTCTGGATTTTCCACTATTTCGAGGCAAGGTACAGCCACCCCCGGCGAGTACGCAAGTGAGAGATCTCTTTGTGTTTTTGTGGCTTTTGTGGGAATTACTTCTATTTTTCCAGGCCTTCCTTTAAAATGATAATCAAGCGCCTCTTGCTTTCGAAGATTTTTTTGCATATGGTATATTGATCACCTTCTGTAATAACAGATCGTGAATTTGATTTAATTAAAAGTAAAGATAGTTAAAGTGACTAACTCACTTAATTGATGCAGAAGCGCCGAGCCAGGCCATAATTCCTACACCATTTGCAATAGCTGCTTCATCTATATTGAACAGCGGCGTATGAACGCCGGAGATTATTTTTTTTTCCTTGTTGCCTACACCCAGCCTGAAAAAACAAGCAGGTATTTTATGAGAATAAAACGCGAAATCTTCCGCAGCCATGCGCATTTCGGTTTCTTCCACATTGTCTTCGCCGGCAAATTCTGCAGCTCTGCGTTTAGCCGTCAGTGTTAGCTGCTCGTTGTTCATCACAAAAGGATAGCCCACATCGATAGTCACCTCAATCTCTGCACCGGTCATCCCGGCTGTATTATTGCATATTCGTCTTATGAGATCATGGGCCTTAAACCTCCATTCTTCATTCATAGCCCTGAAAGTCCCGATCAGCTTTACTTCTGCGGGTATTACATTCGTAGTATTGCCCCCTTGAATAGATGTTATTGATAATACAGAAGGATTAAAAGGATCGTTCATCCTGCTTATTACCTGTTGCAGGTTTACTACCAGGTGCGAAGTGGTGAGTATAATATCTGTTGTAAGATGCGGTGCTGCTGCATGCCCGCCTTTACTTCTTATCGTGATATAAATTTCATCAGCACTTGCCATCACCATGCCGGAGCGAAAACTTAATTTTCCTGTTTCCAGGCCAGGGTGAACATGCAGGGCAAAAATTGCCGCAGGCTCTGGATTTTCAAGAACACCTTCTTTTATCAAAATGCTCGCGCCACCAGGATTCTTTTCTTCACCAGGCTGAAAAATTAGTTTTATCGTGCCTTCCCATTCATCTTTTAATTCATTTAAAATTTTAGCTGCACCAAGTAAGCAAGTTGAATGCACATCATGCCCGCAGGCGTGCATTACACCATCATTTTTTGAAATGTATGAAACTTCGTTTTGTTCTTTAATAGGCAATGCATCCATGTCTGCACGAAGTGCGATCACCTTATCTCCCGGATTTTTTCCTTCTATAATACCAACAACACCAGTGGTGGCCATTACTTCATACCGAATGTTCCAGTCAGCCAGTTTATTTTGTATAAATTTTGATGTTTCGAATTCTTTAAAGCTCAATTCCGGGTGGGCATGCAGGTGATGGCGGATATCGATAAATTCATCTGAATATTCGGCAGCTAATTTTTTGATCTTTTCTTTCATCATGTATAAGCTTGGATGACAAAAATAAGAAAGAGTTTCGCAGATGTAATGCTTCGTTGAAATGATGATGGAGAAAAGCTCACTTCATATCATCAGGATTAAAATCTTTATCTGGCTTTACTTCAATTGTTTCTGAAAGCAGGTAAATAGATGCACCGTTTAGCATACGGCTAATTTGATCTTTATAATCTTCCGCCTCTTCTTTTGTACGAAAGTTTCCAAATTTTAATTTAATGTATGGATTTGCATACCACATATATGGCTTTTGTTCCGGAAATTTCTGCAGCAATTCCGACCGCACCTTTAAAGCATAATCGCGGTCGTAAGTATTAAGGACCATCAGGCGATAGCCCTTCGCTGCTCTTGCCTGTGATTTTAGGATGGCCGTATTTATCTCTGATTCTTTTCTTGCCAAAATTTCAAGCCTGTAATCGCTATGAACAATTACGCGGTTTTGCGGAACACTATCAATAGTTTGAGAATAGGAGTTAGCAGAAAGACAAATAAGCAGGCAAAAAAGGAATTGTTTCATATTTTGTGGATAGCATAAGTCAAAAATAATACCATTATCATCAGCGATCTAAACTAACCTTGCAGACCGCTAAAACAGAGATACATAAATAAACGGAATGGTTGCTTTAGGATTGATTATGCTAAATTGGTATGCTTAATAAGCCGGCAAATCAAGTCAAATCAAAAAATTGCTTATTGGCTTGGTGCACATTTGCAGGTATTCCCGGCAAAACAATTAATCAATAATATTTATCGTTCAGAAATTTATCAGTGGGAATGATTGTGCTGCATAGCCAACAACTCATCAGGGGCAGTTATTTTTTCCTGCGGCTTCACCTGGGTCTCAAGAAAGCTAAATAATTTCTCTGTTAATATCCTTCTATAGCTGCTATCCACCTGCTTTTCATCTTTCATCATACGATCAATATAGCTTTCAATCCACTGCGTATCCTCACCAAGGTTCATCTGCCCAAAATAGCGCATGATCTCTTGCTTCATCGAATCCCTTAACTCTTCTTCTGTAACATCAATCTCATTTTCATTAATTATTTTATCGCTAATTAATGTCCATTTCAATTGGTTGGTGAAAGATGGATATTCAACTTCAACTTCTTCAGCAGTTTTCTTTTTTTCTCCGCCAACAGCTATCCAACGTTTTAAAAATTCATCAGGAAATTTTAATGGAGTATCTATTAAAGTGTGATAGAGTTGGTCATGCATTTGCCCGCGGCTTGCAGCATCCCACTGGGCTTGTAATTCGTCTTTCAAAGTTTGGCGAAAATCTTCTTCCGTCTTGATTTCTTTACCAGGAAAGACAATATTAAAAAAGTCTTCCTTCAATTCCTTCTTCTCAACAAGGCCAATTTTAGAGATCGTCATCCTAAAATATTTTTCAAGAGATAATTCATCATTTTTATCTAAACCAAGGTCAGATATAATCCACTCTCTTTCCTTTTCAGGAAAAGCGTTTTTTAATTGCAATACAACAAAATCATCTTTCTTTTTTCCAATTAATTGTGGGCGAAAATCTTCTGCAAAATATTTTACCAGGATAGAATTGTCTTTTGAAGGCGCCTCTGGTAAAGGACTTCCTTCAGCATCACTTTCCTGGAATGTAACATTCAAAACGTTTTCAGGAGCGCTTACCTCTTCAGCATCCTTCATTTCACCATGCTTAGTCACAAGCTTTTCCACCTCCTCAATTACCATTTCATCTGTAACCTGCACTTTATGAAAAACCGGCGTTGCAGCAGTTAATGCCTCTAAAGATATAGCTGGCTTAATGCCCATCTCAAAAGGAAAATCATACTCTGATGGGTTGGACATATCAAGATTGCGAAGGTCACTTTCCATAGGCAACGGCTGCGCAAAAATTTCAGGCTTTTCCTTTGTGAGGTATTCGTTCAATTCTTTCTCAACAGCCTTTATTACTTCATCATAAAATATAGAAGCGCCATACATTTTTTTAACCATACCGGCCGGCACCATTCCCTTTCTAAAGCCGGGTATATTTGCTTTCTTGCTATAATCTTTTATCGCTTTTTCAAATGAAGGGTAGTAATCTTCTTTAGAAACCTTCACTATTAATTTATCATGAAGATCTCCAATGTTTTCTTTTGTAACACTTGCCATTAATCAAAGTTTATCCTCCTGCTTCAGAAACAGGAGGTTATAATTTCTTTACAGAAAAGTTTGTGAGTGTGCGCATGGAGGGACTCGAACCCCCACACCTTGCGGCATCAGATCCTAAGTCTGACGTGTCTACCAATTTCACCACATGCGCTTTTGGGGCGGCAAAAGTAATGGATTTAGATTAAAAAAAAACGTGTTCTATTTATTTTTATCATTATGTTTTGCATAAGGATTTTAGAAAAGAAGACTCTTTATCTTAAACTTTTTCTAAAAAAAATATAAAATATTTTGTTATCCCCTGCTATTTTTCAAAGTTTGAATCTCAGTAAATCTAATCATCGCTTTTCTCTGTAAATTCGTATAGATGGAAACCATATTAGACATACCTAAATATGTACTTAATGAAGAAGAGGAAAAAAAAGAAATCCTTCGTCATTACCGTGCCCTGTTGCGGGTATTAAAGCCGAAATTAAAGCCAGGAGATAAAGAACTTGTACGATCTGCATTTGAAATAGCCGTGGAAGCGCACAAAACCATGCGCCGAAAAAGTGGCGAGCCCTATATACTTCACCCCATTGCGGTTGCAATGATTTGCGTAGAGGAAATAGGCCTCGGCGTACGCAGTACCATCTGTGCGCTGATGCACGATACCGTGGAGGATACTGATGTTACCCTCGACGATGTGCAAAGGGAATTTGGCAGCGAGATAGCGAAAATAGTAGATGGGCTTACTAAAATTTCCAATGTGCTTGATGCAAATTCATCGCAGCAAGCTGAAAATTTTAAAAAGATTTTACTCACGCTTACGGACGATCCGCGTGTGATATTGATAAAGCTTGCAGACAGGTTGCACAATATGCGCACGATGGACAGCATGAAGCGGGAAAAGCAGCTAAAAATTTCCTCTGAAACGGTATATGTTTATGCCCCTTTGGCACACCGCATGGGCTTGTACAATATCAAAACAGAAATGGAAGACCTCTCCATGAAATACATGGAGCCGGACAGCTACCGCTACATTGCTCAAAAACTTGATAATACAAAAAGAGAGCGGACCAGGTACATAAATGATTTTATAAGGCCGATAAAAGAAAAACTCCAGCAGGCAAATTTTAATTTCGAAATCTACGGAAGGCCGAAAAGTATTCATTCTATATGGAATAAAATGAAGAAGAAAGGTGTGTCTTTTGAAGAAGTCTATGACCTTTTTGCTATACGCGTAATTCTAAATTCGCCACCGGAGCGGGAGAAAGAAGATTGCTGGAAAGTGTACAGCGTAGTGACAAATGAATATGTGCCTGCGCCGGAACGCTTGCGCGACTGGCTGAGCAACCCTAAAAATAATGGCTACGAAGCGCTGCACACAACGGTAATGGGCGGGCAGGGCAAATGGGTGGAAGTGCAAATACGGACGAAACGAATGAATGATATTGCGGAGAAGGGCCTGGCGGCACATTGGAAATATAAAGAAGGCACCAGTGAAGAAAACCGCTTTGACAAATGGTTTCACCAGATAAGAGAAATGCTGGCCAACCAGGATACCAATTCAATAGATTTTTTGCAGGATTTTAAGGTGTCGTTTTTAGCGGAAGAAATTTATGTATATACGCCAAAGGGCGATGTGAAAATGCTGCCAATAGGCGCCTCCACGCTTGATTTCGCTTTTGCTGTGCATACAGCCGTGGGAGAAAAGTGTATTGGGGCTAAAGTAAATCATAAACTCGTCCCGCTCGGGCATAAACTCAGGAGCGGCGACCAGGTAGAAATAATTACCTCAGGCAAACAAAAACCCAGCAGGGAGTGGCTAAAGTTTGTTGTTACCACCAAAGCGAAAACTAAAATAAAAGATTCGCTTAAAGAAGAAAAAAGAACCATTGCCGAAGAAGGTAAAAATATATTGCAACGCAAACTTGATCATATTGGAGCGGGAATGAATCAAACTAATCTTGATGAGCTCACTGCCTATTACAAGCTTCCGTCTTCGCTGGATTTGCTGTATGAAATTTCAATTAAAAAAATTGACCTGCATGAACTGAAAGAGTTTACCGTACTCGGGGATAAGATTCATCCTCCCAAGGCCGTTAAACCGGTAATAGAAGAGAAACAAGAGAGCGAGCACAAGCATGCAAAAAAAGATACAGAGCTTATCATTTTTGGCGAGAGCAGCGATAAGATAATGTACACACTTGCCAACTGTTGTAAACCAATTCCGGGTGATGATGTATTTGGATTTGTTACACAAGGCGAAGGACTTAAAATTCACAGGACCAATTGTCCTAATGCCGCAAGGCTTTTATCACATTATGGGCACCGGGTGGTAAAAACAAAGTGGGTTAAAAATAAAGAGATCTCTTTTTTAACGGGCGTGAAAATCGTTGGCCTCGATGATGTAGGTGTGATAAACAAAATAACCAATCTCATAAGTGGTGACTTGCGCATTAATATCAACGCACTAACGGTGGAAGCAAAGGATGGACTGTTCGAGGGAAATATAAGAATATATGTGCACGATAAAGATGAACTTGAAGAGCTCGTAACAGAGTTGAAAAAATTACCCGGCATTGAAAGTGTTGACAGGTATGATACAGAGTAAATTTTCATTTATTTATTTTTAGTTCACGTTACATAGTCAATGGTCAATTAGCAATAAGTCAATTTTACATTTTTGATTTGCCGCAAATTATTGACTATTGACCCTTTGACAATTGACGATTGACCATTGGCGAGTATCTTCGCCGCCGAAATGTATAAACTGCTTCGCAATTTTTTATTTTTATTCGGCCCGGAAGAAGTGCACTATTTCTCTATGAATTTTTTAAGGTTTTTTTGCAAGGCATCCTTCGCTAAAAATTTTATTCAAAAAAATTGCAAACCGGAAGATGGCAGACTACAAAGAAATCTTTTTGGCCTCCGGTTTTCAAACCCTGTAGGCCTTGCGGCGGGATTTGACAAGAATGCAAAATATCTAAGAGAGCTCGCCGCACTAGGCTTTGGTTTTGTAGAGGTGGGAACGGTAACACCATTGCCGCAGGATGGAAATTCAAAACCCAGATTATTTCGCTTGCCAAAAGATAAAGCACTGATAAACCGTATGGGCTTTAATAATGATGGCGCAGAAAAGATTGCCGAAAGATTAAAATTATTTCGTAAAAAAAATAAAAACACATCGTTGATTATTGGTGGCAATATTGGAAAAAATAAAAACACACCCAACGATGATGCATGGAAAGATTATGAAATATCTTTTAATTCCTTGCATGATCTCGTTGATTATTTTGTAGTAAATGTGAGCTCACCGAATACTCCGGGCCTGCGGGACCTGCAACAAAAAGATTCTTTACGAAAAATACTTTCGAATTTACAGGAATTGAACAAACAAAAAAATATTCAACGGCCTCTGCTGTTAAAGATATCGCCCGACCTTGCAACAGCCGAGCTTGACGATGTTCTTGATCTTGCAATGGAAATAAATTTAGACGGCCTGGTGGCAGCTAATACCACTATCAGCCGCGAAAATTTGATGACGCCTTCGGCGGAAGTAGAAAAAAAAGGCACAGGTGGCCTGAGCGGATTGCCGGTAAAAAATAAATCAACACAAATAACAAAATATATTTGCGAAAGAACAGGAGGTAGCATTCCGGTGATAGCAAGTGGCGGCATTTTCTCGGGGAAGGACGCTGCTGAAAAATTTAATAACGGAGCCTCACTCGTGCAGGTATGGACTGGTTTTATTTATGAAGGTCCGGCTATTGTAAAAAATATTTGTAAATCATTATTGTAAATTTAAGTGCTTAATATATTTTTCGATGAGTCATTTATTTACCACCGATAGCATCATTAGTTTTTTTATTCTAGTTCTCCTGGAAATTGTGCTGGGTATAGATAATGTAATATTTGTCAGCATTATCATTAACAGGCTGCCAGAGAAAGAACACAAGAAAGCCAGATTGTTCTGGATAATACAAGGCATGATTGTGCGAAGCATAATGCTGCTCGGCCTTGGCTGGCTTTTATCACAAAAGGGAAAACCAATATTTACTTTGTTTGAAAAGGGATTCGATTTAGCCAGCCTTGTAATGCTCGCCGGTGGTATTTTTCTTATCTATAAATCGGTACATGAAATTCACCAAAAGCTTGAAGGAGAAGACCCTAATGTGGCGAAGCAAAATGCAAAATCATTTAGCTTTTCCCAAGCTGCAGTTCAAATTATGTTGATAGATATGGTCTTTTCATTTGACAGTATCATTACCGCAGGTGGTACAGCAAAGTACGTGGAGATCATGATTGCAGCTGTTGTAATTGCCCTCATTGTGATGTTTGTCTTTAGTCCAAAAATTGCGGCCTTCATACACAAACATCCTACGTTTAAAATGTTAGCACTTTCTTTTCTTGTTATGATTGGCCTCAGCCTCGTAATAGAAGGATGGAATGCTGAAAAGGCAGAAGAGCTTAATTTAAAAAATTATATTTATTTCGGAATGGCCTTTTCTTTTGCTGTTGAGCTGCTTAATATGAATGCAAGAAAAAAGGAAGTTCACCGGGTGGTTGCTCTTAATGAACCTCATTTAAAGAAAGAAGAAAAAAATGAAGGTGACCAGGCAAAATAAGCGCTGTAAAGAAATCACTTGATGAGGTGGCGGTATTAATGCAATACAGATTTTGGTATTCTTTTAGTTGGACATATGCTTAAATCTAATTTCAAGACCCGGGGTTATTTCCATTCATGTTTTTTTATTTCTTATTCTGAGCTTGCCATTTTGATAAACGCAAAAATTATCCTGTAATCGTGTTTCGTAAAGTGTAAAGATATTTTGTATCGCCGCCAGTTTTTCTTCGGCGACCGCATCTTCTAATCTCAATAATAAAATTCCTTTGTAGGATGACTGGTTTTTAAATACTAATTCTCCAAAGTCCTTATCCATGGTTATTATAATTGCATTTTCAGTATTGGCTAAGCTTACTATATCTGCATCGCTCATTTTGGGATTTATTTTTGAAATCACAATAACATTCAGTCCTTGTTGAGACAACCATTCCTCAACTATTCTACCTACGCCAACATCAATTATTATTTTCACTTTTTGAAGTATCGATTATGCTCTTTCTTCTTCAAGAGAAATTTTATTTGCAGCATATACAAGGCATGCTTTTATATCATCTTCTTCAAGAAGAGGAAATTCCTTGATAATATTATCGTAAGATATTCCTCTCGCAAGCATCTTCAAGATTTGCTCCACAGAAATTCGCATACCTCTTATAACAGGTTTGCCAGTTAAGATTTTAGGATTATTCGTAATTCTGTTTAATAAGGTTGTCTCCATTTTCCCGATATTTCTATAAAGTTATTAAAACAAAAAAGGATTTTATTTAATTACTCCCAGTTCTTTCCCAACTTTCACAAAGGCGGCAATCGCTTTGTCCAGATGTTCCTGCTCGTGTGCAGCACTCAATTGGACCCTAATACGGGCCTGCCCTTTAGCCACCACGGGAAAGAAAAAACCTATTACATAAATTCCTTCATCTAATAGTTTGGCTGCAAAACTTTGTGCGACTTCCGCCTCGTACAGCATGATGGGAACTATCGGGTGTTCACCGGGCTTTATATCAAACCCTGCTTCCGTCATTTTAGTTCTGAAATATTTGGTATTGCTTTCGAGCTTATCACGCAAGTCAGTTGTTTCGCTGAGCATGTCTAACACGGCAATAGATGCTCCTACAATACTCGGCGCAACCGTATTGCTGAACAGGTAAGGCCGGCTTCGCTGCCGGAGCATTTCAACAATTTCTTTTTTGCCTGTCGTAAAGCCGCCACTTGCGCCACCAAGCGCTTTGCCAAGCGTTCCTGTAATTATATCGATTCTTCCCATCACGCCGCGATATTCGTGTGTGCCGCGACCTGTTTTGCCAAGGAAGCCGGTGGAGTGGCATTCATCAATCATTACAATCGCATCATATTTGTCAGCGAGATCGCAAATTTTATCAAGCTGCGCAATTGTTCCATCCATGCTAAAAGAACCATCTGTTACGATAATCCTGCTTCTTGCACTTTGCGCCTCTTTCAATTTCGCTTCGAGATCTTCCATGTTATTATGCTCATAGCGGAAACGATGTGCCTTACATAACCTTACACCATCAATAATGCTTGCATGGTTCAACGCATCCGAAATTATTGCATCTTCTTCGCCGAATAGAGGTTCAAACACGCCGCCGTTTGCGTCGAAGCATGCGGCATATAAAATGGTATCTTCCGTTCCTAAAAAATCAGCAATCTTCTTTTCAAGTTCTTTATGTATATCCTGCGTACCGCAAATGAAGCGCACGCTGCTGAGTCCATAGCCACGTTCATCAATATACTTTTTTGCGGCTTCTATTACCTTCGGATGCGCAGAAAGGCCGAGATAATTGTTGGCGCAAAAATTTAAAACCTGCTTTCCGCCGACTTCTATCTCTGCACCCTGCTCGCTGGTAATTACTCTTTCATTTTTATACAAACCGGCAGCTTTTATTTCATCAAGCTCTTTGCCTACGCGGTTTATGAAATTATCGTTCATTCGAATTAATTTTGATTTATACAAACCTAATGAAATCATTAATTTTTCTAAGAAGAAGCTTTATAAATAAATTTTGGACAATAGTGTAACTTTTTATGGATGAAGGCGTATAACTACAAATCAAAAGCCCGGAGAATAATTTTAAAACTGCCTGTTACTGTATGACTGAGAAAGAATATAATGAATGTGTAAACCTGAATGCAGATGGTGTTTACAGGTTTATTCTAAAAAACTTAAGGCACGAAGAAGATGCAAAAGATGTGGTACAATCTGCTTTTGAAAAGTTGTGGGTAAACAGGCAGTCAGTAGAAAACGAGCGCAGTAAATCTTATTTATTCACTGTGGCTTATCACCAGATGATAGATCACATAAGAAAGAATAAAAGAATTAGTTTGAAAGATGATTTTTCCAAAGAAACAAGAACGACGAAAGAACCACAGCATCATATAAAAAAGATATTAAATGAAGCGTTGTACAGGTTAAGTGAAACGCAGCGTAGCCTTGTGCTGCTAAAAGATTATGAAGGGTATAGTTATGATGAAATAGCTGAGATTACTTCCCTTAGCATAAGCCAGGTAAAAGTTTACCTGCACAGGGCAAGGATTCAGCTTAAAAATTTTTTGGTGAAACCTGAAAATGTTATTTAAAATGAAGATCAACAGAGATAATTACGAAGAATACTTTTTGCTTTATGCTGATAATGAACTGCCCGATCATGATAAGATTGACGTATTAAAATTCATTAGCCAGAATAAAGACCTGGAGAGTGAATTTAAAATGATACAGGAAACTATTTGTAAGCCTGAAACAAATGTGACCTTACATGATAAATCATTTTTATTAAAAGATGCCGAAGGTGATTTTATTACAGAAAAAAATTATGAAAAGATTTTTGTTTTATATCATGACGATGAATTATCAAACGGACAAAGAAATAAAACAGATCTATTTTTAAGCAGACATCCGCAGTTAAAAAGCGAATTTGATCTTATTGGCAAAGCAAAGCTTGAGTGTGATAGTTCAATAGTTTTTCCCGGAAAAAATAAATTATACAAAAAAGAAAACGCAGGAAAGGTAGTTCCACTCATTTTCTGGAGATCAATGGCCGCTGCGGTTTTAATAGGACTTGGCTTTTGGATAATACAGAGATATAATACACCACAAACAATTCCACAACCTGTAGCTGTAAATGTAAAGCCGGTGAATAAAAATTTATCTAAGCAAAATACCAGCCCTTTACTTATTGATAAAAAAGATAGTGAGGTAGCGAATACGGAGAAGCCAAAAGATAATAATTCATTACCTGAAAAAATCGCGGAGCAGGAAACAGCAGTGAAAAAAATTGAAAAAGAAAATAACGATTTCAATACAACTTCGCTGGTTAAGACAACCATTAAAAATAAAAAAACAGCAGTCGAAAAACAGGATATAATTATTCCTGCTGAGGAAAAAATAAAAGATGAAGTGGTCATTTCTCCATCGCGTATAAACGATGCTCCCGAGATAACAGCATCAACCAAAGTGGAGAACACTTTTGCAGGAGACACGGAAGTTAAGCCTTTCCCTTCTGAGAACGAGCAGCCTGCAATGCAGGCCCATACAGCTTCCTATGTAAATAATGCAGGCGATAAAAACGAAAACTATGTATTCTACAATATTACCACTGAAGAATTCAGGAAATCAAAAGTTGGAGGATTTCTTAAAAAGGTAAAGCGCATCGTGGAAAGGAACAACCCGATAAGCCATCTTTTCTCAGCGGATGATAAACAGGTCGCATCCAACTAAAACTTACAAAAAAATAAATCGATAATCGCACAATTAAACAAAATGAAAAAGACAGCACTGGCTTTTATGGCAATCCTATTTTCCATTCATTCTTTCGCACAGGAAGATTCAATAGTAGTACACAAGCAAAATGACACCATACGAATAGGCGGCATGATCATACTAAAAAAAGGAGATACATCGCATACCAAGCGGATGACAGTAACGCTCGGGAACAGGCACCGGCAAACAAATTCAAACATAAGTACCGCATCGTTTATTGTTGATCTTGGCTTTGCTAACTGGACAGATAAAACGAATTACGCAACAGCCACATCAGATGGGTACATTGTCAACAGGCCAGGCAGCTCGCCTTTGGGAGAAAACGATTTTAAATTAAAAACAATAAAATCGGTTAATGTAAACATCTGGTTTTTTATGCAGCGGGTTAATTTAATAAAGCACTATGTAAACCTCAAATATGGTCTTGGCATAGAGTTAAATAATTATCGTTTTAAATCTGTAGTTAGCCTGAATGAAGGTGGTGCTAATCCCTACAATCCTGCTCAGAACATCGCCCATCCGTTTATTTTTAAAGACTCAATAGGTTTTTCAAAAAATAAGCTGGCAGCAGATTACGCTACCATCCCTTTTATGCTGAATTTTCGCACGAATCCAAACAGCTCTTCCAAAGGAATAAGCCTGAGTGCAGGTGTGAGTGTGGGTTATCTCTACAGCAGCAGGAACAAACAAAAAAGTGATGAAAGAGGTAAAGACAAAAATCGCGGAGATTATGATTTAGAGACATGGAAGTTTTCTTATGTAGGGGAACTTGGCCTTGGTCCTGCTCATTTGTATGGTTCGTATAGCCCGAATTCTATCTTCAAAAACGGGCTCAACTATATGCCCTATAACATCGGTATAAGATTAAGTAACTGGTAAATTCTCTTGTATTTATTTTGAAGGGTAAATACAGCCTGCCTTGAAAAGGGCGGGTTTTTTTAGCCTCACCCCCAACCCCCTCTCCGAAGGAGAGGGGACATGAAAGGTAATACCGGCCTGCTTTTTAGCTAAATGAAGGATATTTAGCCAGGCAATAGCGAAACAAAAAACTACAAGAGAATTTTTTAAATAAAAAAATCCATAAAAGTGGCTTTAAGTAAATTCGTGTCATAAAACACAAACGCTATACATGAAAAAGTTTTTATTATTTCTCATCTTTTGTTTGGTTACTGTTTTCTCTTTTGCTCAAAAGAAAAATACAACCTCCAATGCTGATGTAACAGACAGTATGTTATTGTCAAAAACAAAATTCAGGCTGGTTGGCCCTTTTCGTGGCGGAAGAAGTGGAGGCGTGGCCGGCGATTACAAGGATAAAAACACTTTTTACTTTGCAGCCACCGGCGGCGGTGTATGGAAAACAAAAGACGGCGGAAGCAATTGGAAGAACGTTTCCGATAAATATTTTGGAGGATCTATTGGTAGTGTGGCAATAGCGCCATCCAACTCTTCTGTAGTATATGCCGGAGAAGGTGAAACAACGTTACGCGGCAACGTTAGTGAAGGGCATGGCATGTGGCGGAGTGATGATGAGGGTCGCAGCTGGAAACATATTGGCCTTGATAATTCGCGGCACATCATGCGAATTGTAGTCCATCCCACAAACCCTGATATAGTGTGGGTAGCCGCTCTCGGCCATCTATTCGGCCCATCGGATGAACGCGGGATTTATAAAACTATAGATGGTGGGAAAAACTGGAAACGGGTTTTATTTAGCGACGATATTAGTGGCGGGGCAGAGTTAGTGATGGAGCCAGATAATCCTTCTGTACTTTATGCGTCAACGTGGACGATTAAACGCACTCCTTACAGTCTTGAAAGTGGCGGCAAGGGAAGCGCTTTGTGGAAAAGCACAGACGGCGGCGAGCATTGGACGAAGCTGAATGATAAAAAAGGGTTTCCCGGAAAAACCACCATTGGCAATATTGGCATTGCGGTGTCAAAAGTAAATCCTGAAAGAGTATATGCATTGGTAGAGTCAGAAAAAGGAGGTCTGTTGCGCAGCGATGATGGTGGAGAAACGTGGGCAAACGTAAGCACCGACCCTAATATAAGGCAACGTGCATGGTACTTTAGCAAAATATATGCTGACCCGAAAAATGCAGATATCATTTATGCATTAAACGTAAACATGTACCGCAGTGGAGATGGAGGAAAAACTTTTAAAGAAATTAATACGCCGCACGGCGACCACCACGATCTATGGATTGACCCGGAAGATGCCAATCGTATGATCGTTGCAGATGATGGCGGAGGGCAGGTAAGTTTTGACGCCGGAGAAAACTGGAGCACTTATCAAAATCAACCTACCGCACAATTCTACCGCGTTTCTACCGATAACCATTTTCCTTACAGGCTATTGGCTGCACAACAGGATAATACAACTGTCCGGATTTTATCTAGAACAGAAGGAGATGATATTGACCAAAGCGACTGGACACCTACCGCTGGTTTTGAAAGCGGCTACGTGGTTGCCGACCCAACAAATCCTGACATTGTTTATGGAGGAAATTATGGAGGCTTTATCTCACGCTACGATCATAAAACAGGCGAGAATCGTGCGGTAAGCGTATGGCCGGTGTATGATTTAGGCAATGGTGCTGATATATCCAAATACCGTTTTCAATGGAACTTTCCTATCTTCTTTTCACCGCACAATCCTAAGAAATTATATACGGGTGGCAACGTGTTATTCGCAACAGAAAATGAGGGAGCTACCTGGACTGCTTTAAGCCCTGACCTTACTACCAATGATAAGAGCCGGCAAAAATCCAGCGGCGGCCCTATTACGCAAGACAATACAGGAGCAGAGGTTTATTGCACCATATTTACTGCGATGGAATCTCCTCTTGAAAAAGATTTGCTGTGGACAGGTAGTGATGATGGCCTTATAAACATAAGTAAAGACGGAGGCGCACATTGGGATAATGTAACGCCTGTAGCCGCCGGCAAATGGATGCTCTGGAATTGCGTAGAGGCCGATCCGTTCAAAAAAGGAACTGCCTATTTTGTAGGAACTAAATATAAAAGTGATGATTATACGCCTTATATTTTTGTGACAAATGATTACGGAAAAACATGGAGCAAGATAACTAACGGTATAGCACCCACGCATTTCGCTCGTTGCCTGCGGGCAGATAAAAAAAGACCTGGACTTTTGTATTGCGGCACTGAGGAAGGAATATATATTAGTTATGATTATGGACAAAACTGGAAGCCTTTCCAGCTTAACCTGCCACTCGTTCCTATTACAGATCTCACCATAAAAAATAATGATTTAATTGTAGCAACCCAGGGTAGGGCATTCTGGATATTAGATGATTTGAATGTGGTTCAGAATATTGATAAGGATATCTCGCAGGATAATATTTATATTTTCCCGACAGAAGTTACATGGAAAATGAGAGGGTCACAAAATCTCAAAGTAAAAAATGCCGGCATAAATCCGCCCAACGGTGTTGTTATAAATTACCTTATAAAAGACATAGCAGACAGCGGGCTTGTGAAAATTTTGGTATTGGATGCTAATAAAAAAGTTATCAGCACATACAGCACAAAGCCATCTGGTGACACCGTTAAAATAGATGTTGTAAAAGGCATGAATCAATTTGTATGGAATATGGATTATGCACCTTCCGAAAAAATAGACGGAATGATATTATGGAACGGGCCTGTGCCGGGGCCAAAAGCTATACCGGGAAAATATTATGTACGCATCATTGAAAATAATAAAGATAGCGTGGAAGCCGAAGCCAGCATAAAAGCAAATCCAAATTATAAAGAAACGCAACAGGAGTATGAAGACCAGTTTACTTTTTTAATACAGGTAAGAGATAAATTTTCAGAGATTCAAAAAGGAATAAAAAATATAAGGGAAATAAGAAAACAAATAAATGATTTCATGGCCAGGCAGGGAAGCGATACTGCGGGCGCCATCAAAACAATGGCAGATTCAATAAATAACCAGATGACAAAAATTGAGGAAGCGCTTTACCAGACAAAAGCAAAGAGCGGCCAGGACGTGTTGAACTACCCTATAAGATTAAATGACCAGGTATCAGGGTTGTATGATTACGCCGCCTCAGGAAATTATGCACCAACCCAACAGGTGAAAGATGCTTATTCCTTTTTATCCGTAAAAGCTGATGCTGAGTTAGGCAAACTAAAGACAATAATGGACGTGGACGTGCCAAAATTCAACGCGTTAATAAGAGAAAAGCAGCTTCCGGTGATAGGCGTGAAGAAAGAATAATTTTGTAATTTTAAAGTATGCCAGAAACTTTAGTACGTCCGCCAAGAACTATATTGGAAGTGTGGGAAACTCTTCCGGAAGGAACATTATGTGAACTTATAAATGATAAATTAGTAATGAGTCCTTCTCCAATTGATATTCACCAGGTAGTTGTGGGAGAAATTTTTATAGAGATTTCTCTTTTAGTTAGAAAAACCAAAATTGGCAATGTAAGAATTGCTCCTTACGATGTGAACTTTTCCAAACAAAATATTTTACAGCCAGATATTCTTTTTATTAAAAATGAGAATTTGCATAAAATAAAATCAAACGGCCTGTTTGGTTCACCTGATTTAATTGTTGAAGTTTTATCACCTTCAACATCGCATCTTGATTTAGAAGAAAAGAAGTTGATTTATGAAAGATATGGTGTGCAGGAATATTTTATTGTTGATCCAAATTCAAAATCAGTTATTTCTTTTTATTTGGTTGATGGTGAATATGAAGAACAGGAAAGTTCGAATAGCAAATTCAGGTCTGCTTTACTAAATACAGAGATTGTGTTTTAACAATAAATTATTTATGCCTGAAACATTAATACATCCGCCGAGAACAATATTGGAAGTTTGGGAGAATCTACCAGAAGGAACATTGTGCCAAATAATAAATGATAAACTAATTATGAGCCCAGCGCCCATTGATATTCACCAGGTCGTTTTAAATGAAATCAATATCGAAATTTCAATCTTCCTTCGAAAGAATCCAATTGGGAAAGTTAGGATAGCTCCGTATGATGTGCATTTTTCTAAACAAAATATTCTGCAGCCAGATATACTTTTTATTAAAAATGAAAATCTGCACAAAATAAAATCTAATGGCCTGTTTGGCTGGCCCGATTTAGTTATCGAAATCTTATCACCTTCAACTTCTCACATTGATTTAGAAGAAAAGAAGTTTGTTTATGAAAGGTATGGTGTGCAGGAATATTTTATAGTAGAACCAAATTCAAAATCTGTCACCTCTTTTTTATTGAAAAATGGTGAATATGAAGAACAGGAAAATACAATTAGTAAAATCAAATCTGATCTGTTAGGTACTGAAATTAATTTCTAATATTCATTCTCTCCCAACAAACCTGGTCTTTTTTCCTTCGTGCGCTTGATTGATTCTTCCTGTCTCCAAATTTCAATCTTCGCATGATTGCCACTTAATAAAATATCCGGCACTTTCCAGCCACGAAATTCTTCTGGTCTTGTATAAATGGGTGGCGCCAATAAATTATCCTGGAACGAATCAGAAAGCGCGGAGGTTTCATCGTTTAATACACCGGGCAACAGTCTGCCTATGGCATCTACAAGCACCGCTGCGCCAAGCTCGCCGCCGCTCAACACATAATCGCCTATAGAAATTTCTTTCGTGATAAAATGATCACGCACCCGTTGATCAATGCCTTTGTAGTGCCCGCAGATAAGCAACAAATTATTTTTCAATGATAAGGCATTGGCTTCTTTTTGTACAAATTTTTCTCCATCCGGCGTAAGAAAAATTACCTCATCATAGCTGGTTTCCTTTTGCAAAGATTCAATTGCATTTGCCAATGGCTCTGCCATCATTACCAATCCTGCGCCACCACCGAATTGATAATCGTCCACTTGGCCGTGTTTGTAATTTGTATAGTTTCTAAGGTTATAGATAGTTACTTCAAGCAATCCTTTCTCCTTTGCACGTTTTAATATTGAATGGGCAAAAAAACTTTCCATCAATTGAGGAACTACAGAGATAATGTCAATCTTCATTTTGCAAACTTATGGCAATTAGGTGTCAGGCCACTGAAGTGGCCTGACACCCTAAAGAATCTACAACGACTTAAAATCATCAAGGTCGCGCTTCTCTTTTTTTGTAGGCCGGCCTTGTTTACTTTTTCTTTTACCAGTATTAAAAACAAATGCCGTTGAATGTACTACTTCGGGGTTTTCTTCCGGTGTTTGATCAATATAATTTTTTATCGCCTCAGCGTATTGCACCCTTGTATGCAGCAAACCTGTAACCTGTATAATCCATTTTTTCGCTTCAGTTTTTACTTCGTATTGCTCACCAATATTTACAGGTTTTGCAGCCTTTACATTTATTCCATTGCACTTCACTTTTCCGTTGTTGCAGGCCTCTGCAGAAAGGTTTCTTGTTTTAAAAAGCCTGATCGCCCACAGGTATTTATCAATACGTAATTTTTCTTTTTCCTCCATAAACAAATTTATGAAACGATTATGTAAATGGTATAAACGGGTAATGATGTTTGTGTACATTTACCTCCAAAAAAAATTGACGATGCTAAAAGCCAATAAATTATTTCTTCTAATATTTTTTTCTTTAAACGCTGTATTAAGTTTCTCCCAGTTTAGAGCAAAAGAGATCAACTGGACACCTAACGGCACGGCATACCTGAAAATAAGCCAGGGAAATATTGTAAGAACAGATGTCCTTACAAATAATGAAACGGTAATTGTAAAAAAGGAACAGTTGATACCCGAAGGATCCCAGTCTCCACTATCGTTCAATATATATAGTTTCACACCAGATTATAAAAAACTCCTTGTTTTTACAAATACCGCGAAAGTTTGGCGGTATCATACCCGTGGAGATTATTGGTTATTGGATGTTGCGTCCAATCAATTGGTTCAATTGGGAAAAAGCTTACCATCACAATCACTGATGTATGCAAAAATTTCTCCTGATGGAAAGATGGTTGCTTATGTAAGCGGACATAATTTATATATGGAAGAACTGGATTCGCATAAAATAACGCAACTAACGAAAGACGGTACACGCAAATTTATTAATGGGACTTTTGATTGGGTGTATGAAGAAGAGTTTGGCTGCAGAGATGGTTTTCGCTGGAGCCCTGATAGTAAAAAAATTGCATTTTGGCAGGTAGATGCTACAAAGGTTCGGGACTATTATATGTTGAATACAACCGACTCAGTTTACTCTCAAATTATTCCTGTAGAATATCCGAAAGTGGGGCAGCCGCCTTCACCCGTACGCATAGGTGTAATTACCGTTGCTGATGATAATGTAAAATGGATGGATGTTCCCGGAGACCCGCAGCAACACTACATCCCCAGGATGGAATGGGCTGACAATTCCGATGAATTGGTGCTTCAGCAACTTAACAGAAAGCAGAATGAAAGCAAACTTTTTTATTGTAACGCTGCTACGGGTGCCTCCAACAATTTTTACACAGAAAATGATAAAGCATTTATCGATATCAAATCCCGCTGGAATGACGATGACCCAACCGGATGGGAATGGCTGAACAATGGAAAAAAGTTTTTATGGGTAACTGAAAAAGATGGATGGAGACATATCTTTTTAATAGAGCGTGATGGTAAAAATGAAACCCTGATCACCAAAGGGGACTATGATATTGATAACATCAAATGCATAGACAACAAAAACAATTATGTCTATTTTATGGCTTCGCCCGACAATCCAACACAACTGTATCTATACCGGGTAAAGATGGATGGAAAAGGAAAGTTAGAATTATTATCTCCATCGGAAATGAAGGGTACACATGATTATAATATCGCCCCGGAAGCCAAATATGCTATGCATAGCTTTTCAAACTATAAAACGCCTCCTGCAAGGGAATGGATTTCATTACCTGCACACAAGCCGTTAGATCCGGAAAAGAGTATCGCCAAAAATATGAAAGCGAATGAAAATTCTAATGTTGAATATTTTAAGGTGACAACGGAAGACAATATCACGCTTGATGGCTGGATGGTAAAACCCGCAGGATTCGACAGCACAAAAAAATATCCGGTTGTGTTTTATGTATATGGTGAGCCGGGCGGCTCTACGGTGAATGACACTTATGGCTCGCAATTTAATTTTTTGTTCGATGGAGATATGAGTATAGAAGGATATATACAGGTTTCCGTTGATAACCGCGGCACACCTTCTTTACGGGGTGCTGAATGGCGCAAATCAATTTATGGGAAACTGGGAAGATTAAATATTCACGACCAGGCAATGGCAGCAAAAAAGCTCTTCTTAGAAAACCCCTATTTCGACACCTCACGAGTGGCGGTATGGGGCTGGAGCGGCGGCGGCTCTTCTACTCTCAACTTAATGTTTCAGTTTCCTGAAATTTATAAAACAGGAATTTCTATTTCTGCAGTTGATAATCTTCTATTTTATGACAATATTTACGAGGAAAGATATATGGGCCTTCCACAAGAAAATATGGACAATTATGTAAAAGGATCACCAATTTATTATGCAAAAAATTTAAAAGGAAATTTATTATTCATACATGGTACCGGTGATGATAACGTACAATATGATAATGCCGAAGCAATGCTAAATGAGTTGATAAAATACAATAAGACTTTCCAGTTTATGCCTTACCCTAACAGGACGCACAGTATATCTGAAGGTGCGGGCACACGCAAACATTTATCAACGTTATATTCAGATTTCCTTCGTAAAAATTGTCCTCCGGGAGCGAGGTAGTTTTGTGGTTATATTTTGTAATCAACCATGGTGATATGAGAAGATCTATTCATGTAGAAAAGTAAAAAAGAGAAGTTTGGAATTAGCAGGAATTTTATAGGAAAATTCTTTTACTAACGGTAACCCATAGCCTGTAATTGAAACAGTTCGGCATACTGGCCACCTTTTTCCAATAATTCTTCGTGGCTGCCGATCTCCTGTATTTCACCATTATTTAAAACTAATATGCGGTTGGCCATCCGCACCGTTGAAAAGCGGTGAGATATAAGTAAAGCAGATTTATTTTGAGTTAGCTCTGAAAAGCGTTGAAACACTTCGTATTCTGACCTCGCATCAAGAGCGGCTGTAGGTTCATCTAAAATTACCAATTGCGCGTCACGCATGTAAGCCCTTGCCAGCGCTACTTTTTGCCACTCTCCTCCCGAAAGCTCGACACCTTGTGCAAAATGACGACCAAGCATCTGATCATACTTATTGGGTAATCGCTCGATAATTGAACTTGCTAAACTTTGCCTGGCAGATTTTATAATCAAATCTTTATTATCTAACTCTTTGATATTGCCAACGGCTATATTCTCATTGGTAGTCATTTGGTAGCGCAGGAAATCCTGAAAAATAATTCCCATTTCTGCTCTCACTTCTGTTAAATCGTATTCCCGTAAATCATATCCATCGAGTAGAATCCGGCCTTCTGTGGGATCATATAAGCGTACCAAAAGTTTTACTAACGTTGTTTTGCCAGCCCCATTTTCACCAACTAATGCTAATTTTTCTCCCGCGTGAAGCGTAAAGTTCAAATTACGATTTGCCCATCTTGTAGTATTAAGATATCTAAATCCAACATTCTCAAAAGTAAACCCATGCTGGATTGGCTTTGGAAAAGGGCGCGGATTTGTTGCGATTTTCATCCTCGATTTTAGCGTGAAAAAATCAAAGAAATCTGTAAGGTAAAGAGCACCTTGCGATACAGTACTGAATCTTTTTATAACACTTTGCAAGCTGCTTCCCAACTGGCGAATAGACCCTAAAAGAAAAGTAAGACTACCAATAGTTAAGAGGCCTGCCACCACCTGTTTAATTATAAAAATAAATGCGATATAATACCCGACAGTACCAAGCATCGTTAGGCCGACCCCCCAGGCTGTACGTCTTTTTGCTAAACCGCTGGTGTCTTTATAAAGTTTTAAAAAAATAGAACGATACCGGTTCATAAAGAAGGCCGACAGATCAAACACACGGACTTCTTTGGCGGTTTGATCACTTGCACCTACATAGCTGATATAATCGAGTTCCCTGCGCCGTGCCATTTGACTCCGCGCAAGGGCATATGTTTTACTATTGAAATAATATTCACCTATAAATGATGGAATAGTTGAAAATAATAAGATGAAGGTGAACCATGGATTAAAAAAGATCAACCCAACACCAAGAAAACTCATTGTAATTACATCCTGCATTTGAGTAAGTACCTGCGTTAAGAGTGTTGCTCTTCCGGCAGCCTGGAGGCGGGCTCTTTCCAGCTTATCGTAAAATACTGAGTCTTCAAACTGATCAAGATCGAGAGTGGCTGCGTGCGCCATTATCTTTAACGAGGTGTGATTAGCAAATAAATCTCCCAGCAATGTATCAAAAAGAGTAACAATTTTATTCATCGCATTCATCACTATCACCATGGCAAATTCAATCACAACTAATTTCCATAAATATGCATGGGAGCCATTTGCCAAACTGCTGCTTCTTACAAGATGAATTATTTCGTCAATTATTAGCTTGCCTACATATAACATGACCAACGGCATAACAGCCAGAATAATCCTAAAGATTGCATTGAATATTGTCAACCACGGATTGGTCTGATAAACAAGTTTTAAAAACTTGGGAACATTAGTTAAAGCGCCTAACCGCTGCTTAAGTGTGAGCTGTTGAACGTTAGTTTGCGCATTCGCACCAGTCGTAACCTTCTTCCGAGACTTCAATATCATAACCTTATTATTCTAATTTGCAATGTTGTTAACAAACGCATATGTGAAATAAATCTTACGCGTATAAATAAAATTTTTATTGTAATTCGTCATTCAAATATTTCTGCAATGTCGTAGCAAATTCTTTTGTCATTTCATTTTCAAAAATGGTTGAATGTTCTCCTTCTAATTCGTGAATTTTGATGCTGTCAGCATAGTAACCCCACCTGTTTTTTGCCTTTTCATCAAGTTGCAATCTTTTAAACTTGATATTATTATCTGCATCAGTAAAAAAATTCCTTTCTTTCGCATAAAACAATACAATTTCACCATCATAATGAAGGCACTTATAATTTCTATGGGCTTCTGAATAAATTTTTTCTGAATATTTTAAAACCTCTAAGGCGCCCATTTCTATCTCGATATTCCTGTTATCTTTTTTAATTTTCTTTATAAAGGATTTAAGCGAATTTATTTTATACTCGATAGCCTTTTTCTTATGTCTTCTTAATAAGAAAAGTTCAAATTCTAATTTCAATTTCACCTTAGATATAAATCTTTTAATGTGCACGGGCACATGATAAAACTTAAAGGTATTTTCCGGATTATCCTTTTTGATTCTATTAGCTATCGTGTCAAACATTACCAGGCTATGTACCGTCTTCCCTTTTTCTTTTAATTGCCGTGCTATTTCAAGAGCAACGAGACCACCGGTACAATGACCTGCTAACGAAAAAGGTCCGTGAGGGTCTTGTTGAATTATTTCTTCAACAAATCTTGAAGCCATCTCCTCTATCGTACCAGGAAAATCTTTAATATCCGCATACTCCAAGGGAGACTGCAAACAATAAACTGGTTGATTAGTATCCAGCATCTTAGCAAAATTCATAAACTTGCGGGCTGTTCCTCCTCCACCGGCAACTATATACAAAGGAATTTTTTCACCCGTTATTTTGATAGGAACCAGGTATTTATTGCTTATTCTTTTCGTTACAGATATTTGGGTCCTTTGCAGGTTAGTTTCCGGCTCAGATATAGAATCAGCAGTAAATACCAATCCATTTTTTTGCTGCTCTATACAATGATCAATAAGCAGCTCAAGATTACTTTTATAATTTTTTATAAGCCCGGATATAGCCTCCTTCTCATAATTTTTGCTATTGTATCTGAAACCAAGTATTAGGCGTCCACCTTTTACAGAGCCGTTAACACTCAAATTTTCTTTTACCAAAAACTCATCACTAATGCTTTGCCCCGCGGATTCCCTCGCTCCGGTGAGCAACTTACCAGCTTGTACCACAGTATCCAATTGGCCCAGATAATTGAATACCACATTCCAAAGGGCTTTTTCTTCTAATTTTTTTTCTTTATTAATATATTTTAAAATACCGAACCCAAGCCCTTTATCCGGAACCTGGCGTAATTGGGCCTTTACTGACTTTATCATATCGCCGACATCCTGTTGTTTTGAATCCATTTCAATCAAGACGGGATAAAGATTTGTGAACCAACCGACTGTTCTACTTATATCAACATCGTTTGCGATTTCCTCCCGACCGTGTCCCTCCAGGCCAATAACAACTTTACCAGTTTTGCCCCAATTGCTTAGCGTCATTGATAGCGCACATAGTAAAATATCATTAATCGCGGTATTGTAAGTCTTTGGAACATCCTTCAATAATTGATTTGTTTGCAAAGGTTCGAGAACCATTGTTTCATTACAAATATCTTTTGCAGTTATCTTTTCATCACTAAACTTATATGTCGCCAATGGTCTATAGCTATCTAATACGTTTTCCCAATAATTAATTTGAGATAAAACGGATGGCAGCTCTCCGTATTGTTTCAAAGCCTCGTACCACTGCCGGTATGAAGTACTTTTAACCCCAAGATCGGCCTTTGGATTATTTTGAAGTTCGGTAATTAAGTATTCAATATTTTCTACCAGGATTCGCCAGGACACTCCATCAATTGCAAGGTGATGAACTATTATTAACAACCGGTTCTGCTTTTCTGTATCCGGAGTTTGCATCCAAACCATTCGTATAAGATCGCCCTTATAAATATCCAGGCTTCTCTGGTGCATATCCGCCTTCTTAGTTATTACAATTCCCAATTGGCCTTCTTCTACGGAACGTAAATCTTCAGTTATTAAACCACCTGAATTCGTTCCATACTCCTGGTGCCATTTGCCTTCTTTTTGAAAATATTTGAAACGAAGAGCATCATGATGTGATACTAATTTGTCAAAAACTAAGCCCAGCAAAACCGGTGATATATTTTTATCTATTCCTAATAAGACGCTTTGGTTGAAATGAGAAATTGACTTCCAGCTATCTTCCAGGTACCATTGTTGTATCGGCAGTAAGCCGGCGGCTCCTTTGAGAAGCCCTTGTTCTCCTGAAACAACTGCGTCTGACCGCCCTGCAATTACCGGCGATAATTTTGCGATAGTTTGGTGTATAAATAGATCCCTGGGTTTTAATTCATAACCGAGGCGGCGGGCACGACTTACTACCTGTATTGTTAAGATGGAATCCCCGCCCAACTCAAAGAAATTGTCTGTTACTCCTACTCGCTCCGTGCCCAGCAACTCCTGCCATATCTCCGTCAACTGCTCTTCCAGTTCGTTGCCCGGTGCTACATATTCATTTCGTAGCTGCTCTGCGGCATCTGGTAAGGCCAGGGCCTTCTTATCTATTTTGCCATTCGAAGTCAATGGCATTTGTTCCAGTTCTATCCACACGGCCGGTATCATATATTCCGGTAGCTTGCTATGCAGGTAAGTATTGAGCGCTTCTTTGTTAAATGTTCCTTCTGCTACTACGTATCCTGCGAGGTACCTGTGACCCGTCTTGTGAGTAGGAGCCATTACAACTGCATGCTTTACGAGTCCGCTCTGTGCTATTACACTTTCTATTTCTCCTAATTCTATGCGATAGCCTCTTAGTTTTACCTGGTCGTCTGCTCTGCCCAGGTATTCTATATTGCCATCCGGCAGCCACTTCCCTATATCGCCTGTCTTATATAGTCTTGGGTTCCTTTTCTCTTCTTTTTCCGCCGCGCTTGCAAAGGGATTTTCAATAAAACGTTCCGCTGTTAGTTCTTCCCTGTTTAGGTAGCCCCTGGCTAATCCCGCTCCGCCTAAATAGATTTCTCCTGGTACGCCTACCGGGGCTAATTGACCGGAGTCGTTCATGATATAGGCATGCCGGTTATTTAATGGACGGCCTATTGGAATATTATTGGTAATCTCTGTTTCGGTAATAGTATAGGTCAGGGAAAATGTGGTATTTTCCGTCGGGCCATATCCATTGATTATTTCAATCCCAGGATAGGTTTGACGTATTTTCCGGATGTGCTGTTCGGATAATTTCTCACCACCTGCTAAAATCGTCTGAAGGTTTTCAAAAATGCTAATATCATTTTCTACCAACTGGTTGAACCAGCTTGAGGTAAACCACATCTTACTTACCTTCCTCCTCTCTATTTCTTTTTTGAGCAGCTCACTATTGAGTAGTTTTGCTTCTTCACATAATATTAATTGCCCTCCGTTGAGCAGCATTCCCCAATATTCAAAGGTGGTGGCATCAAAGGATGATGATCCTGTGGATAGTAACTTGTCTTCATTATTAAGAGACACATAATTAATCCCTTTTACCAGGCTCACTACATTACCTTGTTCTACCAATACTCCTTTGGGCTTGCCTGTGGAGCCTGATGTATAGATCACATAGGCAAGGTTATTAGAGGCTATATTTACATGTAAGTTTGAGGATTCTTCCTTGCTTATTTCATCCCAGTCTCCGTCTATTAATATGATTTCTGCCCCCGCCTTTGCCGGTAATTTCTCTTTACCCGCTTTGCTGCTCACTATCACTGCGGCGGCTGTATCTTCCAGCATATAGCTGATGCGGTCCTGGGGATATTCCGGGTCTATGGGCACATACGCCCCTCCTGATTTCAATATACCAAGTATCCCTACCATCATCCCTATTCCACGCTCCACGCATATCGGCACAAGGGTCTCTTCTCTTACTCCTTTCTTTTGTAAGTAACGGGCCAACTGGCTAGATCTTTCGTTCAATTCCCCGTAGGTCAGCTCCTCTTCTTCATATATTAGTGCGATGCTTTGCGGCGTCTTTGCTGCCTGCTCTTCAAATAGATCTGCTATGTTCTTATCTTTGGGATAATCAGATGCCGTATCATTAAAGGTCTTTAATAACTGATCTTCTTCTGTTGCTGTCAGCATTGGCAACTTCGATATCTTTTCGCCAGGTAACTTTATGATTGAT
>JBDTSD010000018.1:0-42394 GCA_039931355.1 Ginsengibacter sp.
TTGTTTGGCAGCAATAGGAGTTTCTTTCAAACGATGGCTAATTCCTTTTACAAATCCATTTGTAAATTCAACCAGGTTGTTTTTGCTCCTGTAATTTTCTATTAGTTCGTGTTTTGTGGCTTTCATATCTGCCATGAACTGTTCCAGATATTTTGAACTTGCTCCCCTGAATTCATAAATATTTTGATCATCGTCTCCAACTGCAATCACCCTCATTTCTTCATTCTGTTCCATCAATGTATTTATTAATGCAAACTCATCAGCATTCATATCCTGAGCCTCATCAATTACCAAAACTGTTTTTGTAATCCGGTTTGCTTCAACTTCTCCACTTTTAATTTTTTCAATGGTGCTCTTCAATATAGCATCAGACTTTTCCAAACTTCCAATCCTGCCCAACAAATCAAAACAGTAGGAATGAAAAGTTTTTATTTCAATATAGTGGGCAGCATTACCAATGAGTGAAAGCAATCGCTTTTTAAATTCTGTTGCTGCTGCTCTTGAAAAAGTTACCATGAGTAATTGCTCATGCTTTACATCCTCCATCAAAAGGAGGGATGCTAATTTGTGAACCAACACTCTTGTTTTTCCACTGCCAGGCCCAGCCACAACTGCAATGTATTTTGTTTCATTGTCCTTAATGATTTCCAATTGTGTCGGTGACAATAAGCCAAACAACTGTCGGAACTTTGCAGGAGTTAAGTTTCTTTTAATTTCATTTTGCCGGCTTCCCTTGAAATACTTGTTGAGAAAGGAAGTATAGTTTAACTGGAAATAATCATCAACGAATTGCAATGCTCCTTTGTAATCGCCAATCATCTTTTTAGCATACTCGCCGACAATATGAATTTGCTGAACCTTATTTTCGTAAAACTGATTTAACTTTTGGTAGTCGTCATTCTTGTATCTTCTCTTATTGTCTTGCTCAACCCTATCAATGGTAAGCCGATTATACACAACCAAAAATCCACCTTCAATTTTTATCGCATCAATCCTTGAAAGATAAAAAAGAGTGTCCTCAATATCTTCAATTGAAACTTTAATTTCAAAAAGTCTCGGTCTTTTCTCAAACTCGTCTTTCAACTCGTGAACTGAAAACTCAACCAATACTTCTTCCTTATCTTTTTCATCTTCGGTAATGTTTAAATCACTTTTCTCGTAGAGAAATTCAACAAGAAACTTTGCTAACTCATGTCGTTTCTCTAATTTTTCTTTCAATAATTCTTTAGGTTGAATACAAAGAATTACAACATGGTTCTTTGAATATTCCTCGTTGTGTCGCTTAATCCAATTTTTGATTGCCCAAAAATTGATGATAGTTTTTATTTTGTTTGGTGTAACATCTTTGCAGCCTTTGTTCTCTGCCTCTTCATTCAATTCTTTAATGTGAAAAGCTTTTTCTTTTTCTTCAAACACTGGTAAAAGAAAATTTTCAATTTGACTGAATGCTTCTACAGTCTTCAATGAACGGTTAAGGTTTTCACCTCTCTTTATAAATGCTGTCAAATCCTTTGCATCGGCTAAAATCTTTTCCTCACGAAGCAGATTCACAATGTTTATTACTTCTTCCTTTACAATTCCCAAGTGATCGGAGATATAATCTATTCTTGATTCCGCTGCTTCATCGTTTGGTTGCTTTTTGCTTTTACTTGAAAAAAGCTTTTTGATGATTCGTATCCCTTTCTCTTTTTGCTTTTCTTCAAACCTTTGTGAAGCATTTATTTTCTCAATCGCCTCTTGTGCATTTTTTGAAAGAATACTGTTTGCAAAAATTCTCGGCATATTTTGCCCTCGTTTCAAATAACCTGCATCTTCAAGAGCAGCAATCGCTGTAGTTACTCTTGTTTCAATTTCTACAACATTGTCATCCCAACCTGCTTTTCGTGCAATCTCCAATGCTGAATTTGAAACCGATGAACGAAATTTTGTTATGTCTTTTATAGCTTTCCAAACTTGTTGAATCTCTTTGATTGAAAGTTTTGTCTGATTTAATAAGACGAAATGTTTCCCAAGATCTTCCTCGTCAAACAATACAAAACACTCTGCTGTTATGTTTTCATCCCTCCCAGCTCTGCCTGCTTCCTGAATGTAATTTTCCAATGAATCAGATATCTCATAGTGAATTATCATTCCAATATCTTTTTTGTCAACTCCCATTCCGAACGCAGAAGTTGCAACCATGATTGGAACTTCACCCCTTATAAAAGCATCTTGATTGTCTGTCTTCTCCTTCACATCCATTTTACCGTGATATGGCCTTGCATTGAAACCATCATCTGTCAACCTTTTCGCAAGTGAATACGCCTTTTTTGTTCTTGAAACATAAATGATAGTCGGGCAATTTTTTTCTTCAATTAGATCTCTGGCTGAATTATATTTTTCTTCTTCGTTTCCTTTTTCAAAAACTTTGTATTGTAAATTTGTTCTCGTTGCACTGGAACTAAAAATTTCTAAATCAAGAGAAAGTTTTTCTTTGAAGTAAGAACAAATATCTTCAATGACTTTTTTCTTGGCTGTTGCAGTGAAGCATGAAATGGGAATTGTTTCTTCAAGATTTTTCTTCTCCTGAATTTGTTTGATAAAATCACCGATGTATAAATAATCAACTCTAAAATCTTGCCCCCAGGAAGAAAAACAGTGGGCTTCGTCAATTACGAAGCGAACAATTTTTCTTCCTAATAAAAGTCGTTCAATAGTTTTTGAACGCAAAGATTCTGGTGAGATATAAAGCAGCGATGCCGAACCGTCTTCAACTCTCTCAAAAGATTTTCCTCTTTCAATCGGGTCAAGCAAACCATTTATTGTAACCGCATCTGTGATTCCAATTTTTTCAAGATTGTCAACTTGGTCTTTCATCAGCGATTGCAATGGAGAGATAACAACCGTCAAACCTTTTGTTGCAACGCCACTCATTAAAGCAGGAACTTGAAATGTAATTGACTTGCCGCCACCTGTCGGGAAAACTGCTAAAAGTGATTTGTTTTCAATGGCTGCTTTAACTGCGTTCTCTTGCAATTGCTCACCTGCGTATGTTCTGTAAGAATCAAAACCAAAATATGTTTTCAATCCTTTGTGTATGTCTAATGCCTGATTGCAATACACACAACCTGTGAGGCAGGGTTTGTTTCTCAATGCAATCATTACTCGTTCCATTTCGGGATAGGTTTTCAGTACCCAAGGTGGTGTAATTGAATAACGATTTCGGCAGTTTATTAAAGCTAAACAATAAGCTAGTTCAATCGCATGTTCTAAAATTAGTTTTTTCAGGTCTGCATGTTCACAAATTTCAGAATGAAATTTTTCAAAAATTAATTTTTCAAGATTTGTGTCAGTGCTTGTGTATGCAATGAAATGAAAAAAGGAGTGGAACTCCTTTTTGTCATCCAATAGCAAATACAGAATTTGTTTTAGTATTTCTTCTGCCTGCCGAAAGGCTGCAACTTCGTCAAAGAAAAGGTCTTTAGCTTTTATAGAATCGTTTAGCGGATTGTTTGTCTCTTCCGTTTGTAACTTGTCGTCTTTGAGCAAAGCATGATAGGGCTTTGTCGGAAATAGTAGGGGAGAAAGAAATAAGGTGTCAATGACATTTGAAGGATTTATGCCAGCATCATTAACTGCTTTCTGAATGTATTTTAAATCATGGTTAAAAATGTTGTGTCCGCAAATGAACTGTGAGCCTTTGAGAAAAGTAACGAAGTTAACAACTGAATTTGAATGAAAGGGATTGCCGTTATCCTTGACCCCTCCAATGTCAAGGATCTTTCGGCTTTTAAGATCGATCTCAGTATCAATAAATGCAATTGAGTTCATCTAAAAATAGTCGTTTGCGCTAAATTTAATCCTTTCTTTCTCTTTATAATAAACAATAAAGTAATCCAATCCCAGTTAGTTCATCACTCCCCCACCACCTCCACCCATTTTCCATTCACCCCAGCACTTATTAAATTATTGTACATCGCTGCGCAAAAAGTTCCGGGTAAGAAATACCTTCCCAGGTAAGCGGCATTCAATTGCACATAATAAGTAAGCGTTTCATTTTCATTTATATTGAAATAGGTATATACCCTGTCGTCTCTTATATCCTGGTAATCGAATGGCGATGATTTGAAAGCGCCTTCTCCATCCTGCATGCGGGTGTTCAAAATTTCCCAGCCCGATGGAAATATTTGCGTTAGCGCCATTCGTTCGTAATAACCACGGTTGCCGGGATTCTTCACAGTGACTTTTGCAATAAAATCTGTCCCCTGCAAAATTTTAGCAACATCAATCGGCTTTTTATTCTGATCAAGATAAGTAACGCTTAATCCGAGTATTGAAGGATTATTCTGCACCTGCAAATTTTCACCGGTTAATGGCTGTCCTTCAGAAATAACTCTTACATACAATACATTGTTGCCTTTATTATTTACAGTGACGTTTGCAACGCCCCTTGTTACATCAACGGGCATTTGCGATAAATAGGAAGATGAATTGATATTCATCGCTTTTCCATTCACGCTACCCGTAACTATAATTTTTGAACCCGATGGATTTTTGCCGCAAAATTTTGCAATAGCAATTAATGAATAAGCAGTTGTTTGCGTACTGTACCAGCTATCATCTGAAAGTTTTGCTGCGATATGGTTGACAAGGTCTGCTGCTAAAGTACGTCTGCCCAACAACGTTAGTGTCTCCAACACCATTGCTTCATCTCTCGTATCTGAGCCGTAAGTAGTGCCGGGTGAATGATTGGTATTAAAAGTTGTGGGCAGCCCGCTTATAAGCTGTAAGGCAGCATTGTCCTCGCCTGCCAGTTTGTAGGCGGCAGCAAGCCGCCACCTGGCCTCAGGCGAAATATATTTGAATTCCTTTAACCGGTTCATTGCTCCAAGTTCGGATGACTTTGCCAACGCTAATAAGTAAAGCCTGTAGGCTTGTGTAAGATCGCCTCCGTAAAAATTGTTGGTAGTTGGCATCCAGGAAGTCGCTTTGTTTCGCTCAAATAATTTCCACTGTTGCAATAATTGTTCACTTACAGTATAACCCCGCTCCCGAGCTTCCAATAAGAAATGTCCTGCATAATTGGTTCCCCACTCATCGCTCTGCGCACCTCCCGGCCAGTAGCTGAATCCGCCATCATTCCGTTGAAAATTCTGTATGGCGCCAATACCTGCCTTTATGTTTCTATCAATCTGCGCTTTGCGATAGTCGGACAAATCGGTTAGCTGATTTAATACAAGTTGAGGGAAGACACCTGAGGTAGTTTGCTCGATACATCCATGCGGATATTCAATAAGATAATCCAATCTTTTTTCAAGATTCATGGATGGTATGCTGGATATTTCCAGCACTGATTTACTGGTAGAAACTGTTCCGATGGCACTCGCCGTTGTAGCCCACTGCTGGCCACCAGATAGCGTTTTAGAGCTTACGCTGGTCACAAAAGGATTTGGATTTCTCACATCAAGCTCCACATCATAATCTGCTTTTTCTCTACCACTTGAAGCAAGCAGTCTTACTTTTCCTATTCCCACATTGGCTTTTACTTTTACATCAAAATAAATCATCTGTTCGCCTGGCTGATCAAAATTTACTACCTGTGAGCCATTGCCAACTATTTCAAGAAAAGGATTAGTTTGAAGGGTAACATTTACATTTTTAATATTATTTTCCATTGCAAAAACTGTTACGGGAATTTTGATCGTCTCTTCAGGGCCGAGAACCCGCGGCACTGTTGCGAGAAGCATGAGGGGCTTTTTAACCGCAACAGCTTTTTCTGCATTACCATAACTACCATGGTTAGCCGCAACAACCATCACGCGAACCGAACCTATATATTGAGGCAGCGTAAAACTGTGTGTAGCCTTTTGTTTTTTATTAAGATGAAAAGGACCAAAATATTTAACAACGGGCTTAAAACGATTTGCCTTTTTGGGCTGCACAGGACCGCTTCCCTCTTCGTCACCACCAATAGTGAGAATGCGCTCGAGATTACTTCCCCATGCGCCAATCACATAATCATACAGATCCCAACTCTTTACACCGAGCGCCTCTTTGGCATAAAAATATTCATGCGGATCAGGTGTTTTAAACCTGGTGAGGTCCAATAATCCTTCATCAACTATTGCAATACTGTATGTCATTTCCTTTCCATTTTGTTCACTAACGGTAAGGGATGTTTGCTGTTCTGGTCGTATGGTATTAGCCATATTTATTATGGGCTTCAACACGGTATTTTTATCTTCTATAAATAAGGGCAATACACCATACATTCTTATAGGCAGATCATTTACGGTTTGCGCGTGTGGCTGAAGCAGGCTTACGTTCGCATACACATTGGGAGCCATTTCTTCCTCAGCTTTTAATTTCACCAGCGTTTGTCCCTGGTCAGTTTCAACCCAAAAAGTGCGCAATACTTTACTGCCGGATTCAATGCTGATAAGCGCCCGGCCACCTTTGGTGCTTGGGATAGTGAGCGTAATATTATCACCAACATTGTATTTCGTTTTATCAGAAGTAAATGACAACATGGAAGCTGCGGTGGGATCATCTGTATTGTCGCGGCTTTCCCAGCCAGGTTGATCTATGTAAACAACATCACCGGTTGTGTGACCGCTTTTAATATCTTTTACGAGCACAAGATATCTTCCCCATTCATTTTCGCCAACGTTAAAGTTCCAATTTCCACGGCCGTTATTTAAGTGGACAGTTTCAGTCTTAATAAGTTTGTTGTATTTATCCTGCGTGAAATTGCTGAGATTATCACCGCTGTTATCCCACCACCAGCGCCATTGAATTTTATAAAATTGCACTTCCACATCCTGCGTTCCGGCAAGAAGATTTCCACGGTTGTCAACATCAACGATCTGCGTGGTATGCGTTTTACCGGTTAATAAAAATCCCCACGGCTTCTCACCTTCCGGCATTTTAATACCGGCGTAACTTATATAAGGGCTGTAAGGCACAGAGATATTATCAATGCTAAAACTTCCACCGGGCTCAAACACTTTTACAAAGAGGTTTGCACTCAGCATGCCCGGCGCAGCGCCATCTGTCTCAAAGTTTGGCTTTACCATTGCTTTGCCATCAGCATCCAGTTCACCATCAAATATTGTTTTGGATTGTGTTGAATAATCTGTTGTGGGGTTATCAAAATTATAACCAGCAAACTTTGGAAAAGCGGTTTTCTTTGCATAGAGAGAAGCATCAATCTTAGCTTTTAGATTTTTAGCGGTAGCGCCGAACAGCCATCTCGCGGACAGCGTTCCGGTGTTTGACGTGCTTTTTCCCAGCATCGGATCGGCGCCAAAATCAAGATCAACTTTCAAGCGATTCGGCATTACCGTTTCTACCTTGATTCTTTTTTCAAAAGTGGCGCCCCCTACTTTCACTTTTACAAACCAATTGCCCGTTGGAGAACTTTGCTCTGTAGCTGTTCGAAACACATTAAAGCCTTCATTTGTATTTGCCTGAACAATTCTTTTATACAACTGACCCTGCGGCGTGTATAGCTCAAACTCAACCGGGTGGCCTTCCGGCAGCTTTTCTTCTTTATCTTCCACTATACAATTTATAAATAACGAATCGCCGGGACGCCATACGCCTCTTTCTCCGAAAATATATCCTTTGATCCCGTTTTTAATCTCTTCTCCTGAAATATCGAAACGGCTGAGAGGCAGATTGCTGCCATCATCCAGCCGCAGGTAGGCCTTTTCATTTTCTCTTTTTGCAATTACCAGGTAAGGTTTTGTTTTAAGATTAAAATTAGCAAAGCCCTCGTTATCGCTATTTGCTTTTGCAATTACTTGTTGCTGGTAATCCAGCACCTCCAGTTCAATATTTGTAATAGGCTGCGTGGTCAAAATATCGGCGACGGCAATAGTTATAGTATTGTCACTTCCGCGTTTCGCGGTAAGCCCGATGTTGGAAGCAATAATATTTCTGGTCGCCCAGCGGTCTTTGTTGTAATAAGATTTTGAACATGGATTGTCGCGTTGCTGCCAATTGTAACCATAAGGATAATAATCATCGTAGCGCCGCCAAAAGTTTTCATCTTCATCGGTTCCTGTTCGGCTTTCTTCATAATCACTATAATAATTTTCTTCATCTTCATTCTTATCTTGAGTAGTATCACTATACCTGCAATTGTATAAAGAATATTCAGGACGAAAACCGATAGTTACGCGATAGATAGCTCCCGGTTCTGTCTTTAAAAACTTATCAATATCAAGAGAAAATCTTTGCTTTTTATGGAGGTCTAATGTTTTATCATCATCAAGCCTTAATGTTTTTTGTACAATCGGTATAGCAACTCTTCGAAGGTCTTCATCACCTCCTAAATTGTTTCCCTGCAAAAATTGCGGGATATTGTTTTCATAAATTTTAATGATGCTGATATCAACCGCATTCAGGTTTACTGATTCAAAGGGCAAAACAAGCTTACCGGTGTTAGGGAGTATATTTCCACGTCCCTGTATCTTAACGGATGGCAACCTGTTTTCAAAAAAAACATTGGCAGTGAAACCCCTTTGTAAAGTGTCATTAAAAATATTTTTTATGCCGGGATTTACAGTTACCGTATAGTTACCATCAAGCTTATCACCAACATACACCTTTACTTCACTACCGTTAATTGTATAGGTAATGTCTGCCTGGTCACTTATGCTGATGAGGCCTGTAAGATCCTGCCCCACTGCAATCATACTACTAAACTGCACGGACGCATATTGCTCTGCATCATTCATTTCTTTTATATCAAGCACCTTAAAATCCCCTGCCGCCGGCACTTCTATTGATTGGCTACCAACGATGTCAATATCCATAGGCTTACCATTCCAGCTAAGCAAAAGCTGTTGCACTTTATCTCCCCGTGAAATATTTTCTATGGTAAAATTGTGCGTTTTGGCGGCATCGTTATGTTGCCAGTTAACTGCCAGGTTTTTATTATTTTCTGTTGCAGTGAGCAATTTTTCAACATCCTTCGCCGCTTCAATATCCGCGGTTTCCAATACACCTAATAAAAACATTTTATCTTTTTCACCGCTGCTTCTCAGGCCAAAGGATGTAACCTGGAAAGAAGGTTTTACTGTTTGTATATTAAACGTAAACTCCCCGAATTTGGAGGGCACATTAGTAACCTTTCCTAAATTAAAAGTTACCTTATATAATTTGTCGGACTCAAGATTCTCGTCAGGATTAAATTCAATAGTACGTGCATCAAGCCATACAGCTTTGCCTTTTACAGAAGGCGAAAAATCAAACAAGTCTTTATCTACAGCTTCACCTATAGCGTGCGTTGTGGAAGCATCCGCTGCTAACCTTATTTTTAAAGATGAAGTTTTGGATATTATACCAGAAGTATAGGCATCAATATATTGACTGAAAGCCGGATCTACGTCTATTATTTTACCGCCCTTGTTACATGCCCAAAGTAGCAAAGTACATGAAATCAGGATAAAGCATTTTACGAGCATGCGCCTGGCCGGTATATAACAAGGATTCAGTTTCATTTGAAAATATTTAAGGAAGTACAGCAAAATGTTTGCAGGAGAAATTAAGGTGACTTTTTACAATATACAAAGTGTACATAAATAAAAGCGGAATAGCCATGTTATTTATTTGAACAGGTGATAAGTTCATTAATCAACTTCAATTTTTTTATAAAACCACTTAGGTGTTCCTATTGTTTCATTTTAAGAAATATAACATGATGAACGTAGTTGAAACGATTGTGATATTGTTCGGAAACATATATATTTAACGTAAATATTTTACACCTAAACAACTAAATCAAAAAGTATGAAAATTAGCCAGCCGAAAAAGGCCCTTCAAAAATTTGTTGCAGTATTTGCACTTTGTTTTGTTTCTACAGTTCTGTGGGCGCAGGACGGTGGCGCAGATGTAAATGTAAAAATTACAAAAGGCGATTCCACCTGGTACACACAGCCGTGGGTATGGATTGTAGGAGGTGCGGTATTTATACTTTTATTAGTAGCACTCTTGCGCGGGGGTGGAAATAAAGATTAAGAAGGATAAGAAAAGCAGGAATTTCCTGCTTTTCTTAATTATGACTTAATGATAATTGCGAGTTAACTTTTTTTATGAGATCATTAACGTCAAAAGGCTTGGAGATAAAATCGTCTGCGCCATAATCTGCAATAGTCGCCGCAGCGCCGGGATGCGCCGAGAACATAATGACAGGTATACTTTTAGTTGACTCGTTAGCTTTTAATTGTTTGCAAATTGCACGCCCATCGTGGCCTGAGATAAGAACATCTAAAATAATGAGGTCAGGCATAAAAGTCTCAATTTTTGGAAAAGTATTTTCTCCCCGTGCTGTTACCTCTACCTCGAAGCCCTTCATAGTTAATAGGATTTCCATAACGGATAATATATCTACATCATCATCTACAACTAATATTCTTGACATGGTAAGCTTTTCATAAATGGATAAAATCGTTTTAATGTGGCAAATATACTTTCGCAGCTTAGCTGTTGGCAACCTTAGAAGCCTTAGTTTTAGATAAAGCTACTATTATTGCAAATTATATTCCAAAAAAATTATGTGCCTTGTATGTCTAAATGCCGATAGCCGTTAACTTATTTTTTTATTTAGATTTTCATTGATAGCTTCTAAAAAATCCTCTGTATTAAGATAATCTGCGCCTTCAGAAACTTTATTGCCTTTGATACAAACTGCAAGATCTTTTGTCATTTTACCGCTTTCAACAGTCTCAATACAAACCTGCTCCAGTGTATTACAAAAGTTAATGAGCGCCTCATTATTATCAACTTTTCCACGGAAAGCAAGTCCTCTTGTCCACGCAAATATAGAGGCAATCGGATTGGTAGAGGTCGGATTACCCTTTTGATGTTCGCGGTAATGTCTTGTAACAGTACCATGAGCCGCTTCAGCTTCCATTGTTTTTCCATCGGGGGTAATCAAAACTGAGGTCATTAAACCCAATGAACCAAAACCCTGGGCAATTGTATCGCTTTGCACATCGCCATCATAGTTTTTACAAGCCCATACAAAATTGCCGTTCCACTTTAGTGCACTTGCAACCATGTCATCTATCAGGCGGTGTTCGTACACTATATTAGCCTTTTCAAATTGAGATTTAAATTCCCTCTCATAAATATCCTGGAAAATATCTTTAAATCTACCATCATATTTTTTAAGTATTGTGTTTTTTGTTGATAGATAGAGTGGCCATCCTTTACTAAGCGCCATATTGAAGCAACTTCTTGCAAAACCTGAAATACTTTCATCAGTATTATACATGCACAAGGCAACACCGTCACCTTTAAAATCATAAACCTCAAATGTTTTTGCTTCGCCTCCATCTTCAGGAGTGAAGGTCATAGTAAGTTTTCCCTTACCTTTTATAACGGTATCGGTTGCACGATATTGGTCGCCAAATGCATGGCGGCCAACAATTATAGGCGCCGTCCAGTTCGTCACGAGTCGTGGAATATTATTAATGACTATTGGCTCCCGAAAAACCGTTCCATCCAGTATGTTCCTTATAGTTCCATTGGGGCTTCTCCACATTTGTTTCAACTTAAACTCTTCCACCCTTTGCTCATCAGGTGTGATGGTTGCACATTTTATTCCAACACCATATTTCTTTATCGCGTTTGCCGCATCTACTGTCACCTGGTCATCAGTCTTATCACGGCTTTCCATTCCAAGATCAAAATATTTGATATCCAGATCGAGGTATTGAAGTATTAATTTGTCTTTAATAAATTTCCAGATGATTCTTGTCATTTCATCGCCATCGAGCTCTACGACAGGATTGGCTACTTTAATTTTTGTCATTCGTGTTCAGATTTTTGCTTTTTCAATATTCAATTATCAGCGCTGAAATCAATGCGGATTTTTGAAAATTACTTCAATTCATTTTATTATAAAAAATCAAATTATAAATTCTTTATCACCTCATCTGCAAACTCACTTGTTTTAAGCAGCGTTGCATCTTTCATAAGGTTATAAAAATCTATAGTTACTTTTTTATTTTTTATCGTTTTACCAATACCGTTAGTTATTAGTTCGCCGGCTTCTTTCCATTTCATATAATCGAGCATCATCACACCACTCAATATTACCGATGACGGATTCATTGTATTGGTATTGGCGAACCTCGGCGCCGTTCCGTGTGTTGCTTCAAAAACAGCGTGGCCCGTTAGGAAATTGATATTAGCGCCAGGGGCGATTCCTATACCGCCTACCTGTGCTGCCAAAGCATCACTTATATAATCCCCATTTAAATTTAAGGTTGCAATAACTGAATAATTTTGTGGCGCAAGCAAAGCCTGTTGCAAAAAGTTATCGGCAATGGCGTCTTTAATAATCACTTTTCCACCAATACCTGCGATCCGCATTTCTTCATTAGCCACCGCTTCGCCGCTTTCTTTTTTTGTTGCTTCCCATTGATTCCATGTGTACACATCATTTGCAAATTCACGAACGGCTAATTCGTATCCCCAATTTTTAAATGCGCCTTCTGTAAATTTCATGATGTTACCCTTGTGGACAAAGGTTACTGAAGGCAGTTTATTTTTTATTGCATATTCAATTGCGGAACGAATCAATCTTTCTGAACCTTCCTTACTCACCGGCTTTATACCAAAAGAAGAAGTTTCGGGAAATCTTATCTTTTTTATATTCAGTTCATCCTGCAAAAACTTAAGTAATTTTTTTGCTTCTGGTGTTCCAGTCATGAATTCAATACCGGCATAAATATCTTCCGTGTTTTCCCTGAAAATTACCATGTTTACTTTTTCGGGCTGCCACATGGGAGAAGGAACTCCCTCAAAATACCTGACGGGACGAAGATTTACATATAAGTCAAGCTCCTGCCGTAAAGCCACGTTTAGACTTCGTATACCTCCACCAACAGGCGTTGTAAGCGGACCTTTTATTGAAAGCATATACTCTTTAAAGGCATCCATAGTTTGCTCCGGCATCCACTCACCCGTTTGGTTAAACGCTTTTTCGCCGGCGAGAACTTCCATCCACTCAATCTTTCTTTTTCCGTTATATGCTTTTTTTACGGCAGCGTCAAAAACCCTCACGCTCGCCTTCCAAATGTCGGGGCCAATGCCATCACCTTCAATAAATGGAATGACAGGATTATCGGGCACACTCAATAAACCATTAGAGGCCATTTGTATTTTTTCTGCCATAATATCGGTTAATCAGTTATCGGTTAATTAATAAAAGTAAAATCTCTTTTATTCGGTTATAGGATAAGAACAATTCAGCCACCCGCTGTCTATTTCAACACCTTGGTATTTATTATAGAAATTGATCGCGGTTGCATTCCAGTCCAGTACCTGCCAAACAATTCCACTAAATTTTTTTTCTTTAGCCTCCGCTATCAGCCTGTCAAATAATAACGTGCCAACACCATGCCCTCTCAACTTTTCATTTACTAAAAAATCTTCAAGATACATGCGTTGTCCTTTCCACGTTGAGTAGCGGATATAATAAAGACCAAAGCCCTGTACCGTATCGTCTACTTGGGCTACAAACGCCCACCATACGGGTTTTTCACCGAAACCACTTTCCACGAAATGATCAAAATCAACAGTAACTTCTTTAGGAGCCCGCTCAAAAATAGCCAGTTCATGCACAAGCTCCATCATTCTGCTGCAGTCTTCTTTTTCGGCTTTTCGGATAATAATGTTCATTAAATGTTTATTTAACTAAAAAAATTATTAGAATACAAAGAAGCCAACAACCCAGGAAAAATTATCAATATTTAAAGACCTTTCCATCCACCATTACTTCCTGTGTTGCTTCATCAAAGGTTGCTTTATGGCCTGTGCGTATGGCTGCATTCGTCATGATGTTTGCAACAGAATGTGCGTAGCCTGCTTCTACCGGTGCATTCGGCTGCTTCCTGCTTCTTATACATTCCATCCAATTGCGTACATGCGCAGACGTTAGTTGGTCACCGCCGGTGTTTGCCCCTGATTCCACTTTTACGGCCAGGGTACTCAAATCCATTTCCGGCAAAAGATTGGCGTGCATGCCCATTTGTTGCGCCATCTTTTCTGTAAGCCCGCCTTCAGGGGATATTTTATTTGTATTGAGATTTAAAGTGCCTCCATTTGAATAATAAATTTCCGCAGGGTTTTCATCTCCATTATCCATTCGTGACATGAAGACAACCTGGAAGCCTGTGGACGGATCATCCTGCGGACCATAATCAAACGCCGCTGTAGTTGTATCCCAGTTTCTTCTTCCATCTTTCCACATATAAATACCACCATTGGCGGTTACACTGCGCGGATGTTTCAAGCCGGTAAACCAATGCACCGTATCAATTTGGTGGCTCATCCATTGCCCAGGCATACCTGACGAATAAGGCCAGAACAAACGATACTCTAAATATTTTCGTGGGTCGAATGGTTCGAAAGGCCTGTTCTGAATATATCTTTTCCAGTCTACATCTTCTTCTTTGCATTTCGCAACTAAATCCGGCCTGCGCCACCTGCCTGGCTGGTTTACGTTCCATGTTAATTCAACCATCTTTACAGGCCCGAATTTTCCCGATTGAACAAATTCCGCGGCAGCTTTATAATTAGCTCCGCTTCTTCTTTGCGACCCAATCTGCACAATACGATCCGATCCTTTTATTGTTTTGAGTGCAGCACGATTGTCTTCCATTGTTTCGGCAAAGGGCTTTTCGCAATACACATCGCACTTAGCATTCACGGCCTGTATGGCATGTAGTGCATGCTCAAAATCTGCCGTACTTACAAATACGCCATCAATATTTTTTTGATCGTACAACTCTTCATTATTTCTGCACGCAATAATATCGTGCGCCATTTTATTTTTCAAATAATTTTGGCCTTCTTCCCGGCGATATTTCCATATATCGGAAAGCGCGACAATATCAAAATTGAGCTCTTTGTAATGCTGCATAAAGCTGGGAAGATGAGATTGTCGGAAGCGATCGGAAAAACCAACTACGCCTAATCTTACACGATCGTTGGCGCCTAAAATATTACGATAACTTTTTGCACTTATCCCTCTTGCGGCCAGCAGGGTTCCTGCGGCGGCAAGGGTGGATTGTTTAATAAAATAACGGCGTGAATTTTTGGACATGGTACAAGCAATTTAATTTTTAATAGAATAAATAATTCAATTGTTTTTATATAAAAGCGGCATAAAAATCTTTTTTGCATCACCCCGTGAAATATTACAATTCTTTTATTTTAATACTTCTAAAAGAAACACTAGTGCCATGTTCCTGCAATAAAATATGGCCTTTCGACGCCATACCGAAGTTAGGCCACACTACGTATTTACTTTTAGCCACCAGGGCATAAAAATATTGCGTGCCACGTTGGTATTCCAATACTTTCCATCCATTGATCCAATGCTCCACGCGACCATCAGGGTACACCACAATCCTTCCACGGTTCCACTCGCCGATGGGCAATTTTTCTCTTCGATGCCCATTTGCATCCAGTATTTTTTTCGAAGGAATCATATCATATAATGACGCTTGTGTCCGGTTGCCTATCGAACCCAATTTTGCATCCGGATGTTTATCATCATCCAGTATTTGATATTCCAGGCCAATTGCAGATCCTTTGTTTTCTTCAGCCTCTGTGACAAAATATTTAACGCCGCTATTAGCCGTATCCGTTAGACGAAATTCAAATTGCAAATCAAAAGCGCCATATTCCCCGGTTGTAACAATGTCTCCCCCATTCGCTGATTCAGCACCGTTAGTTCCTTTCACATTAAGTATTCCATCTTTTATATACCAAACCTTTGAGGGAAAATAGTCTTTATAAGCGCCCCGCCATCCGTCGGTTGTTTTTCCATCCCACAAAAGCTTTACGCCAAGCTTCTTCTCATCTTCTGAAAGATTATTTGGAATTTCATTTATAACAAAAATAGCGTCAGGCGGTGAGGGCTTCAAATTTTGAGTTTGAATCCGCACATTACGCCACCGGATTTCTTCACCCGCGTTTTTGGGATCTTCTACCTGGTGCACCTGTAACGCGATGAACCCTTTTGGTGTCACATTATCTATAAGATGCGCACAGGCAATCCCGTTCACCCATGTGCGTATGCTATTACCGATACACTCTATGCGGTAGTGATTCCATTCATTATTTTTAAAAGCATTTTTTGCAGCAGGATTATATTCCATCGGGTACAGCCAGCCTCTCCGTGCTTCATCATAAATACCGCCGCTCCATGCCCGTGTTGACGGATCAATTTCCATCTGGTAGCCATGTACTCTTTCTGGTGTTTTCAGATCGGTTACATGACATGTATCATTTGCATCTTTTATTTCGCTGCGAAATTGTATGCCGGAATTCATGTTAGCATTTACTTTGAAATCTGTTTCAAAAATAAAATCCCCATAAACTTTTTCTGTGGCTAAAAAACTATTCGGTGTATTTGCAATCGTAGTGCCGATGATCTCTCCATTCTTCACTTCATAATTAGCTTTGCCGTTTAGCTGTCTCCACCCTTTAAGATCTTTTCCGTTAAAAAGATTTACCCATTGAGCATGGGCGGGAGTTACTGCGAAAAACAAAATGGCAAAAATTGATATAGAATATTTGAGGACTTTCATTTGTGGTTTATTTAGAATATGCTCAATTTATAAATAATTTCAGGAATGTCGTTTCAATAATAAAGAATATAATTAAATAGTATATTATTGGCTATTCTTTTTCTTCGCTATTTCACCGGCGATAATTTTCATAATATCGGTTTTCGCTCCTTTTAATAAATATACTTTCCTTCCGTATTCTCTTGAATATATATTTTCGTTTACCCCTACCCGATAGATAGTATCGAAAAGTGGCTTTTCTTTCGTTCTGGCCGTATCATCGTCGTCGGGGTCTTGTACAAGAATTACATTCTTAATTTTCTTATCGAACGGAATCCAATTGATATAATCCGCATTTGCTGATACCGCATCAATGTTTTTAAACTTAGAATAGTAATTTATAGCGCCGGCTTGACCATAGTTATCACAAAAAACAAGCGTGTGTGCTTTATCGTCAATTTTACTATAAACCGAATCTACATCCCTCGCTAAGTCGCTCCAGCCAAGCATATCCGCAAAGTCTTGTGGCAAGATGTGGTCCTTACCATCTTCCCACCGCAGCATGCCTAACTTTTTATATACCTGTCTATGTGATGCAATTTCAACAGGGCTTCTGTAAGGAAACGCTACCCTGATAAAAAGCAATCCCACTCCTATAATTATAACTATGAGTGCAGGCCGGAGATAACGCCATTTTCCATTGCATAATATTTTTTCAAGATAGACTGAACCGAAAGCCATCAATATAGGATACAGGCCAATAGCATAATAAGCTTTTGCTTTAAAATATATAAACAGGCCTACGGTGAATATAAAGCCAAAAAATATGAAGCGAAATTTCTTAAATGGCTTATAAAAAAGAAGCGCAATAAACGCAGCAATTATTATAAAGAATGAACTTAAGAAAAACATGAATTGTTCCTTCACAAAATCCATACGTTTTACGTTTACGAGTTGTGTTCTTGCTAATTCTTGTAACTGACGTAATGTTGGAAAATCATTACGTACCTGCCACAAAATATTGGGGAGAATAATTATGAGAACAATACCGATGCTGATGTACAAATTCTTATCAGAAAATATTTTACGTTGGGGCGTAAGCAGCAGCGCAGGCAGCAAGCCAGCCAGTAAAAAGATGATATTGTATTTGCTTAGAATGCCAAATGCGACCGCAATAGCAGTCATGTAAATCCACTTGGAATTATTGGTATTAAAATATTTTATTAATGTAAAATAGGTAAGCGTCCAGAAGAAAATATCCAATGAATTTGGCTGGAACAAAATATTAATTCTCAAAATAACCGAAACCAAAATAGCCAGTGCACCTAAAACCAGGGCGTATAAGCTCCCTTTCAACTCCTCTATCGTTTTCCAAACAACTATGATAGTTAAAGCGCCGAAGAGTGCGGGAAAAAACTTCACCAAAAAAACACCGTTGCCTAATAATTTAATAATGAAAGATATCCATGATGTAACAGGCGGAACGGAAATATAACCCCACGCTAAATGATTAGCCTGGTCAAGATGAAGATATTCATCCCTCTGAAGATCATACGCAGGGCTGATGAGCAAGTATTGAAGGATAAATTTTGCTATTATAAATCCTAAAAGTATGAGCGACCTCTTTTTCATTTGAACTAGCTGGTATTTAAAAAACGGATTGTACAAATTGTAACGTGTCCGTATTCACATGACAGAAATGGAACAAACTTCAGGCATAAAAAATAAAATTTTAAGAAACTTATCTATCATGATAATCTTTAAACAGGAAGTAACAGGTTTATAAATTACTAAACTAAAATATTATTCAGTTTCTAAAGTAGTATAACTAACGGCATTAAGGTGAAAGTTTGCTTTGCCATTTTCCACCTTTATACTTTCGCCTTTATGCGCAACGTGATCTTTATCCGTCAGATAAATTGATATTGACTTTATACCTCCAGGAAGTCCTGTGATGGTTGCATTGCGGGCTGCACCGTTGTTTACAATGTGCATGGCATAAGTTTTTTTTGCATTATCACCGAGGGCGGCACAGGTTATATCCGGCCTGTCCTCTTTAATATTCATCGCAAATAAACCCGCAGGAGTAGAAGCCAATTGTTTAAAATTCCAGAACCTTTGTGTAGGGCGCAACGGTTCATTGTTGCCAAAAATACCTCCGCCAACTAATGGCGAATAATCGGAAGTTAATTGCCATTGAAGTATTGTTAATGGCTGGCAAATAGAAAGCAGGCGTATATAAAGATTAATCTCTTCCATTGTGTATTTCTGTTCCTCAAAGAAAGTGGGATAGTTCCACCCGGCTGCATCAATACTTCCTTCACCAACTATTAATGGCTTGTTTATTTTTAGCGCAGCCTCGTGCCACTTTTGCAATGTTTCGATATCCCAACCGCGCCATGAATGAAATGATATGGCACCTATATACGGCAAGGCTTCAGCATCGTTCAACGCAGGATAAATAAACTCATAAGTGGTAGCATCCGAATTATCACCAAGCAGCATTTTAGTTGCCAGCCCTTTCGATTTGAAATAAGCGCCCAGGCCTTTAATTAATGCAGCATGCTCTGCGGCTGTTTGCCTCACGTTAATTCCAAGATCGGATTCATTAAAAGAAAATAATGCCACCTCCGTTCCGTAATTATTTTTTAAATAAAGAATATAATCAGTGATGGATTTATAAATCGCATCCATTTTAGTTGAGTCTAATTGATTACCCCAAACCCCATTCACCGGCTGCATGTTGAGTTTTCCAACTACTGCCCACTGCGGCGGGAACCATCCTGAGAGAATAATGGGAATGCCCATTTTGTGTAGCCTTACAGCCATGTCCATTGCCTGCTGCACACGCGGGTTAAGCTTTCCGTTCTTTGCTGAATCGGTGGGATTATCATTTATTCCAGGCTGCCAGAATCTCCAGGGAAATTCAACTCTGCCCCAGGCGACCCTTAAATTTTCAAGACAATAATCTATTACCTGCGGATCAGCTTTTGGATTTTGCAAACGAAAATTCCCACCGAAGCCGGCGAAGGGCTTACCTGGTTTTGCAGTATCAAGCGTAAAATTTACCGGCCTGTTATCTACGTAACCGCCGGCACTAATTGCAAACTTTTTTTCCACCTTTGCGCCTGCCTGCACATTCCCTTTAAGAAGGGCAAAGTACACATGTGTATTATTATCTTTTGTTCCTGAATTTTTCCTGATAGTTACTTTGGTTGGCTGTTCAAAAACAAACTCGAGTTGGCGTCGTGAAGAAATAAACCGGATGGTGTTTAGTGTGAAGCTAACATCTTCGTTCAACCCAACGAGCGCAGTCTTTTTTTCAGCACCGTTATTTTCTTTAGCAATTGCAGTAACGTAATCGCCTAACGGTAACGCCACAGCGAAAAAAACGCCGTCTGCATTAATTGGTGAATTTGATGAAACCTGTACAGTAACATTGGCGCTTCCTGGCTTTGTGTCTTCTACAATTTCAGTAAAATTTACACTATCAATTTTTGTTGTAATAATCTGCCTGTTACCATCCCGCATGTACTTCGGCCGTTGCCGCTCCATAGCCGTTGCCTTTATAGTGGACCAATTATTTTCAACTAAACGCAGGCTTGATTTGAATTTCATTAATTGCCCGTCAATGCGTATCCCCGTTATATTTCCCCATGGGGCCACTTCCGCCTGCGCCATCGCTTTTTTTGCTGATACAGTAAATAAAGAAAAGAGAATAAATGTGAGTAAGGCTCGAAAGATGAATTTTGCTTTTAGCATGCTTACTCTTTTTTTTGAAATCATTATAAAGTTTTAAGATGTCCAAACGAACTCTGAAACATAAATTAAAGTTATCAGGAAAACTTTAAAACGTGCATCAAATATATTATTAGATAGATCAAAAAATGATTACTTGCTGGTAGTAAATTGAATCCAGGTATTAAAAGAATTCAGATAGTGAAAGATTTAAAGCACTTGAATTGCGAACCCAGGGGAATGATTTTGGTGAAAGGATATTTCAATTAAAACAAAAACCCGCGGGTTAGTGCGGGTCTTAAAGGAATATTTTTATTCCAGGGGTAAACGTCTTTTTAAAGGAATATGGATGCTATTTGATTAGCTGGTTTCTTTAGAGATATCTGGTTTTTTAATGGTATTGGAAAAAGAAAAACAGAAGCTGACTGATATCGGATTTTTTGGTGGTTTTTTAATGGATTTGGATAAGGCTACTTTTCAATGGATTTGGATACTTCGATTAATGTTTGTTGAACATCAATCAACTTCTGGAACAAAGATACAGTGGTGGTGCACCGTGCACAAGAGCATTACTGCTTAATTATTTGTGTATTGAATTTACGGAGTTAATCGTAAATACACGTGGCGATTAATGTAAATAATAGCAGTGTTTTTATCAATATTGAGAACTTAGTATTTAATTTCCACCAGCTTAATTGTTTCCGTACGACCTGCTTTTCTTAATTCAGCATTTATTTTAGGCAGTTCAATAGATTTTATTTGTGACCAATTTTTTTCAAGTTGCCTTAATCGAATTTCGCTTTCCTTTACTGCCTCAGCTACATGGGAAGTTACCCGCATATCACTTTCTTCAAGAGCATTAAATAAAGTCGCAAATGAATTGTATAGCCGGCTGAAACTTTCCGATTTACTTCCTGGTGCAGCTTCTTTAATATTTGATATTTTTTTATCCAAATTATCTAAAGAAGTTACCATTTCGTCCCCGGCGCCTTTTGATAGTTTTGTCAATTGGTTATGAAGATTTACAATTTCATTCGTTATTCGGGATATTTTTTTCCTGTTTTCATAACACTGTAGCGCAAGATCATGTAGTTTCTGTAAGCCGGGCAACGATGTCTTAACTCTTGGATCCATCTTTATCACTAACGGCTGCGAAAAGGTTTCGCCGTTCACTGATAATTTTACCGTATAATTCCCGGGCATCACCCACGGTGACGTGGCTTGCGGTGCAGTATTTTTATAAATAGCAGATATCGGGTAAGAAGGCGGCAGATTGAGTGGCGCATAATGCATGTCCCATAAGAACCTGTGTGGGCCAGCCTCCGCGGATAATATTTGTTGCGGACGAATCCAGTAAAGGGGAATGTCTACTTCAGGAATCTTATACAGCGTATCATTACTACTAAAGTGCCTTATAAGTTTTCCTTTGCTGTCAACTATATCAAGCGTCACTTCTCCTTTTACTTTTTCTTTCAAATAATAATCGATCATAGCGCCGTCAGGAGGGTTCTCTCCCGCAGGTTCATCGGGCGGCAAAGGAGTGTCAGGGTTTAAATTCCATCTTACGCGAGTGGCCGTTCCAGGTTTAAATAAAGTATTTTGAAAAGTTGCATTTTTACTGAGCTGGCGCAGTGGCGTAATGTTGTCTAATATCCAAAAACCTCTGCCATGGGTTGCAGCTGCAAGATCATCATCTTTAATTATAATATCGCGCACAGAAGTCGCAGGCATATTTAAGCGTAAGGATTGCCAATGTGCACCATCATCAAAAGAAACATACACTTGTGTTTCAGATGAAGCATACAACAAGCCCTGCTTTTTAGGATCTTCGCGAACCGCATTTATCGGGTCATCAGGCAATCCATTTACAATTAGCTGCCATGTTTTTCCCCGGTCATTTGTTTTATAAATGTAAGGATGCGCATCATCGCAGCGTATCCGGTTCACTGCGGCATAAGCTGTGTTTACATTAAAATGCCCTGCATCAATCATTGATAATTTACTCCAGGAAGTGATTGCAGGGGGCGTAACATTTTTCCATGTTTTACCGCCATCATTTGTTAATTGTATATAACCATCATCAGTACCCGCCCATATTGTATTAATATTTATAGGAGAGGGTGCAACTGTATAAATGACACCGCGACGCGACATTGTTTTTTGTTCATCATTTGCATAGATACCAACACTCGCCGGAATGTCCCAGCTTTTCCTTGATAGATCAGGGCTTATTACCTGCCAGCTTTCTCCACCATTTTGTGTTTTAAACAAAACATTTCCTGCGAAATATAAAGTGTGAGGATCAATGGGAGAAAAGATAACCGGTTCTGTGCGAACAAAACGATAATCACCGTTTCGTACTGGCTGTGGCGTTATGCTCTGAGCCTGGCCGTTGAGCTTAATATATTTCGATATTTTTCCTCCATAAATAATATTAGAATTGAGCGGATCTGCGGCAACATATCCATATTCTTCCGCGGCTACGGGGTGCCAATCCCTGAACGTTATCTGGCCGTCATTGCCTCTTGATGAAATCCCTACGGAGCCACTCTCCTGCTGGCCGCTATATAAATTGTATGGAAAAGCGTTATCTGCACTTACATGATACAATTGTGCTGTTGGCTGGTTGTACCAGGAACTCCATGTGTCACCGCCGTTTACGGTAATGATGGCTCCCTGGTCGCCTGTAATCAATATAATGTTTGTGTCAATCGGATTAATCCACACATTCTGATAGTCATTTCCGCCCGGCGCACCATTGATAGCAGTCCAGGTTTTAGCGCCATCAGTTGAGCGCCACGCCACAATACTTGCACTGTAAACTTTTTCAGGATTTTTTGCATCTACCATTATCTCCGGAACATCGCCGCCGCCAATTCTTGCTTCGGGTCTTCCGTCTTCAGATATTTTTTTCCAGTTTTCCCCGGTATCATCTGAGCGGTAAATGCCCATGCCGCTACCTGTGCCATATTCATTCGATTCTGATGTGCCCATAGCCACATAGATAATATTGGGAGAAGAAGGAGCGATAGCAATATGCGCCTGAACCATATTCGCAGGAAAATCTTTAGACAATTTCTTCCATGTGTTACCGCCGTCAGTTGATTTAAAAACACCTCCTTTAGCTCCGGACCATTGCCCATTTTCCCACGGCCCTTCGCGGGATTGCCAAAGAGTGGCAAAAATAATATCCGGGTTTCCGGGATCAATCTCTACATCATCGCCGCCGGTATTTTCATCTATGTAAAGAGCCTTCTCAAAAGTTTTTCCACCATCTGTAGAACGGAAAATTCCCCTCTCTTCATTAGGTCCATAAGGATGGCCAAGTACGGCTACAAATATTCGATCAGGGTTATTTTTGTCAATGGCAATCCTGGGAATTTGTTGTCCATCCCGCAAACCAAGGTGTACCCATGTTTTACCCGCATCTGTTGATTTGTAAATTCCATTGCCGGTTGAGAGGTCAGGCCGATGTAACCCTTCCCCGCTTCCTACATATACAATATCTGGATCAGAAGGCGCTACGCTTATTGTACCTATAGAACCCGTAGGCTGGTCATCAAAAATGGGAAACCACTTTCTTCCATAATCAGTCGTTTTCCAAACACCACCATTATTTACACCGATATAAAATACATTGGGTTGCTGAGGAACTCCGGCTGCGCCTACCGTTCTGCCACCTCGATATGGACCTATACTTCTCCATTGCAAACTGTTATATAAAGATGAATCAACAGCCTGCGAAAAAGATAAAGAAGAAATAAAACATAGTGATGCAAGCAAAAAGCCTCCCTGGAGAATTAGTTTTTTCATTTAATAAAGAAATAAAATAAATTGAATAATGCCCTAAGTTAGGCAGAAATGACAAGGCAGAGCAATGGATAATTTTCCAAAAAGAAGGATGCCTTGTAATTTTTTTAATAAAAAAACCCGCAGATTAGGGCGGGCTTTTATGGAATATTTTTATTCCAGGGGTAATATTTTTTAAAGGATCTGGATACGCTTTTTACGGCTTGTTTTCTTTGGATATATGGTTGGTTACAGGTATTGGAAAAAAAATTAGAAGTTGACTGATATCGGATTTTTAGTTTTCACGGATTTGGAAACGGGCTCTTTTCACTGGATTTGGATTCCGGATAATTACCGGATGATTTTTTCACTGGATTTGGATTTCTGATTAATGTTTGTTGAACATCAATCAACTTCTGGTACAAAGATACAGTGGTGCTACACGGCCCGCAAGAGCAGTATTGCCTAATTATTTTTGTATTGAAATTACGGCCTGCATAGTAAATTCACGCGTACTTAAAAGTAAATTGCCGGCCTGGGTTAGGGGATCATCTTATAAAATCAAACAAGGTTGCGGTAAAAATCCCCCGCTCACGTTTCTTAAAAATCGCTTTCCAGTTGCCATTGTACCGCAATACAGCGGGCACGAGCAGATCACCAACTTTCGTCATTTCGGTTTCCATCTCTACATTAAAGTCGTATACGCCTGCATCGTAGCTCAATGAATATTTCCGGGCCACTATTTCAAAAGTTTTTTTATTGAACCAGGTGATCATCTCATCTATCACAACACCGTTTTTTTTGCTGTCTTTTACTTTCATTGAAAAAACATAACAGCTTGTATTATTGAAATCACGAAGGTCAATATTCATGTCATATTTATCAGCCATTGATTTATCAAAAATTTCCGTTTTACCACTTATAAAAGGCAATCCATTTATTTTTCCGCCGGGATTAAAAAACAGCATTTTTAATTGCTCTTTATGTTTCGCCATACCGCTCAAACCACTTGTTGAAAACTCGTGGCCCTTTACAATATTATTTTCCCCACACACAGAATCTTTTGTAAAAAATAAGCCTGCATACATATCGGCCGTGTAGTAATTAAAATTTCCGTTCTTATCATACATATCACCAGTAGCGGCACTTTCAAGCACTTGCATCTTCCTGCAATTGCCTGTTCTTATTTGCTTTGTTTTACTCCTTAACGAAGCTGCTATTTTTCCATCGCTGTCGGTCATTCTTATATCATTCAAAGCAGTATAACCAATGATATGAAGATTCTTAAATGCTTTATAAAAGGTGGTATCATTTTTTACCCGTTCAATAAATGATTCAACATCAAGTTTACTATTCACTACAATTTCTGAAAGGGTAATATAATTTTCCTGCACTTTTACAAGGGTGTCATTTTTATTTTGCGCAAAAGAAATAAAGGATAATTGCAAGAGAAATACTATTGCAAAAAGTGTTTTTAGCATCCGCTAAATTAACGCTAAAAGTGTTGGAGGAAATGTAAAATACAGGTATCTATTTTGCAAAAGACATCCGGTAATCAACTGATATTTTTCCTTTGGAAATATCGGCCAGTTTCCGCTTCAGCAGGCTTTTTTTCAAAGGCTTCAGGTAGTCAATAAAAAGCTTCCCGTCTACATGATCATACTCGTGAAGGATAACCCTTGCAGTAACACCCGAAAAGGCTTTTATATGCGGCTCAAATTTTTCATCTAAAAAAGAAATATTAATTTTTTCTTTCCGCAAAATATCTTCCCTGATTTTGGGAATGCTGAGACAGCCTTCATTATACGACCATTCTTCGCCGTCTACCGAGTTGATGTTTGCGTTGATAAAAACACCCTTGTAACCTTCATCACCGGGATACTCGTCTTTTTCATCAGCTTCGAGGTTTTCTATTATTTGCACACTATCCATTACAAAAAGGCGAATGCCTTTGTTGACTTGTGGTGCGGCCAAACCAACGCCCCTGCTGTTATACATGGTTTCCCACATATCGTCTATAAGTTTGTTGAGATCCGGATAATCCGGTGTAATTTCTTTACCCACTTTCCTCAGGACCGGGTTGCCATATGCTACTATAGGTAAAATCATGAATAAATTTTATTGTATTTGCGGCAAAAATAAAACTTTTAGAATACCTGGTTTCAATTAAGACCATTGACAAATAGCATCAGGTAAAGGATTGCATATATTCCTGCAACATAATTGTCGCGGCAATTTCATCCACAGTTCTTTTATTGCGGCGATCTTTTTTTTTCATGCCCATATCAAGCATCGCCTGCCTGGCCATTTTCGAAGTATATCTTTCATCAACAGTTTTTATTGGAAGCTGGGGGAATTCTTTTTCTAATTTTTTTATGATTTGTTTTACGAGAGGGGTAGCATGTGTATCAGAATCATCAAGATTCTTAGGTTCCCCAATAATTATCAATTCAACAGTTTCCGATTGAAAATAATTTTTAAGAAATGAAATTAATTGTGGTGAGTCCACTGTAGTTAGACCTGTTGCAATTATTTGCAAAGGATCAGTAACGGCTATGCCTGTACGCCGTAAGCCATAGTCAATGCAAAGAATCCTCGCCATAGTTTAGAATTTTACAAAGATGTCGAGTAAAACAAAAACGCCGAAAATAACAGATGCAATTCCGTTTGAGGTAAAAAATGCTTTATTGACTTTGCTCAGGTCTTTGGGATTTACAAGCCTATGCTGGTAAATAAGGAAAAAGGCAAAGGCAGCTATACCGGCCCAATAGAACCATGAAAAATGCCCGACGACTCCGGCCGCAAATAAAGAAAAGAATGATAAGAGGTGCAGGTATTCGCTTACATGCAAAGCCTTTTTTATTCCAAGCCATGAAGGGATTGATCGCAAATTATTTGCCCGGTCAAAATCCTCATCCTGCAAAGCATATATAATATCAAAGCCACTTACCCAAAATAAAACTGATAAAGAAAACAGTACAGGAACAATTGCAAACCTTCCGGTGACAGCTATGTAAGCACCGATTGGCGCCAGGCTTAGACCCAGGCCAAGCACAAGATGGCAGAGCGGTGTAAATCTTTTCGTATAACTATAAAATAAAATTACAAACAAGGCAACCGGAGCCAATACAAGACACAGGGCATTAATAAAATAAGTAGTTATAAGAAATGCAATGCAGTTGAAAACAACAAAAGTCATTGCTTTTCTTTTAGTAATAACCCCGGAAGGAATCTCACGTATTGCTGTACGAACATTTAGTTTATCAAATTCTGCATCGAGCCAACGGTTGAATGCCATGGCCGCGCTTCTTGCGAAGACCATACACAACACAACCAATATCAAAAGAAACCACCACGATTTGTAGGTTTCATAATTCATCGCTCTCAATCCCAGGAAAAAACCAATTAATGCAAATGGCATTGCGAAAACGGTATGGGCAAATTTTATTAGGGAGAAATAACCCCCAACCCCTGAAGGGGCTTTTACCCCAACCCCTAAAGGGGCTTTTGTAGCTTTAGGTAAATTTGAGTCTTTATTTTTTTGTCCTGCTTCCATTTACTTTATTTTGTGTACCAAGATGGTTTTTGTACCCCTTTAGAAGTTCGGGTATTCCCCTTTAGGGGTTAGGGGTCTAACTTCCCACAACACAATCCCTGCGGCAACAGATATATTGAGTGAATGCTTCATTCCAAATTGCGGAATTTCAACACACCCATCGCATAATTCAATCGTCTCCTGCTCAACCCCGGAAACTTCATTTCCAAAAATAACCGCAACTTTATTTTGATTGAGTTCAGAAAAATTTTCCAACGAGATGCTGTTTGTTACCTGCTCAATGGCATAAATTTTATACCCCTGGCTTTGCAATTCCGCTATTGCAAGTTTTGCATTTTCAAAATATTTCCAGTCAACAGAATTTTGCGCATCTAAGGCCGTTTTGGTAATTTCTTTATGAGGCGGCCTTGCAGTGTAGCCACATATATAAATTGCTTCGATCAAAAAAGCATCGGCTGTACGAAACACACTACCTACGTTATATGCGCTGCGAATGTTTTCCAAAATCACCACGACCGGAATTTTTTCCGCACGCTTCACTTCATCAACAGTTTTCCGGTTCAGTTCTTCCATACCCAGTTTTCTCATCAAAAGACTATTAATTTGCAAAAATAGCTAAAAGGCTCATCCCAACCCTTCTCCAAAGGAGAAGGAAAAGGATTACTATAAGTTATCTTATTAATTGAAGATAGAAACTGAAGAGATTGGTAGATTCATTTACTTTGGCTTATTAAATACTTTTTCATTCAATAAACAACGGCCTGCCGATAATGTCCCTCTCCTTCGAAGAGGGGTTGGGGTGAGGCTTCTTAATCATGGCTTCCGCAGATACTCCTTTAATGAAACAGCACAATGCCATCAAGATGAAATATCCTGATGCGATCCTGCTTTTTCGTGTGGGTGATTTTTATGAAACTTTTGGACAGGATGCAATAACGACTTCCCGTGTTTTGGGAATTACTTTAACGAAAAGGAGCAGTGCTTCTGCGACAGCATTGGAACTTGCAGGCTTCCCGCATCATGCGCTTGATACTTATTTACACAAACTCGTAAAGGCAGGTTACCGGGTTGCGATCTGCGACCAGCTTGAAGATCCCAAGGCTGCAAAGGGCATTGTAAAACGCGGCGTTACAGAATTAGTAACCCCGGGCGTTGCTACAAATGACAAATTGCTTGAGCATAATAATAATAACTTTTTGTGCGGAATTCATTTAACTGAAAACAAAACGGGTGTTTCCTTTCTAGATATTTCAACGGGAGAATTTTTTATTGCTGAAGGAGATAATGAATATGTTGATAAACTTTTGCAAAGCCTTAATCCGGCTGAAGTAATTTTTCAAAGAAACCAACAGAAAGAATTTAAAAAATTATTCGGCAGTAAATTTTACACCTACTCCCTGGACGAATGGATTTTTTCTGCGCAATATGCTAAAGAAAGTTTACTAAAACATTTTGGAACGCAAAGCCTTAAAGGTTTTGGCGTTGAAGATCTGCAGGAAGGCGTTATTGCTGCAGGTGCTATTTTACATTATTTAAAAGATACAGAACATCCCAACCTGCAGCACATCACTTCCCTGCAAAGAATTGACAAAGCTGATCATCTCTGGATGGATCGTTTTACGATAAGAAATCTTGAATTATTGGGTGGCGTTGAAAGTAATAATTCATTATTGAGAGTACTTGACAATACAGTTTCACCTATGGGTGCAAGGCTACTGAAACGCTGGATGGTGTTGCCTCTTACTGAAATAAAAAAAATTGAAGAGAGGCAAGACCTTGTTGAATATTTTATTAAATCTCCTGAAGAAAAAAACAATACAAACCAGCATATAAAGCAGGCAGGAGATATTGAAAGACTGGTGAGCAAAATACCTTTAAAGAAAATTAATCCGCGGGAAGTGGTGCAAATTGGCAGAGGATTAAAACTTGTAGATGAAGTAAAACAAATATGTGATGCTTCATCAAACGAATATTTAAAAAGGTTGGGAGACTCGCTCAATCCCTGCAAATATATTTGTGAAAAGATTTTTAAAGAGATCATAGAAAATCCACCTGTTGCGGCTTCTAAAGGAAATATTATTGCAAAAGGCGTTGATGCCAACTTAGATGATCTTAAAAATATAGTTACTAACGGCAAGGAACACCTGCTAAAGCTTCAGCAAAAAGAAACAGAGATTACAGGCATCTCTTCTTTGAAAATTGGTTTCAATAATGTGTTTGGATATTATTTGGAAGTGACCAATACACATAAGGATAAAGTGCCTGGAAGTTGGATCAGAAAGCAAACGCTTACCAATGCCGAGCGATACATTACTCCTGAACTTAAAGAGTATGAAGAAAAAATTACCGGTGCAGAAGATAAAATTATCCAGATAGAACAAGATATTTTTGAACAATTACTAAATGAATTACAGGATTATATTGCGCCTATGCAGGTTAACGGGCATGTGCTTGCAGTGCTGGACTGCCTTACCTGTTTTGCCAACAATGCTTTACAATTTAAATACAAAAAGCCTCTTGTTCATGACGATCATGAACTCGATTTGAAACAAAGCCGTCATCCCGTAATAGAAAGGAACTTACCACAGGGCGAGGCTTATATTGCTAATGACATATTCCTTGATCCGCAAACTCAACAGATCATTATTTTAACCGGTCCGAACATGAGTGGCAAGAGCGCTATCCTGCGCCAAACCGCGTTGATCACGTTGATGGCACACATGGGAAGCTTTGTCCCTGCGGACGAAGCAAGGATTCCGTTGACTGATAAAATCTTCACACGGGTAGGCGCAAACGATAATCTCAGCAGTGGTGAAAGTACTTTCATGGTGGAGATGAACGAAACGGCGAGTATTATCAATAATATTACGCCACGCAGCCTTATTCTTTTGGATGAAATCGGCAGAGGTACTTCAACCTATGATGGAATTTCCATCGCATGGAGTATTGTTGAACATTTGCATAAAAGCCCGAACGCTCCTAAAACATTATTTGCTACACATTATCACGAATTAAATGAGCTGGAAAATAAATTTGACCGGGTTAAAAATTTTCACATCACCAATAAAGAGGCGGGTAATAAAATAATTTTTTTAAGAAAACTTGCTCCCGGCGGAAGTGTTCACAGCTTTGGTATTCACGTGGCAAAGATGGCGGGCATGCCACCGTCGTTAATCGACAGAGCCAATGAAATTTTAAAACAACTTGAAGCAAAAAATGTAGATGACGGTCTATCTGAAAATAATGGCACAGCCAAAACAAATAAAAGCATCAAAGAAAATCTGAAGCAATTATCATCACCACAATTACAATTAAGCATCTTTGATGCGCATTCGCAGGCTTTTGAAGAGATAAGAAAAATACTGGATGCAGTTGATATAAATCGCCTTACACCTGTTGAAGCATTGTTGAAATTGCAGGAGATAAAAAGTATGGTGAAGTAGTGGCCCTACATTCCAGTGCAGGGTTAGCAATAGGAACTTCTAATTTCTACCGAAAGCAGTAGATTCCTTTATAAAAGTTTTACAAGATGCTGATATGCTTTGAACTTTTCATCCAGAGTTATGATACTCATATTTTCTGAAACCGCTGTGGGAATTAAAAATCTATCAAATGGATCGCGATGGCCAAATACGAGTGGTAGCGAAGCAAAAGCTACAATGTGCTTTTTATTGATAGGCAATATTTTGAAACCATCATTTTCAACTTGCTTCATAAACTTATCCATTGGCTCATTGAAATCCGGAAGCTTGCCAATATTAATCTTAATGGCCAACTCAATAAAAGTAAACTGACTTACTATTTTTTCGTTCGATGTGTCAGTGAGAATTAATTTATGATGGGCAGATAAAGATTTATTGTTTGCCAAAATCCAAATGAGTATGTGAGTGTCGAGCAGTATTCTCATCACATGTATTCTTTCAACTCATCTAATTCATCATCAAAATTTGAAGGCACATTTATTTTGCCTTTTAGGCTTCCAAATTTTATCGCATTTTTTTTATGGACTTTTCAGCATCAGGAAAAAAAACAATTACCGGAACGTTTTCTTCAGTGGGAGCCGGCTCTTTTAGTTTCACTTGTCCGTTCTCAAATATTGCTTTTACTGTAACTGGCATTTAAACTTGTTTATTGCAATTTACATTTTTATAGGAATACTTTTCCAAGATAATATGTTCGTGTAAAGAGGCATTTCTTATTAAAATATCTTTGAAGGAAGCAATAATTATCAGTGCTATTTGAATTGTCATTCCCAGTAAGCCTGAACACTACCTATAATCATACACCTCATACCCCCAAGGCTCCATGCTGAACACATGCGTATCGTTCAACTTTTCTCTCCCACCTATAAAAACGTTTGACGGATTGCCATTGATTGATGCATCATTTATAGTAAAGCTTTGTGGCTGGTTTGAGAGATTTAAAACAACCGCAACTTTATGTTTTCCGCTTTCCCTTACATAAGCAAATATTGCATTATCATTTGCCGTTACTAATTTTTTGTATGATGCATTTGCAGCGAGCGCAGGATTTTTTTTGCGCAGGTGAAGCAAAGTACTGAAGAAGGGGGCCATGTCAAATTTGTCCCACACGACGGGGTCCTTTACAAAAAACTTTAGCCTTCGCTTAAGAGGTATTTCCTGTCCGGTGTACATAAGCGGAACGCTTTGATACATTGTTTGTGAGAAAACCGCCAACGCGTTAGCGGCATCGCCAAATCGTTCAAACTCTGTTCCTTCCCAACTATTCCAATCGTGGTTGGTAGTAAAATATAAACGATATGAATTTTTAGGGAAGCGCTGTATATCATCATTTATGATAGAATCTACCTGGAGCAGCGTAAGCTTCCCTGCATACATTTTTATGAACCCTTCCATTACCGTCCATGCGTAGCTTTCATCAAAGCCCACATTATGCAGAGCCGGTACCTCCGCTTCGGCAAGCATGAAAACGTCTTTCATTTTTTTTAATGAATCAATACATTCTTTCCAAAAATCTTCCGGCGGCCCGTAAGCTGCATCGCAGCGAAAGCCATCTATGTCGCTTTCCCGAATCCAAAATTGCATAGCGGCAATCATACTATCCCTCATCTCACGATTATCATAATTCAGATTTCGTGTATCGTTCCAATCTGCAGTGTACACAGTGTTGCCATCTTTATCTCTTTTATAAAAATCAGGATGCTCCTTCATCCAGTGATTGTCCGGTGCGCTATGGTTGGCAACCCAATCCGTGATCACTTTAAAACCCATGCGGTGCGCATGTTTCACCATTGCTTTCCAATCATCCATAGTACCAAACTCAGGATTGAGAGCGGTATAATCGCGGGAAGCATAATAACTTCCCAATTCCGAGCTATTTGCTTTTCTATTTTCAAAACCAATAGGCGTTATTGGCATAAACCATAAAATTTCGACGCCCATTTTCTTTAGCCGGGGCAGGTGCGTTTCAAAATCCTTTATTGATGATGTTGCAGAATACTGGCGGAGATTTACTTCGTAAATATTGCTTTGCTCACTCCAGGCCGGATGGCCATTTATAACAGCCGTTTCCCCGGAATTATTGACAGGCGCAATTTTTGGCGAGCAGGAGAAAAATAAAAAACTGGCGAAGAGTAAATAAACAAAGCAATTTTTCATAGCAATTTTTTATGTAATCGTTTTAAATTATGCGGCAACTTAGGATGATAAATTTACATTTTTACCAAATTGCGCAGACCAAAATAAACCATTTAATTTTATGACCTTAATGGAAATACATGAATGACGATAAGCCAAAATATTATAGCGATTACCTGCAACTCGATAAGCTTCTCAATGCGCAATATCCCGAAAGCTTTAAAGAAGGCAATGAACCGGCGCATGACGAAATGCTTTTCATTATTGTGCACCAGGCTTATGAACTGTGGTTTAAGCAGGTGTTGTTTGAATTAGATTTCATTATGAACGTATTCGAAAAAGAAAAGATTGATGATAATTCCGAAGACCTGAATCTTGTACGCCACCGCCTGAACCGCATCATAAGGATTCTTGAGTTACTAAGCCAGCAAATAACATTGCTCGACACGATGACGCCGCTTGATTTTCTCGAATTCAGAAACCTCTTGACTCCCGCATCAGGCTTTCAAAGTTTACAACTAAGGCTTGTGGAGGCAAGACTTGGGCTGAAAATGGACCTGCGCCATCAAAAAGAATATTATAAAAGAACAAATGAAGGTGGGTTTGAAAAAAAGGATTTTGAAAAGCTTAGCGAAGTTGAAAGCCATACGACGTTGTTGCAACTAATCAATAACTGGCTTGAGAGATTACCATTTTTTGAAAACGAATTCTGGATAGATTTTCAAAATCATTTCCCGCTGAAGGAGCAGCTGCATCCGTTCTGGAGCGACTATCGCATCATCTATAAAAAAGGCCTCACCGAAAGGGAGGCAGGGAAAATCGAAGATTTTGATTTCATTTTTTTTGAAAAAGAAAAAGCGGCTACCCTTGACAGTGAGCCTGTAGTTAAGAGCGATCTGTCAGCCAGGGCGATGCGGGCGGCGTTGTTCATTATGCTCTACAGGGATTTTCCCGTTTTTCAAACATCATATCAAATCCTGGATGCACTTATCGAAATTGATCACCAGATGGCAACGTGGCGGCATAAGCATTTGGTAATGGTGAGAAGGATGATCGGGCTTCGCATGGGAACAGGAAACACCAGCGGCCGCGGCTATCTTGAAGGGGCGCTAAACAGCCATTACATATTTAAAGATATTGCCGGCCTCTCTACGTTTTTAATTGAGAGAAAAAAATTACCCAAGCTGCCAGAAGAGTTGATAAGGAAGCTGAGTTACAATTAGCTAATGTGATAATTACCCAATGTATAAATGCACTATCAAAATTAGTTTATCAGCTATTGGCTAAGTCAAATCAGTCATCCATCTCCTCCCTGATTTCATCAGAAACTTTCACCAGCACTTTATCAATACGCTTTCCATCCATGTCTATTATTTCGAAATCGAAGCCGCGCCATTCAAATGTGTCGCCTGTTGATGGAATAGTTTTTAGCTCGTGCAAAATAAATCCTGCAAGTGTATCAAAAGTGTTTTCACCTTCATTTATCCAGATAGTTTTGTCGAAGCGGGTAAGGAAGTCGTAGAATTGAATCTGCGCATCGATAAGAAAAGTACCATCTTCTCTTTCCACGATTTCATATTCATCATCCTCAGCTTCGGGCATTTCACCCACAATGGCTTTTAGGATATCCTTTATCGTTATCATCCCTTCCATACTGCCATATTCATCCACAATAAAAGCGTAATGGAGCTTTGTTCTTTTTATTTTTTCAAGTACCTGGTAGGCAGAATTGTTTTCAGGAATAAATAAAGCTTCTTTTACAAGCGAGGACAAAGGCGCTTCAGGCTGCAGGTAAATATCTTTTACAAACACAATTCCTTTGAGATCATCAATAGTTCCCTCACAAACGGGATACACCGAGTGCTGGAATTCTTTTATCTTTTCACGCATCGAATTTTTCTCCTCGTTAATATCGAACCATACAATATCCGTCCGGTGTGTCATAAGGGAAGTAATGTTCCTGTCTCCGAGATGAAACACTCTTTCAATAATATCTTTTTCTTCTTCCTCAATGGCACCAAGCTCACTTCCCTCATTTATCATCGCCTTTATCTCTTCTTCCGTTACCTGGCTGTCAGAATGTTTTTTAATATTAAAAAGTTTAAAAAAACCGGTGCTGATTTTGCTAAGTATCCAAACTACGGGATATGAAAACCGGCTTAGCAGCCTGATCGGGTTTGCAACGGTCTTTGCTATTCTTTCAGGCCGCAATATGGCAAACCTTTTTGGTATAAGTTCTCCAAATAGTATAGATAAAAAGGTAACGCATATTACTATCAGCGTTGTGGAAATAGTATCAGCATACGGTTCAAAGAATTTAATCTTTGCTACATATGGCTCTAATGATTTTCCGAATTTTTCGCCGGAGTACACACCGGTTAAAATAGCGACCAACGTGATATATATCTGAGTGGTAGATAAAAATACATCAGGGGTTTGCTGCAACTCAAGCGCAGTTTTGGCCCTTAAATCTCCCTTGGCAGCAGCCATTTCCAGGCGGCTTTTTTTTGCGGAAATAAGCGCCAGTTCTGCCATTACCAATAGCCCGTTAAATAATATCAACACAATTAAAATGACTACTTCTATCATACAAATTTTTTCAATTCAGGGGCATTCAGCCCAATTTTATTTTCGTAAACCTTTCCAATAATATAGCCAAGAATTATTCCCACAATTGCACCGCAAAATACATCCAGCGGAAAGTGTACGCCAACATACACCTGTGCGTACGAAATAAAAAATGCCCACAAAAATAATAAGGCCCAATAATTACTTAATGTCTTTCTGAAAGTGGTAAAGATATACATAGCTGCAGCAAAATGATTGACGGCATGCGAAGATGTAAAACTGGAACTTACCGGGCAATAGCTTACAAGAAACCTGACGGAGCCAAGAAGAATAGGGTCGTGACACGGCCTTGCGCGTATAAAACTTTCTTTAATAAGGGTGCTGCTTACAAAATCGCTTACCACTACATTTATCAAAAAAAATAATACCCAAAGCCATCCTTGTATTTTAAAATTAACAACGGTAAAAATTATTAAGAAAAAATAAAATGGAATCCACACATAAGACTCACGGACGAATGGAATTATCTTATCAAAAAATGCTGTGTGCCATTCACCATTCAACTTCGAAAACAGGTGATAATCTAATTGCTTTAATGCCTCGGGGATGTACATGGCATTATTCATACTGTAAAATCATTAGCTGCAAAAATAGCCATTGCGTAAATATAGCCTGTAAATATTTACATTTGTGCCACTTAGCATGCTTTACATGCCACACTTTATATAATTCTATAACCTACAACCGGCTTGATGAAAATCGCAACTTTTCCCCGGCTTATAAAATGGATGTTTACAGTTGGGCTTACGCTGCTCTTGCTAATGATCGTAATGCGTTTTATTTTTTTCTTTCATTTCAAGCCTTCGCAATATTCGTTTTCCAATTGTATCAATCCTTTCTTGTTAGGCTTGCGATACGACCTTAGAATAGTGTGTGCGATAGTACTTATTCCTTTTCTTGCCGGCAGCCTGTATTTAGATTATACAGAAAGACATCGCCTGCGAAACAGCAGCATTTTCAGAATTGTTCTTGTACTGATCATGCTAACGGTGATTATCCTGCTTCTAAAAAATAATCATGTCGGCATCGCTTCAATTATTATCGTCAGCCTCATATTCTTCCTGTATCTTTTTTGGGCTTTTGCCACTAAAAATTGTAATCCTTTTATAAATAAGTTTTCCAGGAAAGTATTTAAAATATATTTCCTGGTAGTAAGCATTTGTCTCGCGTTCTTATACGCTATGGATTTTGAGCATTACGATTACTTACACCAACGGCTAAACGCAAGCGTACTTAATTATGCTGAGGATGCTTCCATATCCATGAATATGGTGTGGGAAACTTACCCGGTTTTTACAATTATTTTACTTCTGATAATATCGGTCGCTTTATTATACTGGCTTATAAACGTTTATTACCGGCGGTTTAAACAGGCACGGTTCAATGGCCACGGAATTCTAAGAATAGTGTTGGGCTTTATATTTACTTTTCTCCTTGCTCTGGGCATATTTGGGAGAGTGAATCAGTATCCATTGCGGTGGAGCGATGCATTTTCATTTGATGATGATTTCAAAGCCAACCTTGCTTTAAACCCTGTGCAAAGTTTTTTGAGTACACTGCAATTCAGGAGTTCCACTTACGATAAAAATAAAGTGAAAGAATATTATCCGCTGATGGCGCAATACCTCGGTGTTGCAAACCCTGATAGTTCCACTTTAAATTTTACAAGAACATTTACGCCCCCATCTTCTTCGCCAGTCACTCCGAACGTAGTGGTAGTAATATGTGAAAGCTTCAGCGCTTACAAAAGTAGCATGTGGGGAAATCCCTTAAACACAACCCCTTTCTTTAATGAAATGTGCAAGCAGGGAATATTTTTTGACCGTTGCTTTACGCCTTCTTATGGCACTGCACGGGGCATCTGGGCCGTTATTACAGGAATACCTGATATAGAGTATCCCAATACTTCCAGCCGCAACCCTGCGTATGTTGACCAGCATTCAATTATCAACGATTATAAGGGCTATGAAAAATTATACTTTCTCGGCGGAAGTTCAAGTTGGGCCAACGTAAGAGGATTGCTCACAAATAATATAACCGGCCTTCATTTGTTTGAAGAGGATAGTTATAAAGCAAAGACTGTAGATGTATGGGGCATTAGTGATAAAGAATTATTTCTCGAAGCAAACAAGACCTTAAGCCAACAGGTTCATCCATTTGTTGCTGTTATTCAAACGGCGGATAATCACCGGCCATATACAATACCGGAAGAAGATAAAAATGAATTTGTAAAAAAGAGATATTCTACCGATTCGTTAAAAAGGTTTGGCTTTGCAAGCAACGAAGAGTTAAATGCATTTCGCTATACCGATTTTAGTTTTGAAAAATTTATAGAAGCTGCAAGAAAAGAGAAATATTTTGACAACACCATTTTTGTGTTTGTAGGCGATCATGGTATACGCGGCGATGCAGGCAATATGTTTCCGAAAGCGTGGTCGATTGATGGCCTAACCACGCAGCATGTGCCTTTGCTTTTTTATTCGCCATCCCGCTTACAACCACAGCGAATAGATAAAACCTGTTCACAGGTTGACCTGCTGCCATCTGTAACTGCATTGGCCGGCATACCTTACACTAATACTACTATTGGTAAAAATCTTTTCGATACTGTTCAAAATAATTCATTGCCGTTTAAAAATATTGCGTTCCTGTATGATTATAATATTAAGCAGATAGGAATGGTAACGGATGAATATGTATATGTTCATAATCTTTTAAGCGGCACAGAAGATTTCAGGTCTTCGATGAACAATGAAACGTTACCGCAAGACGCAGCCACGGCAGAAACCGAAAAAACACTGCGGATACTTTCGCAGGCTTATTTTGAAACTGCCCGGTACATGTTACTTAATAATAAAAAACAAAATATTGCCAAATGATTTTCGCAGTGCGTGAAGTCTTATACATTTGCCAGCTCTAACAGAATGATCTTAAAAGCAAAAATTCCAAAAACTGCGCCCCTCACTATACAGTGGCTGTTTGTACTTTGGCTCATCTATGTTTTGATTTTTACGCTATTTAGGATCTCCACAGTTTTTCTTTTCAGGCCCAGCGCAATTTCCATTTCTTCTTTGCTTCCTTCTTTCTGGCTGGGTTTCCGTTTTGATGTAAAATGGATTTCGATTATACTGTTACCTATCGCCATCCTTTCAGTATATTATAAATTCTCCCCTTTTTTTTCTGAAAAAAATAAACGCTTGTGGTCTTACTATTTAGCGATAATAACATTGGTTGTATTATTTTTTTTCGGGGCAGATTTCGGAAACTTCAGTTATAACCATACGCGTATTAATGCAAGTGCTTTAAACTTTGCCGAAGACCCACTTATCTCTTTCAAAATGCTGTGGCAGAGTTACCCGATGGTTTGGATTCTAACTGCGCTTTTTTTAACGGTCTTATTGATGGCATCGGTTTTCAAGCGAACGCATTTGCAAACAATAAGAAGAAATATTGAAGAGAACACTATTTACAAAAAGCGATGGTATGCAGGTGCAATTATTTTTTTATGCTGGTGCCTGTATGGTGTGTTTTCATTTAAGCCATTGAAGTGGAAAGATGCCTTCGATCTGAATGATAATTTCAAATCGTATGTTGCCTTAAACCCGCTGCAAAATTTTTTCACGACGTTACAATTTCGCACACCATCTTTTGATGATCAAAAAGCAAAAGAATATTATCCTGTCATAGCTAGTTTTCTACAACTCGATTCTTCCATTATCACCGGCAAGCATTACAGCCGGGAAGTATTGCCAAACAGTAAAGCTTTAGAAAGCAGGCCCAATGTGATTCTCGTAATTGCAGAAAGCTTTAGCATGTATAAGAGTAGCATGAGCGGTAACCCACTTAACACTACACCTTTTTTTAAATCGCTTTGCGACAGCGGACTTTTTTTTAACCGGTGCTTCAGCCCTACATTTGGCACCGCACGCGGGGTGTTTGCCGTACTTACCGGCACACCGGATGTACAGCTCTCAAAATTTTCTACACGTAACCCTGAAGCCATTAACCAGCATACGATCATTAATGATTTTGAAGATTATGATAAGTTTTATTTTCTTGGTGGCAGCGGCGATTTTAATAATTTCGAAGGCCTTGTAAAAAATATTGACGGTGTACATCTCTACCAGGAAGGTTCTTTTAAATCAGCCCTATTAAATGTTTGGGGCATCAGTGATAAAAATCTTTTCCTGGAAGCTGAAAATGTTTTATCAAGAGAAAAGAAGCCATTTTTCGGTGTGATACAAACTGCCGACAATCACCGCCCATACAGCATACCGGCAGAAGATAGTGATTTTGTAAAACGCTTTGAAAGTGAAGACACTTTGAAGAAATATGGTTTTGAATCATTAAAAGAATTTCAATCATTTTGCTATACGGATTATTGTTTCAAAAAATTAATTGAAGAGGCAAAAAAACATAGCTGGTTTAATAATACCATTTTTGTATTTGTGGGTGACCATGGTGTAGAGGGCGAATCATCTGCTATGTATCCTTCTGCATGGAACGATGGCCAGCTAACCGATGAGCATGTGCCCATGCTTTTTTATGCGCCTGAGCTGATAACGCCTCAATTAAGAAATGAAACCGTTTCGCAAATAGATGTGCTTCCTACGCTCGCCGGAATGCTGCACCAGCCTTATACTAATACAACACTCGGCAGAGACCTTTTGAATACAAAGAATAAAATGGATGCAGCTTTTATCATTCATCATGATGAAGGAAATATAGGCATAGTAACCGATGACTATTATTATGTAAAAAATTTGCGAATAACCAAAGAGAAACTAATGCCCTTAAATGCCAACCCGTCGCTGATAACCGCTGCTGAAAAAGACTCGATTAAAAAATCACTTTCGCAACTTACTTCTGCCATGTATGAAACTGCAAAATGGTTGTTGGTGAATAATAAATAGTGAAGGTTGATTAGTTTATTGCTTAAATGGTTTATTGGTATGCCGGTTTATTAACTTAAAGCTTGATTGATAATTGCAGCTGCCCCCCAAATCCAAGTTCAACAATTTTTTGCAAAGTCGAAATACGAACGTCTTTGATGTTATTTTCAACTCTTGAAATATAAGCTTTGTTTGTTCCACATTTTTCTGCAAGCTGCTCTTGTGTCAAACCTTGTTCGAGTCTTGCCTCATGAATTAAAGCCCCAAGTTTGAATGCTTCAAATCCCTTTTCTAATTTGTCACGTTTTGGTGAACCAATTTTACCATAATGCTCATCTTTAAATTCAGATAGTGTTTTAATATTTTTATTTGCTTTCATAATATTCTATTTTAATTTTTAAAGCTTTTTTGATTTCTTGTTTTGGTGTCTTTTGAGTTTTCTTTTGAAAGCCGTTTGCAAGGACAACTAAACTTCCTTCGTCGAAAAAGCAAAATATCCTAAAAATGTCGTTTCCACTTTGAACCCTAATCTCAAAAAGTCCAAACAATTTTGTCTTTTACCTTTTGTCTTTGTTTCACAAAAAAGTCGGTGAAGTAGCTTTTGTAAAAAATGACCGTCCTTATTTTTTGACTTGCTTTCAGGTTGCAAAGATATATTAGTTGTCCAAAAGTACAACTACTTTATTATCTTATTTGCGTCTCATTGGGTTTTGCCTGTAAATATTAAGCTCAAATTATTTCATCCGAAACCCCGATGCTTAGCAAACCATCACCCGGGAAAAGTTTATATTCTGATTGCCGGTAATTTTCGAAGCAACAAGGCTTTGCATTAAGCCCCTCCACTGGAGGGGTTTGGGGAGGCCGTCTTCTTCGCAATTATTACCATCCTGGGAGAATTTTTTACATGATAATTATTGAAATTATAATCGCCAAAAACTTCCTGTATTTGCAGCTTATGATAGGCCAGCATTTCAGTAAAATCACCTAAAGAAAACTTAGCGACCTTCTCGCGGTATTCAATGGGCTTTTCAAGTACCTCATCTTCTATAATTATTTTTTTATAAAAATGGGTTTCATCAAACCACTTGGTCAAAAAATAATTAACGCCGTCAATTTCTATATCTGATGTATGTACAAGATGGTCTTCAGCATAGTGAACATTGAGGTAATCTATTACAAAAAGGCCGCCTTCCCTTATTGATTGTGCAATTGTCCTTATGGAATTATCATGCTCACGTCTCGTATTAAAATAACCAAAGCTCGTGAAGAAATTAAAAGCATAATCAAAATAATTTATCCAAAAAGGAAGACGCATATCATGCACAAAAAACTGCAGGTTTTCAGTTTCAAATTTTTTAGCTTCCTTAATGCTATCTGTTGAGAGATCAATACCTGTTACATCAAACCCTTTGCCCGCAAGCATGCGTGAGTGCCGTCCTTTTCCACAGGCAATGTCAAGCATGGAGGAACCATGTGCAGGCTGCAGATAATCAATCAGTTTATTGATAAATGCTGCTGCTTCAGTTTCATCTCTTTTAAAATAAAGTTGATGATAATAAGGCGAATTAAACCAATCCTTAAACCATGGTTTTGTATTTA
>JBDTSD010000019.1:0-41248 GCA_039931355.1 Ginsengibacter sp.
TTTAATTAGTTGGTACATTTTCCCTTAATTAGCGCATACGTTCTCTTGCGCTTTTAAAGAAAGGCAATTGATTAAAGCAATTCTTGAAAATGATCAGATATAAAACTCTATAGATTCTCTACTTGAAGATTTTTTCAAATTCATGTCACAAGCGCACCTTGCACCAACCCTACGATAATCTTGTGCCAAGAATAGGCTTAACCATTGTATGTATCTAAAAATAGTTTGGGGTAGAAATGTATTTCGGGATGAAAATTACCGTTTTTTCCCATTGTCAGTTATACCATATTTTTTCTTTATTTCATCACTAAGTGGACGCAGGTATTGATCTCCAAATAAGTTCAGCCATTCCTGTATTTCTTCGAAACTATAGTTCAAGGATTCACCATCTCCATCGCTAAAAAAATTACCTTTTTGAGTTTCAAGATCCATTTTAATGATTGATTTACCCAGAGCAACATATAGCCACCGTTCTGATAATATTTTTACATCGGAAGGCGCCTGGTTCAACCACAATCTCTCAACTGTTACGCCTTTTTTTACATCCCAGGCAATGACTTTATGGCCTGAGACTGTTATCAACCATTTGTCATCGTTGGAAAAATATAAACGGTAAATTTTTTTTTCATTCTTTAAAAACCGGGCTTGTTTTCCGACGGCAAGTTCCCATACATTGCAAGAGCTATCCTTATTTTTTGTCACGAGCCACTTGCTATTGGGTGAAAAATTTATATCTATTACATTTTTTTCATCTTTTAAAAAATCGTTTTGCTTTCCACTGGCAAGACTCCATGCTTTGTAAGTGTCGTCCCTGCTTTTTGTTACGAGCCATATACCGTCGGAAGAAAAAGTTACGGAGTAAATATCTTTTTCATCCTTTAAAAAATCGTGTTGCCTTCCGCCCGGCAGTTCCCATACTTTGGCTGTGTTATCGCTATTTTTTGTTACGAGCCATTTGCTATCCGGAGAAACATATATATCGCTAATATCTTTTTCATCCTTTAAAAAATCTGGTTGCAGTCCACCCGGTAGTTCCAATAATTTGGCAGTGTTATTATTATTTATTAATACGAGCCATTTGCTGTCGGATGAAAAATTGATACCGCGAATATTTTTTTCATCCTTTAAAAAATCTGGTTGCTTTCCGCCTGGCAGTTCCCATACTTTGGGAATGCTAGAGCTATTACTAAAGTTTTGGCCTGTTACCAGCCATTTGCTGTCGGATGAAAAATTAATAGAAGAAATAGTTTTTTCATCCTTTAAAAAATCATATTGTTTTCCGCCCGGTAATTCCCATACTTTGCCAGTGCTATTTGTCATTACGAGCCATTTACTATCTGGTGAAAAATTGATATAACGAATATTTTTTTCATCCTTTAAAAAATCATATTGTCTTCCGCCGGGTAGTCCCCATATTTTGACAGTCCTATCGGCATTATTTGTAACCAGCCATTTGCTGTCCAGCGAAAAATATATACCATAGATTTTTTTTTCATCCTGTAAAAAATCTGGTTGTTTTCCCCTCGGTAGTTCCCGTACTTTTCGTGTGAAATCATTATTTGTTGTTAAGAGCCATTTACCGTCCTTTGAAAAATCTATGGACTCAATATTTTTATTATCCTTAAAAAAAAGGTATTCTTTTCCGCCCGGCAGTTCCCATACTTTGGCAATGCTATTGTTATTTTTTGTTAAGAGCCATTTGCTGTCTGGTGAAATATCTATTGAGTGAATATCTTTTTCATCTTTTAAAAAATCTGGTTGCTCTCCATCCGGTAGTTGCCATACTTTGTCATTAAAACTGCAATCGCTTGTTACGAGCAATTTGCTGTCGGATGAAAAACTGATATCACAAACAATTTTTTCATCCTTTAAAAAATCATACTGCTTTCCGCCGGGTAGTTCCCATAGTTTGGTAACAGAAAAATTGCTGTTTCTTGTGACGAGCCATTTGCTGTCTGGTGAAAAATTGATTTCGCGAATATTTTTTTCATCCTTTAAAAAATTTGGTTGCTTTCCGCCCGAGAGTTCCCATACTTTGGAAGTGTTACTGCTATCGACTGTTACGAGCCATTTGCTGTCAAGTGAAAAATTGATAGAGATAATATTTTTTTCATCCTTTAAAAAATCTGGTTGCTTTCCGCCCGAGAGTTCCCATACTTTGGAAGTGTTACTGCTATCGCCTGTTATGAGCCATTTGCTGTCAGGTGAAAAATTGATAGAGATAATATTTTTTTTATCCTTTAAAAAATCTTCTTGTTTTCCGCCCGGTAGTTCCCAAACTTTGGCAGTGCTATCGTTATTTGTTGTTACGAGCCATTTGCTGTCGGGTGAAAAATTGATTTCGCGAATATCTTTTTCATCCTTTAAAAAACCTGGTTGATTTCCGCCCGGTAGTTTCCAAAGTTTGGTAGTCTTATCAAAATTTTTTGTTACAAGCCATTTGCTATCGGATGAAAAATTGATACCGCGAATATCTTTTTCATCCTTTAAAAAGTCTGGTTGATTTCCGCCCGGTAGTTCCCATAATTTGTCAGTGCTACCGTAATTTGTTGTTACCAGCCATTTCCTATCTGGAGAAATATATATAGAGAAAATATTTTTTTCATCCTTTAAGAAGTCTGGTTGCTTTCCTCCCGGTAGTTCCCATACTTTGGGAGTTTTATCAAAATATTCTGTTACAAGCCATTTGCTATCAGATAAAAAATTAATCTCACGGATATGTTTTTCATCCTTTAAAAAATCGTATTGCTTTCCGCCCGTTAGTTCCCATACCTGGTCAACAGTAAAATCGCTGTTGCCTGTAACGAGCCATTTGCTGTCGGGTGAAAATCTAATATCAACTACATTTTGAAGTAAAAAATTTTCAAGATATTGATGGGCGCTACTGCCATTAAAGTTATTTTGTATTTTTTCTTTTATTAAGTTTGATGCGTTTTCATCTTTCGTATTTGCATACGCCTTTTCCAAAAGCCGCATACCCTGCATAGGTATCAGTTTCTCAGATTCGGAAGCCCAGAATAAGGCAGTTGCATCATTGGTTTTTTGTTCAGCTAATTTCAGTGCAGCATTTGCCCTGTTACGTTGTTTCAATGCATCATCCCGTTGTGCCTGTAAACCTTGAAATACGTCTTTTAATTTATTTGCCGGATCATTCGCAGAATCTTTAATTACAACACCACATTCCCTCGCTGCAATCTGTGCGGTCTGAAATTTTATAAGCGCTTTATCATAGTTTGGAGTGGGCTTTACCGACATATAATAATTACCGGAATCCATCGCCATTTTAAATTTGGGACAATCTTGCACCTGTGCCGGTGCATACAGGCATACTATAACAAATAACAAAGTCAAATTTATTCGCATTTTAATTTGCGTTTTAAGTCCGTAAGTTCAGTAAAAACGAGCAGTGAAGCTTTAGTTGACTTTGGCAAAGAATCCAATGCTGCCAGCCCTTTTCGGTAACTGTCGCAAGCAAAAATGGTGTCTCCTAATAACAGGTAACTATCTCCAAAAGCTTTTAATTCACGTGCCTTAGAATCAGCTTGTTGTTTCTTATTTTCTTCTAACGCTGATTGTGCTTTTTTTTCGTTTCGGATAGCACTTGATGCATTCGCTTTAGCATTCTGCTGTTGATCAAAAGCCCAAACTGCCAATCCAATCATCAACACAAGCGCCGCTGCTATCCATCGTATAAATCGCTTTTGGCTGCGTTGATTTTTTTCTAATAATTGTTGTCGCTCCAACAGTCGTTGTTTCTCCGCTTCCTGCTGCACTTTTTCTGTTACTTTTTGTTTTGCAACAGCTTCATGGCTCTGTTGTATCAATGCCTGCTCTTCCAAAGCCAGGTTTATTTTAGCGAGGTAGGGTTCAATAAAGTTTAATTGTTTTTCCGAAAATAATTCCCTGGCACTTTCTTTCATCGCGGTCTGACTTTTAATCAGGCGTTTAATTTCAAGCAGTGCAATTTCCTCATCGCTTCTTTTTTCGGCTATTCGTTTAGCCAGCGAGTCATGGGCTATTTCATAATTATCTGTCTCATCAGCATATCGTAAAATACGGCTGTTAATAAAGGCTTCCACGGTGTCATCAATCATCGACCTATCAAAATCGGGCAACCGATCATATAAATTCATTTTGTTGATCGGTTCCTTGGTTCCTTCCAATGTTGCAAAGGGAGATAGAATTTTCCAAACTGTTTCAATAGTAAGATCTGCATGATGCACACTTAGTTTTTTGCTGATGGCGGTTACCTGTTCTTCTAAAAAATTTCGAAGTACATCGCCGATGTCACCGATTTTACTCAACGCTGCTGTGGTAAAAACTGCCTCAGCGTGTCTTGTTTCGTCTTTGGTTATGTCTAAATAAAACTTATCTAAAAAAACCTGCAGGTAGGGTAATTGTATGGTAAGTGTTTTATCATCGCCCTTTATCTTATCAAAAATCCTTTCGGAAATCGCATGGGTTTCGCCGTTTTGCAAATGCACATTGGAGTTTTCGTAAGATGTGGCTCCTACAATTACCTGCCGCACTTTATCCAGGTTCATGGATTCTACCCGCAGCTTTTTGCGCAACAGTTGCGGTATGGCCCTTTCAAAAGCATTTAAGTGCCCAAGATATTCTTCGCGTATGGAGAAGATCATCTTTACCGGCTGCTCCACCTGTAATATTTCCTTTACGGTTTCTATAAATTGCTCCTGCTCTTCTTTGTTGCCTAAAATAAAAAGTTCTTCAAACTGGTCGAAGATGAGATAGATCGGGCGAAAGGAATTCAGGTAAATAGCTTTAAATGATTTTTCAAGCAGGCTTAAAGTTTTGTTTAGAGTTATCCCCTCTTTCTCTTCCATCACCTCTTTCAGCCAATCCATATCTTCTGTTTCAGCCACATTTCCTCCGGCATCTGCCAGGGTCTTTTCAAATGAAGCATTGATATTACTGCCGCGCCGAATGGGAAGAGCCAGCCAGTCATGTGATTGGAATTTATTGGCCAATCCACATTGTATCAAACTGGTTTTACCGGTTCCCGATGCACCATAAACCAGCAAAATTGACGACTGAAAAACCATTTCATATAAGGCATCAATCTCCTCATCCCGGCCGAAAAAGATCCCGGAATCCTCCCTGCTATAAGCATCTAAAAATTTAAAAGGATATTTTTTCATTGAATGATCCTTATGTTATGCTTTAGTTTCATTAAAACAATTTTAATAATCTTCGGCATTATCTTCCAACCCAATAATTGTTTTCTTCGCTTCCCTGAAAAGATTAAACACCGCATCATGGCGCATCTCCTTCAACTTGGATGGATCAAGCAACAATTCATTGATATCAGTACCCGGCTTTACAGTCCTGGTATTTTTTATATTTTCCCGGCTATTATCTTCAATAAAACTATAATTCAAACTGCCATTCATATTGTCTTTTGCAGCATAAAAGCAAATCTTTTGTCCACCTGCAACTGACAATGCATTAATGTCAATAATAAATGGAAAGAGGTTGAGGTTTTGCCGGTAACTTTCCTTATACAACAACACGGCATCTGTATTAATAGGGATTTCTTCATATCGCAGTTTTTCCTGATCCTGGGTTTTATTGGATTTATTATCTATACCCACGAGGTCAGTATAATTGTATAAGTAATGCGGCTGTGTATTCCGCATTTCAGTGTAGCCGATGCTTTTAATAGACATCATTTTATAACCAGCTAAAAAATTAAGCGCTGTTAAAATAGTGGTTAGGTGTTCTTCTGCATCGCTGCAATCCTGTAGAGTAAGAGTGGACTTCTCTGAAAGGCCGCCAAGCGTCTGCAATCTATCAAGCGCCTCGATAAAATTGCTTCCCGGCTGAAGCTTTTCTTCGAACTCCTTTAGCCCGGTGACGGGCAATTCTAAATTATTAGCTGTGAAAATATCGAGCAATGTTTTTAATAAATCTCTAAAGCCATTTATTTCCCATTCAAATTCGTCTTCAAAAAAATTAGTACAGGTTTCTGTTTGTTCAGGCGATAGTGTAAAAGAATTATCTTTTTTATCATCCCACAATTTGGACATCAGCGCAAAACACAAAAGCTGTAAAGCTCTTTTGGCTGTAAGCTGGCAATTCTCCAGGTATTTTTTTTGTTTGTTAGCCGAAAATTCTTCCTTCCCGATCGCAATCAATTTACGCAGTTGAATACCTAGCACTCCAACATAATTTATGGCAATCAGTTCCTTTGCCGGGCCACTGAACTTTTCCTGTGTTTCCCACTCTGCAGACATCCGGTCTGCATTGTCTAAAAACTTTTTAACCCTTGGGATATTTGTTGCCATGGCTTCTATTAAACCGCGGGTGAGTTTTTCATTGAAGATGTTTTTTGAAGGTATGGATGGTTGCTCATCTTCTGCATTCTTTGTAACTGTTTCAGCACCGCCTCCAACCTCCGGCAAAAACTTATCGAGCTGGTTTCTGAATTGATTGAGTAAATTATCAATATTGGTATAAACAGAATAGAAATGACCCAAATCTCCAATTTTCTTTCTAAAGGAAATGAGTGTATTTATTTCATCTGTAATGGATCCCGTATTTACAGGGGCGTCTTTAAAATAGGTCCATATTTTTGGTTTACCGGTATCTTTAAAAACCTGATAAGCCGTGTCGAATTCTTCTCCTGTATATTTTCCTACCTTGGTAAAGAAGAGGCAAAGTGCAATATCACACTCGCGTAGGGCTTTATTGTATTCATCCTGTAGTCTTGTATCGGAGATGGCATCGAGAAAATTTTCCCATTGAACTATTTCGAGAATGATTCCCTGTTTGTTAAGCCGGATGCTCTGCTCATAGATAAAAATCTTAAACTGATCCCTGTCTGATTTTAATTCAGCAGAAGATGCTAAAAATATCTTTATTGGATGGGCCATTTTTACTTGGAGTAAACATTAAGATAAGATAAAAATTTAAATGCATAGTGAATAAATTTGTGAAGCCGTAGCACAGTTTATCTTACGTAATCCAATGTTTTGTAAAACCAAATCCGATAGTTATCGCATCGTCAATTCCGCTAACACCACGTGTATGAATGAATAATCAGCCACCCTTTCACAAAGAATAAAATAACTTGTGCTTTTATAAACCTTTGCTTAATGAATAAAGCTCCAAATAAAAGATCAGGAAATATAATTGAAACTGTACTGGTAGTTTTTTTACTCATTGCTTTACTGGTTTCTTTATATACTGTGCTTCATCTTTTTTTTGGCGTCCTTACTTTTGCATTGGTATTTGCCATTTCATTTGAAGGCCTTTATGAGGGCCTTGTAATTCGCATTAAAAACAAGCGTAAAACCGGCGCTTTTCTATATGCATTATCACTGATAGTTGTATTGGCAGTGCCGCTCTTTTTTCTTTTTTCATCATTATCCAGGAATGTAAGACCGGCACTCAGGTGGATCAATGAAGTGAAGGTAAACGGGCTGCCACCACTTCCACAATCTGTAGCTAACATGCCCATTGCCGGAAAACGAATCGCAAAACTGTGGGATCAATATCATGGCAATCCGAAGCAAATTATCAACGACTACGGGCAACAGGTACACACACTTTCTGAGAAAGTGCTGAACAGCGGATTAACTATTCTTCAAACCATGCTGGAGATAATTATCGGCATCATTATTTCTGCATTTTTTCTTATCAAAAAGAAGGAAATTATTAGCGCCATACTTTTACCATTAGAGAGATTGTTAGGGGAAAGATCAGGGCAATCTTTATTAGATGCCATCGCGATGGCTATAAGGGGTGTTTCAATTGGCGTAATGGGCACAGCGTTTATTGCTGCATCATTGTCTTTGTTAGGCTTCACGATTGCAGGCGTTCACTTTTCAGTCGGGCTGGCTGCCATTGTATTTTTTTTGGTGGTACTGCAGGTAGGCCCCCTACCCTTGTGGATTCCATTGGTGATATGGATGGCTACGCAAGATCATCCCGGCAAACTTGTTTTTCTTATTATTTGGGGTGTACTATTGCTTGCAGTGGATGCTATTGTAAAGCCAATACTAATTGGTAAAAGCGGTGGAAAATTACCTTTTCTTGTGTTATTCCTGGGTGTCGTCGGTGGCCTGGCAGCCTGGGGTTTTACGGGTATGTTTAAAGGTGCTATTATATTGGCTGTTTTTTATACTGTTTATAATTCATGGTTAAAAAATGCACCCGCAAATGCAGTAGAAGTGCCTTATGAATAACTGCCTTTTCAAATTCCCGAAAAGCATATACCGATCCCTGTTTTTTTGCGGCCTTTTACCTGGCATCACTAACATCAGTTTGCGGCCATAGCACAATGTATCTTATAAAATCAAACCGGTCGTTATTGGATCTTCAATTTCAAGAGATATATCATTAGTGAATTAGCCTCCTGTATCACTACTTTAAATAGGGAAGCAAGATCTTTTTCCAAATCTTGTAACCTTCAGCGTTGGGATGCAAGCCATCCAGCGTATAATTTTTATTCAGGCGTCCATCACTGTCTAAAAAATACGGGTGTAAATCTATCAAAGTGATATGCTCATCCGCGGCAATTTTTTTCAATCCTTCATTTACGGCTTTTATATGTTCATCCTTGTTGTAGTGATTTTTGAATTGCGTAAATGTATTGTTCACGGGCATTATTGTTTGAAAATAAATCTGTGTCTTTGGTGATGCTTCTTTAATGCGATCAATAATTTTCCTGTCATTTTCAAGAATAATGCTGTCGGGGATATTTCTTGAAATATCATTAATGCCAATTAGTATAAACACTTTAGCAGGATGGCCTTCTGTTACTTCTTCCAATCTTTGCAATAAGCCAAATGTAATGTCCCCGGATATGCCGCGATTACGTGCTTCAGGCATGCCGAGCAATTCGTTCCAATCTACATGTGCTGTGATGCTGTTGCCAAAAAAAATAATATCATTTGTCGAATCAGGATAGCTTTTAAACAAGCCCGTCATTAATTCGTAGCTGCCCGGGCGATAAGTGCTGTCCCATTTTTGCTGCGCATACACATTTACTTTAAGGAAGCATGCGAATATGAAAACAAGAAACATTTTTCTATTCATGATGAGATAATTATTTGTCATTAATATGCTTTACTGATTGTGCATTCAACATCAGGAGCAATGCAATTTCCATTTATTCTGCCGGGTGACTTTCATTGGCTTTAATTCCCCAATCGCCGGACGTGTATTGATAACCTCCTTCCCTTACATCGTTACAATGTACAATGATGGCTCCTTTTTTCTGCCAGTAATCTTTTACCGTATATCCATTCATTGCGCCGGCTTCGGTTCCTTTTTCTACTTTGGTGTCGGCAGGATTCACAATCAATTTTATTCCTACAGAGGTGTTCATCATTTCCATATCTCCTCGGCTGTTACCCGCGACGAATAAAGGCCTTGCTTTAATAAAAGTTTGCAGCGCTTCTGCTTTGCCTTCATTCTGCGGTACTGGTAGCACGAGTGAATTGCTAATCGTGTCGTTTCTCACCACAGATTTTACACCTAATATTCGTTCAAGCGGTATGCCTAATTCTTCATGAATAAATTGCTGGTACAAAACTTCAGGCGAGGCGCTTAGAATCCATATTTCAAAACCATACGCCTGCAGGTCGGCAAGTAATTCACGCATCTGCGGATAAATCTTTTGCTGGTATTTTGCATGGAAACAATCTTCACCTATTCGTTCCGCTTCTTCTGTTGTCATGCCTGATAAAAAATCAATTCGCTCTTTCACATATTGCACACCCGTATTATTGCCATGCAGCAGTTGATTGATAACATGCATTTTATGTTTGGACAATTCATCTTTTTTATCAGCATAATGCGTTTCTGCAAAACCGTATAATGCTTCATCGGCGAGATAATAGGGAACCTGCCCAAGGAGAGTTCCGTCACAATCAAACACAGCTACTTTTCTTTGCTGGATAACGAGGGTGCTGTTTAAAAAACTTTCTAATTCCTGGTTTACTTCAGCGGACCAGCCTTTGATTGGCCTGAACGTTTGTGCACTTGCAAATGTGTGAAGCAGTACAAGACTAAAGAGAAAGAATGTTTTTTTGTATAGAGGCTTATAATTTTTCATAGAATTATTTGGAATAAAAAAATGCTATTTTAATTGAGAAAATAAATCAGGATAGTCGGTGATAATTCCATCCACACCCATGTTTTTCAATCGCTGAATATCTTCCAACGTATCGGCTGTCCAGGGAATAACCAAAATGTTTTGCCGGTGAAATGCTTTTACCAAAGATGGCGTAACGAGTGAGAAGTCAGGACTGAAAATGTCGGGCTTAAATCCAAGTTCTTCGATATAGCCTTCCGTGGTTCGTTTATCGTTTGCACCGACTAAGAAGGCCGTTTTTATTTTTGAATATTTTTTATGGATTATGGTCAAAGCTCTTACGTCAAATGACTGCATCATAGTACGGGAAGCAATGCCTTTACTAATGATAATATTCATCGCGGAAACAATGTATTCTTCCAAAGAGGAATAAGTTCTTCCATCATTTTTGGGACTTGATTTTATTTCTATGTTATAATGATTCACATGATTTTGTCGCGCTGCATAAGCCTCAACTGAATCTATTAAAACACTCAGTAATGGCCTGACGGCAGGCATTTTCTTTTGTCGCGGAAAATCAGGATATGGTTTGATGCCTACATCGTATTTGATCACGCTATCATAAGGCATGGAATATATCAACCGGCTCAGGCCATCTTTCTTACTCATGGTATCGCCGCCGGGTGCCAATGAAAAAGCACTATTAAAATACGCATCGTGTGATACAATTATTTTTTTGTCTTTGGTCATTTGCAGATCCATTTCCAAAGTACAATCATAATTAATTGCATTCTTCTCAGAAGCAATTGTGTTCTCCGGCATTAATCCCCTTCCTCCGCGATGGGCCTGCCTATCGAAAGCAGCAGCATTATATTTTTGCGCGATCTTTGCACTGCAGGAAGCTAATGCTATTAGGATGAATAAGACACATAATTGTTGAAAACGTTTTTCCATGTTACGCTAATTATTCCTGGCTAATTATTCTTAAATTCAAACAACAGTTCGTCCCATAAAAGGATCACTTATGCTTTCTTTACCCGTCTCCACTCTGCCTGCATATCTTTTTGTAAATGCAAGACTTCCCTGTATGCTAATTGAGAAATCGTACCAGCCAAAACTTTTCTTTAAATCCAATACAATACTTTCTTCTCCTGAGGCTGGTATCTTTTTATAAATCGGCTTACTCTTATATGCATGGTCTTCGATCTTGACATTGTACGGTTGGCTTTTATTAAGGTTGATGATTTTTAATTCTACATTTCCCGTAAGCTTATTCTTTGTAAGTCTGCCACGTTGATAGTCGCATTCAACGAGTATTTGCGGATCTTTTGTATTACCTGCAAACTCTCTGAGAAAACCATTGGGACCATAAACCCGGAGATGATAATCATTATTTTTAAAAGCATTCAGTGGCCAATTTTCTGATAATGCATCACCAGCTTTTACTGCATAGTACCATGTACGCACTGGCTCAAAAATCCTTTCATTTTTGTCTTCACTTTCCAGTGAAAGATATTCGCCGGGAGCATATACATTAAAAGGAGAACCTGCTGACTGATCGCCAAATACTTCATTGCCTGCCTGCATATTTATCTCAAAGCTTTTTTTATCGTCACTTAATTTGCCATCCGCATAAAGCTGGTAAGGCAGCGGATTTGCCGGCCTTGTGCCCGGTTCCTGTTGCGACATCATTGATGAAGATGCAGGATCATAGCTGATCTGTTGTATCTCGTGGGCAGTTAATTTTTTAAAATTGGAAGGCTCGTTTTTAAACTTCGCATTATATATTTTTTCGACAAACGGATCTCTTGAAAGAAAAGGAAGTTCTTCTTTGTTTTCATCGTAAAGCGTAAAGGCAGAAGAAAGATTTCCGCAGATGGTTCTTCGCCATTCGCTTATGTTATCTTCTTTTATTTTCTTGTCAAACTTCTTATTTAAAAATTCTTCCAGGAACTGAAGGGTAGATGTATGATCAAAAATCTGCGAACAAACTTTGCCTCCACGGCTCCACGGTGAGGCAACAATCATGGGTACCCTGTAACCAAGTCCTATCGGGCCGCCACGTGCTTCTTTTTTTACTATGCCATCATTCAATTCATGCTCCCGGCGTATATATTCCACACCACTCACATTTATTCCGGGAGAGCATTTGCCGGTTCGTGGATCTTTAGGATCGGGAGCAACAAATGGAGGAACGTGATCGAAATAACCATCGTTCTCATCATAGGTAAGAATGAAAATAGTCTTCTTCCATACTTCCGGATTTTTAGTAAGTATATCCAGGATTTCAGAGGTAAGCCACGTGCCATACCATGGTGCGCTTGGATGATCAGAAAAGTTTTGCGAAGGCACAAGCCATGAAACCGCGGGCAATTCCCCGGCGTCCACATCTTTTCTAAATTGATGTAATACATCACCTTTTGGTACAGCAAATTCCCGGTTTACGCCACCGTCTTCATAACTTAAATTGCTGAGCTCATGATAATCCGGATCGCCTGCATTGGTAACAAAAGCACGGCGGTAAATATTTTTTTGATGCTGCGATAATCTTTCAAAATTCTCTTCGGTCCATGTTTGCAATTGCTCGTTCGTATCGCTTAAAACTTCTTTTTTCTTTGCGATTTCTTTTTGCAATTTATCATAGCCTTTGGCTGTGGCCGGCATAGCGGTAAGCTTGGTTTCCAAAACAGCTATTTCTTTAGGCAGGGTTTGCTCCCGATTTTGTAAACTTTCGATATATCGCGGGGAGAATCTTACATTATACTGCGATAAAAACTCTAACGGATTGCAACCGAAGTTGGCAAGCCACGCTCTTTCTTCACCCGCAAATCCACCACCTGCGGTAATGTCATTCTGGTACACTTTCCAGGAGATATCATTCTCTTCAAGTCTTTCCGGGAAAGTTTTCCAGTGTGCCTCACCGTAAGGAATTTCATTTCTTATATAGGCTTTCGCATCCTCGCTTTTTTCACCACGAATAGTACCTCCCCATAAATACAAACGGTTGGGCCACGTGCTTGTCATAGCAGAAGAAAAGTGCTGATCGCAAACTGTAAAAGCATCCGCCATTGCATAGTTAAAGGGAAGATCATCACGGTTGTAGTGGCCAAGCGTAAGCGGCATCCCGGCATACCTTTTATTTGCAGGCCTTTTCGCATTTAGCCATTGATCATACTTACCAAGATTATTGGCATCTACCTGGCTGGAACGTGAGTGTGGAACTGAACCCATCCACGTAATTTTTGTATCACGAATATCGAAGTGAAATGGTGCATAGGTTTCGCCAGCTTTGTTTGTCTGGAGCCAAACTAAATTTTTATCGGGCAGCGTGATAGCCCGGGGATCATTGAATCCCCGGACGCCGCGTAAGGTGCCAAAGCAATGGTCGAATGAACGGTTTTCCTGCATCAGGATTACCACATGTTCCGCATCAAGATAATTGCTTCCGGGTTGAGGATCTATAGCAAGTGCCCGCTGAATGGAAGCCGGTAATGAACCTGAAAGACCCGCTGCTCCTGAAAGCAGGATTGTCTTTTTAAGAAACCCTCTTCTTGTGTCCATAATAAATAAATATTGACTGATTAAACTGCGATGAAAAAGAGCCCGTCAACATGCATAATTTTTTCTCTCAATTTGTATGGTTCTTTCGTCGCCTTCTGATTAAATACCTGGTAATAAAAAAGACGATTAGTAGCAGGCTACAATCTGAACAAAAGACCAGATTAACAGGCCAGGGTGTGGTTCAAGCATACGATCTAAATTTATAAGAATAAATAATAGGTTAATTCTTTAATGAATTTATAACCTCATTTAATAACCGGGATTCTGGCTTAACGCCGGATTTAAGTCCAGCTCTGTTTGTGGTATAGGCCAAAAATAATCCCGTGCAGGATCGAATTTCCTTGTTTCGATTATATTTTTGTCATACGTGTAGATAGGAGCATTCATTACGGTTTCTGCAATTTTCCAGCGGCGAATATCATTGTAATACATCCCTTCGCCGGCAAACTCTATGCGTCGCTCATGCCTTATAATAGTTCTTAGTTCTGCCTGGCTGTATGTTGACGTAAGATCGGGTATACCCGCACGCTCCCGCACTGCATTTATAGCATCGTATACTTCCGGTGATGGGCCGGTCGCTTCATTTTGTGCTTCAGCATACATTAGCAAAATATCAGCATACCGGAGTATTATATAATTGGTTTCTGACTGGCCTGATTTAAGATCACTCTGGCCTGCCGGAGGCAATCCTTTATCGTAGATGCTGTACTTCTTTAAGCCAAAGCCGGTAATGGCAAAGCGCGATGGCGTTACCACTACATTCATAAAAGTATCACCCGGAAATACGATGGTACCATACATTCTTGGATCACGGTTTTTATAGGGATTTGCAGGATCGTAACCAGATGCCGGATCCGTTATTGCTAATCCGTTATCCATATCATAAGCCTGCTCAAGGCCGAATAAAGGCGCGTTGGTATTGTATTGCTTATCTATCAGGTCAAATGAATTTCCAAGATCGGGATATATAAACTGCACATCAAAAATTACTTCTTTATTATTTTCATTTTGAGGTAAAAATAAATTACGGTAGTTGTTGTATAAACCATAACCAGCCTGCGGAGCAAGGTTCATTACTGCTTTGGCAGCATCTGCAGCGGCCTGCCATTTGGCTGTAGAGTTTGATGTATTATATAAAGGGCTGGCCTCAAATAAGAGCACCCTCGCTTTCAAAGACAAAGCTGCTCCTTTGGTTGCTCTTCCAATATCTCCACCACCGTATTTTAAAGGAAGCACATTGGCAGCACTGTCGAGGTCAGTCAATATCTGGCTTACCACTTCTTCTCTCGGTGTTCCTGGCAAATCAGATTGTGTTGAGCGGTCTGGTGGATCAAGCACAAGAGGCACAGCGCCATAATAATTTTCCAGCATAAAATAATAAAGTGCTCTCAAAAACCTGGCTTCGCCTTTCATACGTGCACGCGTTGCATCATCCATATCCACTTCATCCACTCTTACAAGAAAAGTGTTGCAGCGCCCGATGCCAGAGTAGCAATCATTGTATCGCGATTGAATAATACCTGAGCTACTAGGCATTTGCTTTCCTTCAGCGATAAAATTAAAGCCAATGGTGTTACTGTAATTGTAAGCATTAGGCGAGGCCGTTTCTTCAAACAAAGGAGTAGCATCTCCGCCAAATAAGCCTGTATAGGTTAATGGGCTGTAGCAGCCGGATAAGCCGGCTTCCGCAGCCGTTTCGGAACTCCAGAAATTGCTTTCCACATACCGGTCATTCGGTGCAGTATCCAGCAGATCTTTTTTACACCCCGTTGCCACGAGCAGCAAGCAGGCTGTTACGATTATAAATAATTTATTTTTCATCTTAAGTATTTTTTTTTGTAATTAATATTTTTTTAAAAAGTTACCTGCACGCCACCACTAAATGTTTTTAGCATCGGATAATGATAAAGTGAAGAAGCATTTAGTATTGATTCAGGATCGAAGTCTTTGTATTTGGAAAAAGTGATCCAGTTCTCGGCGTTTAGAAATACAGATAGCTTATTAATCTTAACTGCTGATAACCATCTTTGGGGAAGATTATAAGCAAGCTGAATATTTTTCAATCGCAGGTAAGCGCCATCCCTTAACCAAAAGGTTGATGGCTGAAAATTATCCTGGCCGCCCGTGCTTTCAGTTACTATAGGCAATCTTGCATCCTTTCTCTCAGGGGTCCAGGAGTCGGTTGCCCACTCCCATGTAGCATCAGCGCCATTGTTGAAAGGGAAAGCGAGGTTTGCCGTAGGATAAATCTTTAATCCGCTCACGCCCTGGAACAAGGCATTTAGGGAAAGGCCTTTATAATCCAGGTCGATCCCAAAGCCAAAAGTATATTTTGGAATTACTGTTGAAGTGTTCACGATAATGCGGTCTTCACCGTTGATAATATTATCTTTATTTACGTCACGGTATTTAAGGTAGCCGGCTTTCGTACTGTTGCTTTGAAAAGCACTGTTCGCCACTTCATCATCACTTTGAAAAATACCAACTGCGTCGAGCAGGTAATAGGAATCTATCGGATAACCCGCCTGTGTAATAGTAGATAGATTGGTGTTATAATCGTAGAGTATTTGTCCGTCAATATCAACAACATGGTTCTTGTTGTAAGAAACGTTTCCGGTAATTGCATAGTTCAAAGAGTTAATACTGTTTTTATACCTTAAGGAAAGTTCATAACCTGTATTTTCCATAGTACCAATATTTTCCTTTGGCCCTGACAAGCCGCCAATTTGCGCCGGTATATTTACCGTTCGCAGTATATCCGTTGTACGTTTCTTATAAATATCAGCTGTAAAGCTTAACCGGTTTTTCAACAGTTCTGCATCAAGCCCTAAATCATAGCTTGTGGTTGTTTCCCAGGTAATATTTGGATCGCTGTAAGCAGTAGCTGCTGCCCCGGAGGATAACGTGCCACCAAAGCTGTAATCACGGCCAAGGTTAATCGCATTTTCATAACTATACAATGCCACAGCCTGGTTTCCTAATTCGCCCACTGAACCTCGTATTTTCAGGAGGCTGAAAATATTATCGAGGTTGAAAAAAGATTCTTTATCAATCCTCCATCCGGCAGATACAGCGGGAAAGAAGCCCCAGCGATGGCCGGGAGCAAACCGTGATGAACCATCAAACCTGAAAGTTCCCTCTAATAAGTATTTGCCATTGAAATCATAGTTCACACGGCCGAAATATGATTCAAGAACATCTTTAGACGAATTACCTGAAGAACTATACCTATTGGTTCCTGCATCTATCGCAGTTAATGTAGCATCGAGGTACCCTGATTGACCTGCCGAAAACTGGCTGGCTCCAAAATCGTCATAGCTTGAGCCGACTAAAACGCCAACATTGTGCGATTCATTGAAGGTGCGATTCCAGTCTAAAGTATTATAGAAATGAAGATTCAAATCAGCATAATCGGTGTTGATTGCCCGCGGTGCAGTAGCAGGGCTATTCCAGTTTGTAGCTTTGCCGGTTTTGGGATTATAATGCTTTACCTGCGGCGTAAATTCTTCGAGTAAGCCATCATATTTATCTATACCAAATTTGATATTGTAGGTGATATCAAAAGGCAATTTATATTGTGCAAACGCACTGCTCACAAGGCGCTGAACCGTTTTTTTACCATAGCCTGTATAAGCAATCATCCGTGGGTTTTCCCAATTATTTCTTCCCGGGGTCCTTAACCATGAATCGCCGTAACGGCCATCTTCCAGGGTATCAGTTAGTATGGGCACCGTCCGCATCAGGTACGACCAAAAGCTGGTATAAAAAGGCTGGGTATATTTTCTATAATAACCATTCAGCGTAAAGCCAACCTTTAAATTTTTACTTACGTTTACCGTAGTATTCAACCCTAAAGAATATTTGTCTTCGCTGTTGTTTGGGCCTATCATTATCCCATCCCTGCTTAGATAACCCAGCGACAAACGATAATTATATTTATCAGCTCCACCTGAAACACTTACATCATGCTTTTGAATATTTCCATTGTGCAATGCAATATCAAACCAGTTACTGGATGGATAAGTAAATGGATCAGTCTTCATACCTGCTTCATATTCTGCTATTTCATCGTCAGAATAATTTGCCTGGGTTTGCCCGCCGTTTAACACCGCCTGGTTTTTTAGTTTCATGTAAGCAATAGGATCCCATATTGCGTCCGGTAAAAATGTCGGTTTTTGTAAACCATCGTAATAACTATAATTCACTTTCGATGCACCCTTACCTTTTTTAGTAGTAATTAGGATAACGCCATTGGCAGCCCGTGAGCCATAAATTGCTGCAGAAGCGTCTTTCAACACAGAGATAGTAGCAATGTCTGCGGGATTGAGCTCATCCATCGGGTATTCAATTCCATCAACCAGCACAAGCGGATCATTTTCATTTAATGTACCGATGCCCCTGATGCGGATAGTAGCCCGGTCAACGCCCGGCTGGCTGTTACCTAGGTTCACAAATAAACCAGGAGCACCATGCAATGCATTACTTACATTGGTAATCGGCTGCCCGTCTTTTTCCGTCATGTCTACGGTAGTGATTGCACCGGTAAGGGTTGCCTTTTTTTGCGTTCCGTAACCTACAATAACAACTGAGTCCAGAGCTTTTACATCTGACGACATACTCACAAATCCAATTTTAGTGCTGGACACTTTTATTGATTTTGGTAAATAACCAACCAAAGAAAAATCGAGTGAAGTTCCGAGGGCTCCTTTAATTTGAAAATTTCCGTCAGCATCGGTAGTAACACCTTGATTGGAGTTAGCTAAATGAACGGTGACTCCAACAAGCGGGGTTTGGTCTTTTGCAGAAATGACCTTGCCTGATATAGTTTCCTGGGCTGAAGCTGAGCCGCAAAAGAGGGCCGTAAAAATAACGGCGCACGTCAGTAATCGCACAAAGCATTTTGCTGATCGTAATGGTTTAATTTTTAGATACATAATTTTAGGTTTATGGTATAAATATGGATATATACAGGTTAAATTTTAATTGTTTAAATCTTTAAAAAGGTTAGGGTAATCAGTTATAATTCCATCAACATTCATGGCCTTAAGTGATTTCATTTCCTCAATTGTTTCTACTGTCCACGGCTCAATCATTATATTTTTTTCGTGGCAACGCCGAACAAGTTCCGGCGTCACAAGTTTATAAGCCGGGTTATAAAAGGCAGGGGTAAAACCCAATTTATTTAGGTTCTCATCAAAGGTTGCCTTCTTATCTCCAGTAAGAAAACCAAGCTTTATCTCCGGGTATTCACGATGCAAAACTTGTAAAGGCCGAACATCAAAAGATTGAAGAAATAAGCGGTGTCCTAAATTTTTAGGTTTCAGAACTGCCATAACTATTTTCATATATTCTTCCGGGGCCGGTTGCTCAAAGCCATCCGTTTTTTCGTTAGATTTTATTTCAATAAGATAATATACCGCGGGTAAATGATTGGCGCTGGTATATGCTTCCACCGAATCAATTAACTCCGAAAGCAAGGGCGTGTAAGCGGCAAAGTGTTGTTGTTGCGGAAAAGCGGGATAATTTTTCTTGCCAATAATGAAAGGTTTTATATCGCTATAATTCATTTGATAAAAAGTGAATTGTTTTCTTTGCTCCTTCGAAATATCCGTGCCATCCGGCATCGTCGTGTATTCTGGGTTAAACGATTCATCGTGATATACAATTACTTGCCGATCCTTTGTGATATGCACATCCATCTCAATGGTGTTTGCGCCTGCTTCAATGCCTTTCACCATGGCAGGTATTGTGTTTTCCGGCATAAGGCCTCTCGTTCCGCGGTGCCCGATTTTGAAAAAATCCGGAAGTTTATTCGAGTTCATAATATTTTTTGATCCATTACATGCGGGTAGTATAAGCCAAATTATAATACCGGCGAGGCAAAGGATTATTCCTGAATTTTTGATTCTCATTTTTACGAATATTTTAAAGGTTACAGGCTTGCTTAAACCTGTTATTTATTAAGCACTAAGTAGAGAAGTGCGGCAATGGTGGCTCCAACAAAGGGGCCGAGAATAGGAACCCAGGCATACTTCCAGTCGCTGGTTCCTTTATGTTTTAATGGTAAAAATGCATGTACGATCCGGGGACCAAAGTCTCTTGCCGGGTTGATGGCATAACCTGTAGTGCCTCCCAAAGAAAGGCCTATTGCCCATACTAAAAATGCTACCGGTAAAGCGCCGAGCGAACCTAAACCGATGGGGGTTTTCTGGTTCACTATTTCTGCGTTTGTAAAATAAAAAACTACAAACACCAATACGAAAGTTCCTACAAGCTCACTCATGAAATTGAAAAAAAGATTCTTAATTGCCGGAGATGTGCTGAAGACCGCCAGTTGCGTTTCGGCATTTGGGGTTGCATCAAAATGATCCTTATAAATTACCCACACCAGGAAGGAACCTAGCATAGCACCAATAACCTGGGCAATAATATACTTGAGAACACCTGACCAGGCAAACTTGCCTGTAATAGCCAGGCCTATGGTAACCGCGGGGTTCAAATGTGCGCCGCTAAAAGGACCGGCAATAACTACCCCTACAAATACAGCAAGCGCCCAACCTGTAGTTATTACAATCCAGCCACCATTGTAGCCTTTCGTGCCTTTCAATATCACGTTAGCAACTACGCCATTTCCTAAAAGAATTAAAAACATGGTTCCGATTAACTCGGCGGCAAATTCTGACATAGATATTACTTTTTGATGATCAAGGTATTACCAAAAGGTTAAGTATTAATTTTCAGCCCACACTTTACAGGCATTTACTGCTCTGTGCCATCCCTTAATTAAATCCTCTGAATTGTTCTGCGCATCGGGTTCAAACCTGCGATCGCTTACCCATTGCTCCTGTATTTCATTAGTATCTTTCCAGAAACCTACAGCCAGCCCTGCGAGGTAAGCGGCACCAATCGCTGTGGTTTCGGTAACTTTCGGCCTTATTACAACAGTGTCCAATACATCAGCCTGTATTTGCAATAATAAATTGTCTACTGTTGCACCACCATCCACACGTAATTCTTTTATTTTGGTTCCCGCATCTGCTTCCATCGCCTTCAATACTTCCATTGTTTGCAGAGCAATGCTTTCCAATGCAGCCCTGGCAATGTGTGCAGCAGTTGTTCCCCGCGTTAAGCCTACCATCATGCCACGTGCATGCGGATTCCAGTGCGGTGCTCCGAGACCTGCAAACGCCGGCACAAGGTATACGCCTCCGCTATCATTCACACTCTCAGCTTTGCTTTCAACCTCCGAAGAAGATGAAATTATTCCTAAGCCGTCACGAAGCCATTGAACAACCGCACCACCGATAAATATGCTTCCTTCAAGCGCATACTGAACCTTATTTCCTATTTTCCACGCGATAGTTGTTATTAATTTATTCCTGGATAAAATGGGCTTATCGCCAATATTCATTAGCATGAAGCAACCCGTGCCGTACGTATTTTTTACCATGCCTTTTTGTGTGCACATCTGCCCGAATAAAGCAGCTTGCTGGTCGCCCGCTATTCCTGAAATGGGTATTTGTGCAGCCAGCAGTTTACCTGATGTTTTACCATACACCTCGCTGGAAGATTTTACTTCAGGCAATAAATCGGCAGGTATGTCCAGTAATTTCAATAATTCTTCATCCCATTGCTGTGTATGAATATTAAAAAGCATTGTCCGGGATGCATTGGTAATATCTGTTACATGAATTTTACCGCCGGTGAGATTCCATAAAAGCCATGAATCAACTGTTCCAAACGCCAGCAGGCCTTTGCCGGCGTCTTCTCTTGCACCGGGAACGTTGTCCAATATCCATTTGATTTTTGTAGCTGAAAAATAGGCATCTACCAACAATCCCGTTTTTTCCTGGATCATTTGTTCATGGCCATCTTTCTTCAATTGATCGCAGATACCTGCGGTACGCCTGTCCTGCCACACAATAGCATTGGATACCGGTTCGCCGGTTTCTTTGTTCCATACGATGGTTGTTTCCCGTTGATTGGTAATCCCGATAGCTGCGAGATCCACTGCATTGATACCTGCTTTTAAAACAGCTTCGGCGAGAACAGTGGCTTGCGAAGACCATATCTCCTTTGCGTTGTGCTCTACCCATCCCGGCTTTGGGAAATATTGAGTAAACTCCTTTTGAGCAACGGAGACGATGTCGCCCCTTTTATTAAATACTATTGCTCTCGAGCTGGTAGTTCCCTGGTCAAGGGCAAGTATAAATTTTTCCATATCAAGCTTAATTTTTATTTAACTGACAATTTATGATGCCGCGGCTCTAATAAATAATTTTTAGCGACAGCGTTGAAACTGTCTACCTGGTTATATTTCCATTCTTCATCATACCCACGTTCGTTCATTATTAATTCTGCTACTTTAGGTGCAGCCTGGATTGCGGCCCTGGCGTCTAAAAATAAAAGGCGCAATCTCCGAGCTAGTACATCTTCAACGGTTCTCGCCATTTCATATCTTATAGCCCAGATCACCTCAGCCTGTATATAAGGGAAGCCTTCAACTATGTTCTTACTTAGTTCCGTATCTTCTTTTATTAATCCAATTATCTTATCATAGTCGCTTCCGTAAATTGAAAAAACATTTTCGTCATCCGGAGAAACGTTCCCCGACCCGTGAATGGCCAGGTTTTTTGTTTGGCAGGCCACTTTTTTTAATCCACCGATCTCTATCGCTTTATTGACGGTTTCCTCAGCCATCTTGCGGTAAGTTGTCCATTTCCCGCCGGTAATTGTTATTAACTGTGACTTGCTCACTATGAGTTTATGATCTCGCGAAATTTCCTTGGTACTGTCGGTTTCTTTTTGGGGAGCTGCAAGCGGACGTAAGCCTGCAAACACACTCAGCACGTCTTTTTTTGATACCGGGTAGGCAAAATATTGCTTAATGGTTTTCAGAATAAAGTCGACTTCCTCTTCCAAAGCTTTGGGCTCAAGCGTATGTTGATTCAAAGGTGTATCGGTAGTCCCTACCAACACATGTTCATGCCAGGGAACAGCAAAAAGAACCCGGCCATCTGCAGTCTCAGGAATCATGACGGCTGTATCACCTGTTAAAAATGATTTATCAAAAACCAAATGCACACCCTGGCTGGGACGTACCATCGGTTTGCTTTCGGCAATATCCATCTGCAGGATATCATCTACAAACACGCCAGTCGCGTTTATTACCGTTTTCGATTGTATCTCGTAATGCCGGTTATTTTCCATATCTACCGCTTGCACGCCTTGTACTTTTCCGCCTTTCTTAACCAGCTTTTTTACTCTGAAATAATTTAAAACAACGCCACCGTATGCCACACTTGTTTCAGCAAGGTTGATGGCAAGTCTTGCGTCGTCAAACTGCCCATCAAAATATTCCACTCCGCCAACTAACTTTTTTGAACTGAGTTCCGGCATTTGTGTCAGCATCTGCTTTTTACTTATAAAACGGCTTCGGCCAAAACTGAAACGACCCGAAAGCCAATCGTAGATTTTTAACCCGGCGAGGTATTTTAGTTTGTCCCAAATACTATAGCATGGTATTACAAAGGCTTGTTTTTTTACAATATGAGAAGCGTTTTTTAGCATTCGCCCCCTTTCCCGCAAGGCATCATATACAAGGCCGATATTACCCTGGGCAAGGTAACGAACACCACCGTGTGCCAACTTGGTGCTCCTGCTTGAAGTGCCCTTTGCAAAATCTGATTGTTCAAGTAAAAGCGTCGAAAACCCCCGGTTTGCAGCATCTACCGCTATGCCTAAACCTGTAGCGCCCCCTCCAATAATGATAATATCCCAAATGAATCCAGGTTCTAATTTTTTCAGGGCCTCTTTGCGATCCAGGTAACTAACTTTCGGAATATTCATTTTTAGTTTCGTTTTATTTCTAATTAACGATTTAAATAAAGATAAGGAATAAATAATAATAATTCGAAATAATTAGATATAAATTTGAAACTATTAAAAACATTGTTTACTTTTTATTGTTCTTAAACATCAATCTATCTTGTGTGGTATATTGATATTTTCATCATTAAAATTTATCTTTAAGTATGAACAACCTCGCAGAACGACATCAATTTATTTTGAATAAACTAAAACAAACCGGAAACCTAAACGTCTTAAATCTAAACCAGGAATTAAATGTCAGCCTCGTAACAATTCGAAAGGACCTGAAATTGCTTGAGGAAAAAGGTCTTCTCTTTCGTACACATGGCGGTGCTACCCAGCGTAATCCTTATATCATTGATCGTCCTGTAAATGAAAAAGAGAAATTGCAGGCTGCTGAAAAAGCCGGAATTGGTATGGTTGCCGCCAGCCTGATAGAAGCGAATGATTCCATTATAATCGCTTCGGGCACCACGGTGTTGAGTTTAGCAAAAAGCATAAAGGGCAAGGAGAGTCTAACGGTGATTACCTCTGCACTAAATGTCGCTCTTGAATTGATGCAACATCCCAATATCGAAGTATTGCAACTTGGTGGCATCCTGCGAAAAAGTTCTTCTTCTGTTACAGGGCCGTACGCACAAAGTATTTTAGCTGATTTTTCCTGTACCAAGCTTTTCCTCGGCGTTGATGGAATCGATCTCGAGTTTGGATTAACTACAACCAATGCTATGGAAGCCCACCTGAATCGCCAAATGATCGAGGCCTCGCAAAAAGTGATTGTGCTGTCTGATTCAACAAAGTTTGGAAAAAGAGGATTCGGGAAAATCTGCGGGCTTGAACACGTTGACCGCATTATAACTGACAATGGTATCTCAGCACATTTTGTGCAACAGCTTGAAAATTTAGGGATCCAGGTAACGATTGCTTAGGACTTCCCCTGGTATTATTAATATTGCAGTTTAGGGTAAATTACAGCCGAAAAAAATCCAATACTTTAAATTATTATTCCCTGGTTAGTTTACTATACACTTTCTTTCTTAGTGAAATCAAAACAAATGTGCCTGTAAAAAGTGGTCATGGGAGTTAAGCAGGTAATTCTTTCGCTTATCCATCGCCATATACATCCGCTAAAGCCGCTGCAAGAGCGCCGCATGCATACATCAGGAGAAGTAGGATTATTAAACCTGGTAAGAATTGATTGAAAGAATTCGTGATATCAAAAATTGTTTGTCTTTAAATAACCTGCTGGCACAGGCCAGAAACCTGTGCCAGAATGGCCCGGGTAGAAAATAGGTGTACTATTTTACCTCGTTTCCTTCAGTATCAATGTATTTCATCGAACCAAGATTAAGTTCCTTTATTCCCTGCTCAATCTTTGACCTGTCGCCGACAATAACCCACGTAAGACTTTTTGGTTTCACCACTTTTGTTGCTGCATGTTGTATATCAGTTAATGTTAACTGCTGCAACATTGTTGGATAATTTTTTAAATAATTTATTCCCCTGTTATAACCAATAGCAGATTGCAATGCGTTTAACACAGAACCATTGGTTTCCCAAACACCCGGCAATTGCATTACACTGTTTTTTTGAACTTTACTAAACTCTTCTTCCGTTGCAGGTTTATCGCCAACATATTGGGTTAACTCTTTTTGTATTTCCTGAATTGATTCTTTTGTTTTATCTGATTGCACCGGCGCATAGGCAATAAATAATCCCTGGCCTTTTGCAGAAACATCAAAAGAGCCGGCGCCATAAGCCCAGTGTTTATCTTCCCGGAGATTCATATCAATACGGGAAGAAAATTCACCACCTAAAATCCTGTTCATCATTTCAATTTTTTCAAAATCCGGGTCTGTGGCTGAAGGGCTTACTTCTGAAGAAAGAATAATTGATTGCGCTGCACCCGGCTTATCAATAATATATACTGAAGGTTGAACAGCCAAAGCAACATCTTTGATATTTTTTTCAGGTACGGTTTGTTTTTTCCATGAAGCAAAACTTGTTTCGAGTTTGGTTTTCAATTCCTGTGAATTTATATCGCCCACAACAACAAGTATAGAATTATTTGGCGCAAACCATGTATCATGAAACTTCACCAAATCAGCCCTGGTAATGGCATTGACAGAACTTTCGGTTCCCGTACCGGTAAAAGGATTACTGTATGCATGGCCGCTGCCAAACAACAGCTTTGGCAAAATGCGCAACCCCATTGAGAAAGGCTCAACCTGTTCCTGTTTAATAGACAGCAGTTGTTCTTTTTGTACACGTTCAAAATTCTTTTGCGGAAAAGAAGGGTTGAACAAAACATCAGTAAATAAATTAAGCGATTCATTAAGGTTAACTTTTAATGCACTCAGATACATGTAAGAATTATCAAGATCAGAATACGTATATAAGCTTACACCCAAATCGGCTAACTTATCGCTTAACTGCAAAGCAGTTTTTGTTTTAGTTCCTTCCTTCAGCATATTCATCGCAAGTGTTGCAAGGCCGGGCTTACCAAACTGGTCTGCTGCATAACCGGCATTTATCATTAAAGACATATCAATAACCGGCACTGCATGCCGTTCAACCAAGGCAACCTTTAAACCGTTACTTAAAGTAAACTCGTTTACGGCCGGGAATTTTACAACAGGAGGTATGCCCATAGCAGGCGCGGTTTTCCTGTTAACAGCCAATGAATCACCAACTGAATAATCTCCGTAGGGTTCAATATCCAGCACATATTCACCATCACTCAGCCATTCCACACCGGCTTTACGAACATCTGCAGTTGTCGCATTTTTTATCCATTCCATTATCTTTTTATAATAGTCGGGGCTGCCTCCAAAAGTTTGGCTTTCCGCAAGAATATCAGAGGTACCGCCAAAGCCGCCAATACGTTCCATGCCTTTCACAAAATTGGCAAAGTAATTTGTTTTGGCGCGTTCCAGTTCTTCAGCAGTCGGACCATCTTTCAATATTTTTTGTAGTTCCTCATTTATAATTGAATCTATTTTGTTTACACTTACGCCGGGTTTTGCATCAGCGAAAATATTAAACTGGCTTGCGATCTCCCTGTCGGCAACGTAAGAAAATACGTTGTTCGATAATTGTTCATCATACACGAGCCTTTTATATAACCGTGAACTTTTACCATTGGTAAGTATATCGTTTAGCAAATTAAGATAAGCATCGTCAGCCGTGCCCCATTGCGGCGTGTTCCATGTTTTTTGTAAGCGAGCCTGCGGAACCCTGTCCTGCGCCTTCTGGTAATGTTTGCCAGTCATTTTTGCCACCCAGGCATCTTGTTTTGATATTGGCGGGCAGGCAGGGATAGCGCCAAAATATTTTTTAATTTTTTCGTACACTGTATCTGTATTTACATCGCCGGCAACCACCACCACATTATTGTTAGGGCCATAATATTGCCTGAACCAATTTTTTACATCATCTAAAGATGCTGAGTCCAGGTCTTTCAGGTCTCCTATTACCGTCCATGAATATGGATGTCCTGCGGGAAAAGTATTTTTAGCCGTTAATTCATTAGCAATATTATATGGCTGATTATCACCCTGCCGTTTTTCGTTTTGTACAACACCTCTTTGCAAAGCAAGCCTCGATGAATCTATTGACCCTAACAGGTAACCCATCCTGTCACTCTCTGCCCAGAGTATTTTATCAAAAGAAGAAGTGGGCACGTCTTCAAAATAATTGGTGCGGTCGTGATTGGTGGTGCCGTTTGCATCTGTGCCGCCAATTGATTCAAGAAATTGTATGTACCTGTCCTTATTATTTTCGCTGCCGGTAAACATCATGTGTTCGAATAAATGCGCGAACCCGGTTTTACCCGGCACTTCATTTTTTGAACCAACATGATACCAAACATTAAAAGCCACAATAGGTGCTTTATGGTCTTCATGCACAATAAGCGTAAGTCCATTATCCAACACAAATTTTTTGTAAGCAATATCTATTTTGGGATATTGTTTTTTTACTGTTTGTGTAAATGCGGTCGCACAAAAAAATAATAAATAAAATGCCGGGAGCAATTTTTTCATAAAAATCAAATTAGATAATTGGTGAGTGAATGATTATGAAAGCTATGGCTTTTTGATAGTTTTTTAAAATATTTATTACTCACTTAAGCCGGTGGTAGGCGTGTCTGCCGGCTACCCTTATCAACTTATAAATTAAGAGACGATGCAGTTAGTTAACGATAAAAATTTTAGATTATAAAAAGAATTACTACCCTTAATTTCCGGGCAGCTACCTGTAGCAAAAATTTATGAAAGCAGTGTTAACGGATTTAATAGTTGTCGGATTGGTTTTATAAAACATTGGATGGCGTAAGATAAATTGTGCTGTGGATTTAAACTGATGTTGGTGATGCTATGCTACAAAACCTTCCGCACAGCCTGCCCCGCTTCTCTGCGGGGAACACGCAACCGGCAAGCTCTTTTAGTTTGGCGAACAGCCTAAGCGGAAGACCGGCAATGGCGAAGTGTTGATAGAATTATGCCTATGGTTCTATATAGCCTCCCGCCACCGTTGCCTGGTATTTGCAGGGCGAAGGCGGTAAGGCAGTTGCCCTGCGAATCTTTTATTTATGATGATCAATTTCATAATGTTCACGCAAAATATCTTCCCCATAATCATTCGTAAGGTCGCGGACTACGGTATGAACATGATTCGCATGGTTCTGTGTGTTATCATATTCTATCAATAATACCGGGCCGTAAATTCTATAATAGTTACCTATTCCGGGTTTCAGGGCTCCTGACCATGCAAAATACAAACTGTCTATCCCAGCTTTTTTGATTTTGCCCATGAATGTTTTTGCGAAGTTCAATTCGTAATTATCGACATATACATTAAGAAGATCCATAAATATTTTCTTTTGACCGGCACTTAGTGAGCAATATTGAATGCCCCCGGTTTCAATATTTTCAACCTTGCGTTTATTACGCGTGACAATATCGCCGGGTGCAACATCAGAGATTATCGCAACTTTTTGCTGGCCTGCCGTTAAAGAATTTATGAGTTTAAATCCAAGGTCGGTTTCTGATTTTAACACCTCCTTTCCTTTTTGTTCATCTATCTGAACGATCCCCGGATTTGATCCAAAAAATGATGGAGTAGAAGAAACTATTTTTCCATTTGCGGATGTAAAGTTTAAGGAGACATGATGGCCTTCAAACCGCCATCCCCAGAAATCGTTTGGCGCAGGATGACCAAAAATACAAAGATGATAATTCAACGGATCACGGTAATTTTTCCCTTCCGGTTTTTTGGTTGTATTATTTTCCATCATAAATAATACATTTTCAAGCGCCATTATTTCCTGTGATTTTTCATAGCCCTGGCTGCTAAGTGAAGCTTTTAATAAATCAATTGCGGCCTGTTTTTGCTTTTCATTAAAATCATGAAAACTCGGGCCCTTTCTTTCTATCGGCACATAATTCATATTTGTTCTTTCAGAATCAGTTAATGAAAACAGTGCCTGTGCTTTTAGTTCCGGGGAGAGCGTATTTAAAAAACTATTCGCTTTTTCATCCAGGTGTTGTGCAGTACAATTCACGTTGAGAAGTAATATAAGTATAAGCAGGAGGATATTTTTACAAGACATAATTGTTTACTGTTTATTTCCTGGAGTAATTTACATTGTTACACTTATAAATGGGGAATGAATTTTAAACCTGCGGCAGGACGGTCCTAAGTGGAAGACCAGCAATAGTGAAACGGATTAAGTAAATCGTCATTATTGCTTAATCCGATCAATATGGTTCGTGGGACACGAACCAAGGCTAGAGGATAATGATCAAAATTAATCGAGGACATGAATGAAAAATACAGAATTAATCTTGATTGCAAGATTGTGAAAACTTAAGGCTTTGGTTGTTGGTCACAAGACCAACAACGGCATGGAAACAGGGGCAAAAATGACAAGGTTGATTCAAAAAGAATTGCCATTTATGCAGCTAAAAACTTGGATCGCCTTCGTCTGTGGAGGCCTATGTCATCTACATTACAGAAGATAAAGCACCTCGCATGTTTAAGAGAAAGATTAGTCGACAAAAAAGAAATTAATTACACCAATAAAAGAATTTGAAGATATTGGTAATAATGAAATGGATTTACCGTAATGAAAGATGCCAGGAAGCTCGCCTGCTATTGTGGAGTAGCTCCATTTGAATATTCTTCAGGCAGCAGTATAAGAGGGAGAACACAAGTACACTTTATGGCAAACAAAAAATTGAAATGTAATTTACACATGGCATCATTAAGCGCCGTGAAACTGGATACGGATTTAAAAGCCTATTATGAAAAAAAAGTAGCAGAAGGAAAAAGTAAACTAAGTGTACTCAATGCCGTTAAAAATAAATTGTTGGCAAGGGTTGTAGCCGTTGTGAATAAACAACAGGAATATGTGAAAAAAGTCGCTTAGACAGATTTGTTTTTGTCATAGAAATCATTGGCGGTTTATCTTTGTCTGGTAAATGGATTAAATGGAAGACCGGCAATGATGAGCAAAATTCATAAGAATATTTGTTTTAAATTTATTGTTAATGGCAAATGATTTTTATAGGTACAACAATGAATAATGAAGAATTTTTATGCCTAGATTTTCAGAATACACTTTAAATAATTGGAGAATGCCCCCTAGCAATTCTGAAGAAATTAAATTAGCTAATAGTCAACGGTTGGTGAAAGATGCCATTGATAGTGATAGCCAGTTAAATAAGTTTACGATTGAAATTTTTGGACAAGGTTCATATGCAAATGATACAAACGTAAGGCTTGATAGCGATGTAGATATTAATGTAAGACTTGCAGATACTATTTTTATAGAGTTACCTGACGGAAAAAAGCAAGAGGAGTTTGGATACAGTGATTCCAACTATACTTTCTCTGAATATAAAAACTCAATATACAATGCATTGGTAAAAAAATTTGGTCAACCGGATGTAGTTCGTAACGATAAATGTATAACTGTAAAAGGGAACGCATATAGAGTTATAACCGATGTGGTTCCTACTTTTAAATTGATTAGGCACGATGAAAATGGGGTTAAACATTTGGGTTCGAAATTTATATCTGATTCAGGTATCGCAATAACTAATTATTCTTTACAACATATTGAAAATGGAAAATTGAAAAATGCAGCAACGCAAAAGAGATTTAAGAGGCTTACAAGGATTTATCGAAGAGTAAGGTATAAAATGGCTGAAGAAGAATATTGCGAAAACAAAAATATAACATCATTTTTATTGGAATGCCTGGTATTTAATGTTCCCAATAAGATCTTTAACAATTACGACACTTGGCTGGAAAGAGTAAAACAATCTATAGTAAATTTATTTAATCAAACAAAAGAAGATGAAAAATGTAAAGACTGGGGAGAAGTTTCCGAATTATTATATCTTTTTAGGGGTGCTCGTAAGTGGACAATAAAAGATGTAAATGAATATTTAATTAAGATGTGGAACTATTTTGAGTTTTGATATGGAACAAATAAATTTTAAATACTTCAAACCGGCAGCGTTGATTCCCTTTATTCTTGCAATTACCGTGCTTTACACGTTATTATCACACAAATTAATTTTACTTTTAAAAGCTTCTGCTGCTGCATCTCAAATCAATGAGAATATTCATATAATTTCAACGTTAACCCTTATTTCATTTTCTTTCCTGTTCATAAATTTCACTGGTTGGAAATGGAAAATATTCAAATGGCTAATAGACATTCCAAATCTAAATGGAAGATACCATGGCGAATTGATTTCAAGCTATAAAGATTTGAATGGTAATCCTATTTTAAAAGATTGTATGATAGAAATTAAGCAAACCGCATCTTCAATCAAGATATTTAGTTATTACGCTGACAAAGGAATGGATAACGAAACCTCAAGTGCAAAAAGCATTTCAGAAGAGTTAGTTAAAGAAGAAAATGGACTTTTTGTTCTTTACTATATTTATTCAAATGACCCGGATACATTACAAACACGATTATTTAATCAACACAACCAGCTTCACAAACATTCTGGGGCCGCTACCCTAAAATATTTTCCTGATATTAAGTCATTACAAGGAGAATATTATAATCAACGACAAAATATAGGAACGATGAAGGCCAGATATTTACAACGAAAAACGCTAGGCAGATTTAAGGTTTAACATGAATTACTTTATCTAATAGAATTTTATGAAATATGATAAAAGTCAAAACTTAGACACGTGGACTGAAATGTTTTCTTCGATATATGAGTCCACGGCAAATGAATCGAAAAGCAGGTATGAGATTCTCACACATTTATCTGAAGTGACCCTTGCTTTTGGGAAACTATTTTTTAAAAAACGAGATTTAATCGAATCCAAAAAATTTCTTACAAAGATATTTTCATGGACTATAGCGCTAATCGTAAAAGTAAAAATTCAAAAAAAAAGTTTAGAAGAAATAATTCTAACGAAATTTCCAAAAGTTTGTCCCTACTGCACTAAACCACAATGTGGCTGTCCGAATATAAAAAGTGAAAAAATTAATCAAAAATTATTGAACGATTTATACAATAAAAAAAGTCCTCAACAATCAAGGTCCTTAAATGGTTTTCAAACGATGTTTAAAACTATATACGGACATACTTGGAAAGCAGATAAATGTGAAAGTGGTTCGGAAGATTTTTATCGTGAAATGACTGTCCTTTATCTTCATCTCCTCGAGGAACTCTCTGAAGTTTCTGAATCTCTTAGGTTTTATAAAATATATCCAACAAATTTTGATAATGAAGTTGCTGATTTTTTGGCGTGGTGGTTTGCAATAATCTCCTGCTATCATAATGCATACACTACTAATGCAGAGCAAGAAATTCTCGTTAGTGAATTAATATGGGAAAATTTCCCTGGAGTTTGCCCATCTTGCCTCCTTAATGTATGTGATTGCCGACCTAGTCCCGTTAGGGAACTTTTATCCAAACCATCAATGAGTGAAATGGCTTATGTAGATGGGTTAACACATTCCTTAAATAAGTTAAAATTTGACGATGACTTAGAAGATATCTTATCAGGTAATTTAAATATGCCAAAACCTATTTCTTGTATTCGGATTGATTTGGATGACTTTAAAAAAATTAATGATAATTTTTCTCATGATGTAGGGGATAAAGCTTTACAATTTTTCGTTACCTCGATTAGGCAAAAAATTAGAGCAAGAGACAGACTTTATCGTCTGGGAGGGGACGAGTTTGGAATCCTCTGCTCTGATTTTTCTACCTTAGAGGCTAAAGGAATGCTTAGTAGAATTTCAAATCTTTTATTGGAAAATCCGTTAAAAGAATTTTCAAACAAAGGCTTAGAAGAAAAAATTATCCTTACGTTTAGTGCAGGAATTTCAGAATGTAATGTTTCTAGTCAAATTTCCTTGGATTTTACTAAGGCGGACGAGTTAGCAATAGAAAGTAAAAAAAACGGAAAAAATCAAATTACTTTAATTTAGTAATATGGCAGCAAATCATCTTCATTCTCTTCTTTCAAACTTTTTTGCAAAAGAGACTTATAACACCAATGCAAGTTGGCGAATTTTCAGAATTATAACTCTAATAGATTTAATCGTAAAAACAATAATTCGCTACAATCATAACGCAAATGAGACGTTACTCTTCAAAATAATTAGCTATTGCGTTATGCTGAAGTATAACCTTGAAAGGGATCCTTTTGAACTATCAGAATATTACAAAAATTCTTTACTAGATTCTGAAATTAGCAATATAGTTAAGGACTCGAAGGAGATATTTGGTGACTTTGAGAATAATAAAAGAGATGTTTATCCAGATTTTTCATCACAAATAGATAATTTGAAATCTTTAAGAAATTCAATAAACAAATCTGAAATTAATAGAGGAATTCAGGAAGTGTATGAGGCAACTATTCAAGAGCTAGAAAAGTATAAAAAATGAAAGACCCAATATTCATAGTTATTGAGGGAGTAGATGGAAGTGGTAAGAGTACCCAAATCGAACTCCTTAAGCACAAATTCATGGAATCCGGCTTAAAAATTATGGATACTCATGAACCTTCTAATGGTCCAATAGGCATGCTCATAAGAAACATCATGATTGGTAGAATTCAAACAGATCAATCTACAATCGCTTCTTTATTTTTAGCAGACAGACTTGACCACATTAATAATCCCATTAATGGAATGAAGAAAAGATTGAGTGAGGGTTATAATATCATATCTAGTAGATATTATTTTTCAAGTTACGCTTTTCAAAGTGAATATGTTCCAATAGAATGGATAGTGAACTGTAATAGTTTATGTAAAGAATATCTAAAGCCTGATATTATTTTTTATTTAAATGTTGACCCGGTCACATGTAGCACGAGACTTGCTAAAAATAGAATTGGTGCTGAAATTTATGAAAATTTGGAAAAAATAATTAAGGCTAACAACGAATTTTTAAACGCTTTCGAAAAATATGGAAAAGATGAAAATATATTTATTATAGATGGGAATCAGAGTATTGATGCCATACAAAAAAATATGTGGGATAATATTGCTTCGTTCAAAAAATAAGGATTTTATTCTTCCTATATCTACTCATTATTTAAGGTCAGCATTGTATTCGAGGTGTGGCTTCTCACTGCTATACTTAGTTTGCAACTAAATATTTACAAAACCGAACACCCACCGTATCAAAATCGAACACTCAGCCACCTACCAACAATCATAAGCTCTTAATAATCAGAACATAACTTCCCGGCAATATTTTGGAATACAATGCATTGGTTATAGCAAGGCTATGCCCTGTTGTCATTTGCGAAACGATTATTATAGGATTACCATGATTCAGAGATTATAAAATAATAATTTATAAAACGGTTAGACAATGTTTAGGAACTATTTAAAAACAGCATGGAGGAGTTTATGGAAACATAAGTTGTTTTCATTCATTAATATTTTTGGCCTGGCCTTAAGCCTTGCTGTTTGCATGCTTGTAATGATAGAGCTTAAGGATGATCTTAGTTATGACCTTTTCCACCCTCATGCGCAAAGGACTTATCGTGTGCTTTCTGATGTTGTTGAAAATAAAAACGATAAGCAATATGAACTGGCGAGCACACCATTGCCATTAAAAGCCGATCTAATAAAACATGCAGATGAAGTTGAAGATGCGGTACAATTGTACCCGGCATTAAAAGAGAAGGCCACTTTTGAAGGAAAGAAACTTTATGTAAACGGGGCATTCACTGATCCATCTTTTTTTAAAGTCTTTGGATTTCAACTTGCAGATGGAAATGAAAAAGATGCACTTGCGGTTACCAACGGAATTGTTTTAACTAAAGCTACTGCACTAAAATTTTTTGGGAACACAAATCCGATTGGTAAGATCTTAGATTTTGAAACATTAGGATTATTCCAGGTGACGGGAGTTTTAAAAGATCCGCCCGGTAAATCGCACATTGATTTCGACGCATACGCGTCTTCGTTAGCTGTGCAACAGTTGGAAAAAATAAAAGCCCTGCCGGAGCGTGAGCATAACTGGAATACGATGAATAACAGTTATACCTACGTGTTAGTGAAGGAGAATACCTCAAAGGCCAACTTAAATAAACTCTTAAGCCAAATAGCACAAAAGCCGGAGCTCAAATCCCCGGAGGGCAAAATAAATTTTAGAGCACAGCCATTGTCTTCTATAACGCCGGGCACTGATGGTATTTACAATGAAATTGGCAGCGGAATCGTATGGGCAAAAGTGCTAACGGTCGTGGGTATAGGATTAATTATATTATTGGCTGCATGTTTTAATTACACAAATCTCACTATAGCAAGGGCACTCACAAGAGCAAAAGAAGTTGGTGTTAGAAAAGTATCCGGCGCTACCCGTTTACAGGTGTTTACACAATACATTGTCGAATCGGTTTTAATAGCGGTATTAGCATTTGTATTTGCCTGCATTGGGCTCATGCAATACCAACCAGGTTTGCAATTTGATCCTTCGCTTTTTGCCCTTGCCGTGTTGTTCACGTTAGTCACCGGTATTTTTGCCGGCGCATTTCCCGCATGGATCTTATCATCCTTCAAACCGGTGCAGGTATTAAAAAGTATATCAACGCAAAAGTTATTTGGGAATGTTTCATTGCAAAAGGGATTGCTGATATTTCAATTCAGTCTTTCATTGCTCATCGTTATTTTTCTTTCCGCGTATTACCAGCAGTTCACTTATGTGCACGCCATTGATCCCGGCTTTGCTTCGCAAAATATTCTCACCGTTCCCATTGCAGGCAATGATGAAGTCTTTGCTAACGAAGTATCGCGGATAAACGGGGTTGAAAATATCTCAAAAACCTCTGATGATTTTGGCATCCGTGGCAGCGGAGCAATACAGGTATTTAAAGATAAGCCAACCAGCCAGCAAGGTGTGCAGTGCGAATATTATTTTGCAGATGCCGCTACTATTCCTGTACATGGGTTGAAAATTATTTCAGGTTCAAATTTTCCAAATGATGAAGCGGCTGCTAGGGAACAATATATTCTCATTAACGAAAAAGCAGCGGGTGTACTTGGTTTTAAAAATGCTCCGTCTGCTATAGGCGAAACAGTTTGGCTGAATGATAGCACCGATGTAGAAGTGAGGGGCGTACTAAAAAACTTTTATGATAAAGGAGCCGCAAGAAATATCAACCCTTTAATATTTAGGAACAAAGCAGGTGCTTTTAATTACATGAACATTCTTGTGAATGCAGGCGCCAAAGATGATATCGCACAAAAGATTTCATCTGCCTGGAAAAAAATAAATCCGCATACGCCTTTCGAATATCAATGGCTTGATAAAAAGATTGACAACCGTGAAGATCAAAGCGATGCTTATGCTACCATTGGCTCTCTTGCTTTCATCACTATTTCCATAGCAGTGCTTGGCTTACTCGGCCTGGTGATTTATACAGTGGAGACAAGGCAAAAAGAAATCAGCATTAGAAAGATAATAGGCGCCAACGTTAACCAGCTTATGTTTTTACTTTCAAAAGGATTTTTAAAACTCCTGCTTATTGCGGGACTGATAGCAATGCCAATAGGCTACATACTATCATTTATGTTTCTTCAAAATTTTGCAAACAGGGTTTCATTTGGTATAGGTTCACTCTTGCTTTGTTTTATGTTTTTGTTGTTGATCGGTATTGTCACCATTTTATCAAATACCTATAGAGCAGCAACAGCCAACCCTGTGGATAATTTAAGAAACGAATAAATAGAGCATGAACCAATAAAAATCATACACTGAAATAAAAATTTTATGATAGCAAATTATGTAAGGATTGCATTTAGAAACATATTTAAAAGAAAAGGTTATTCTCTTTTAAATATTGCGGGGCTAACTATTGGAATGAGTTGCTGCCTGCTGATATTTCATTATGTGGCTTATGAAAAAAGCTATGATAAGTTTGAACCGGATTCAAAACAAATTGTACGGGTAAGGCTTGATAGTTACCAACAAGGTGTGCTGGCGTATAAGTCCGCTACCTCCTATCCTGCTATTGGCCCAACAATGAAAAAAGATTTTCCTGAAGTGCAGAATTTTTGCAGGTTGATTGATGATCAGTTATTACTTTCAAATGATGCATTGAATAAAAAATTCACAGAAGATAAAGGCTATTTTGCAGACCCTTCAACGGTTGATATGTTTGGCCTTCATTTTATAAAAGGCAATCCGCAAAGTGCCTTGAATGCACCTGATAAAATCATTTTATCTGAATCAACTGCACAAAAATATTTTGGTAATGATGATGCGCTTGGTAAAGTACTGGTGAACAGAAGTGGCTCGACCATAGAATCATTTGAAGTTACCGGCGTGTATAAAGATTTTCCGGGCAACTCGCATTTGATCATGAATTATCTTGTTTCGTATGCTACGCTTGCAAAAGAGATTGCATCAGGCGGAGATAGTTCTAATCCTACCGAAACTGCCTGGGGCTGGTACGATTACTATGTATATGTTCAATTAAAATCAGGCATTAATTATAAGCAACTGGAAGCAAAGCTGCCTGCCTTTACTGATAAATATATTAATACCAAAGAATGGAACAAAGCAAATAATAATCGTAGCGAACTGCATCTTATACCGTTAAGCGATATCCATCTTTACTCAAATTATAACCAGGAAGCAGAAGTAAACGGTAACGGGCAGGCGGTGTCATTTCTTTTTTTAATTGCCATTTTTATTATCTGCATTGCATGGATCAATTTTATAAACTTATCTACTGCAAGGTCTGTTGAACGGGCAAAAGAAGTAGGCGTTCGCAAAGTATTAGGTGCTCTGCGCGGTACATTAATAAGGCAATTCTTAACCGAAAGTTTTATGCTGAATTTTATAGCATTATTACTTTCTTTAATTGTATTTTTTCTGCTCCTTCACCCCTTTGATATTTTCACGGGGCGAAATAATTATACCGGCATTACTTTAAGTGGCACTTACTGGCAAATATTTTTTGCGCTGTTTTTTTGCGGGACATTTTTATCAGGCTTATACCCGGCATTCGTGCTTTCTGGGTTTAAACCGGTAACCGTTTTAAAAGGCGCTTTTAAAAATACAACCAGCGGGCAACTGCTTCGCAAAAGCTTAATCGTTGTACAATTTGTTACGTCGGTGGTTTTAATTGCGGGAACCATTATTGTTTTTCAGCAGGTAAATTATATGCGCAATCAAAGCCTGGGTGCAAACATTAATCAAACACTGATATTAAAAGGCCCGCAAACAATTGGTGATTCACTGTACCAAAGCGCTTACCAGCCATTTAAGTCTGCAGTGTTGCAGCAACCGGCTATAAAAAATATTGCTACATCAACCAGTGTGCCGGGCGATGAAATTTATTGGACAAACGGGCAAAAAAGATTGGGTTCAGCCCAAAGCGCGGTGACTTTATATAATCTTGGAGTTGATTATGATTTCATTCCTTCTTATGATATAAAAATGGCTGCGGGAAGAAATTTTTCACCCCAGTTTGGTACCGATAAAAAAGCCGTAATCTTAAATGAAACGGCAGCAAAATTATTAGGTTTTAAAAATGCCGGTGATGCAGTTAATCAAAAACTATTACGCGGTGGCCATGATACAGCTAACATTGTCGGCGTTACATCAAATTTTCACCAGTTAGGCTTACAGAAAACTATTGATCCTATGATTATAGTGCCGAGATTAACTACAACAAACTTCTATTCTTTAAAAGTTGACCAGGCAAACATGCGGCAAACTATAACTTCATTAAAGCAAACATGGAGCACCTATTTTCCAAAAGATCCTTTCGATTATTATTTTCTTGATGAGTCTTTTGGTCAGCAATACAAAGCAGATATTTTATTTGGAAAAGTATTTGGCGTATTTGCTTTTCTTGCCATATTGATCGCCTGTTTCGGGCTGCTGGGTTTATCAGCGTATAATGTTTTGCAACGCACAAAAGAAATTGGTGTGCGCAAAGTTTTAGGCGCATCATTGCAAAGCATTCTTATTCTTTTATCCCGCGATTTTTTAAAGCTTGTGTTTATTTCATTATTACTTGCCATCCCTGTTGGCTGGTTTGTAATGAATAGCTGGTTGCAGGATTATGCCTATCGTATAAACATTGGGTGGTGGGTATTTGCGATAGCAGGTTCCGTAGCACTTTTGATTGCCATTGGCACAATATGTTTACAGGTTTTAAAAGCTGCGGAAAAAAATCCTGTAAAATCATTACGCACTGAATAAACAAAGTTTTATGATAAAAAATTATTTTAAAATTGGCTGGCGAAATCTTACCCGCCATAAAACATATGCTGCTATAAACATCATTTTGCCTATCATCTAAGTTTTGAAAATTTCAATCATAATAAAGACCGGATCTATCGTGTAGTAACCGAAGTGCATGGTGACAATACATTTTATTCACACGGAACACCTGCTCCGTTGGCGAAAGCAATTCGTAACGATTACACGTTGGCTGAAAAAGCTGCTGCTCTCTCTATATCTTATCACCTTCCTCGTTTGCGGCCTTTAGTGCTGCCTGGTATTCCGCTTCGTGTATGCCTGTTGGCGTATGGGCGCCCGGCCAAAAGAGTTGAAGGGCCGCTAAAACATTTAAGCGTTTCCTGCGTGCAGGCCTATCCTGTTACCTTCCGTATCAATACAACTTGCTACAAAACCTGCCGGAATTTTGGTTGCGTCCATCACAATTTTTCCGCCGGCTTTTTCTACTTTATCTAATACTACCTGTAGCGATGGGCTCGCATTCAAATAAATAATCGGCCCGTCTTGTCCCGGGTTAAAATCTTTCTTCTTTAATAACGAGCCGGACAGGATTCCAGACAATCCCATAATTGTATGCGGCTTTCTTGGGAAAAAAGCCATTTCTTCCCCGGCGGTCTCCATCTCAATATCGAAAATAGTTTCATAAAATTTCTTTGCACGTTCTAAGTCAATAACAGGTATATCGAACCAGTTAATTGCATTCGTATCTGCATTCATTTTTTGTAGCATAACTGTAGATTTATTTTTTATTGTTTTTAATTAATTCAACAAGTGCCTTCCACACCTCATCAATTTTTTGTTTCGTTTCTTCATCGTTTAATTTGCCTTTGCTGTCAAATTTATCGGCAACATTTGCCAGGTAAAATTCCGGCTGTTGCAAAGGGATCATATCAACATACATCAATACCTGTCTTAAATGATTTTGTGCGCCGAATGCTCCCAATGAATAAGGTGAACAACCCACAACAGCCACCGGCTTTTGCTTCCATTTGTTTTTGCCTTCCGGTCTTGAGCCCCAGTCAATAGCATTTTTCAAAACAGGAGAGTAAGAACGGTTGTATTCAGGCGTAGCAAAAATTACTCCGTCTGCATGCTGTATAGTTGTATGAAGATCCTTTACCCGGATGGGTAATTTTTTTTCTAAATCTTCATTTATAAATGGCAGCTTTCCAATATTGATCAGATCAACCGTAACATTTTCGGGAGCATGATCCTTAAATGCTTTCAACAGTTTTGTGGTGTAAGATTGTTTTCTCAGGCTTCCTGAAAAGGCAATGATTTTATATTTCATAATTAGCGGATCTAAAAGAACTGTGTACTAAGGCTACACATGATAAAAATAATATCACGCAAAATTATTCGTTGGGGAGAGTATATAATTGTATAAATCGGTCATTTTCATTTTTTGCAAGTTCCTTCGGAGTTACGCCTGAATATTTTCTTATTTCTTTTATGAAATGTGCCTGGTCAGCGAAATGTTCTTCCGGAAAAAGTTTGCCTTCTTTAAGGTTTTTGAAAGAAGCCCTATAACGCAAAATATTGCAGTATGCTTTTAATGTAATGCCAAACCATTTATTAAAGTACCTGTTGATTTGCCGGCTTGTCCAGTGGACTTCACCTGATATTTGTTGCACAGTTAAGAGGCCTTCTGAATTATAGACAGTCTCAAAAAGTTTTTGTTTCCAGTTATCAATATCGTTATGGATTAATTCTTTTACAAGGCTTGTAACCGCTTCAACAAACCCTGGAAAATCAAATGACTTTTTCAATTTAATATTCCAAAAACCAGCAGGTAAATATTTTTCCTGGTTGAGTAAATCCTGTAGGCTGGTGTGAAGGATATATTCTGCTGCAGGTAATTTAAAACTAATTGCAAAGCTTACAGACTTTGCAGGGATTACATATTCCGAAGGTTCAGTTGCGAGGCCAACCAGCAAAGCTTTGGTTGATTCATTATTTAATGAAAAGAAAATAATATCAAAATAACCATCGGGAAGAA